>NZ_CP080437.1:3000000-3271838 GCF_021216655.1 Clavibacter michiganensis
GGCGCAGGCCCGCGCGGATCAGGCGCTCGCCGAGCAGGAGGCCCGCAGCTCGGAGCTCCAGGCGCAGCTCACCACGCTCCGCGACTCCCGCATCTCCGTCGAGGAGGGCTTCGCGATCGGCGAGCGGAAGCGCCAGGAGGAGGCGGCCGCCGAGGCCCGCCGCCAGGCCGACGCGCGTGCCGCGGCCGCAGCTGCTGCCGCCGCCGCGAACGCCGCCGCGCGACCGCCGGCCAACGCCCCCCGCCCGCCGTCCTCGGGTGGCCAGCCCTCGTCGTCCGGCTGGACCATGCCCATCCGCAGCTACGGGTCGTACCAGTCCTACGGCATGCGCCTGCACCCGATCCTCGGCTACTGGCGCCTGCACGCGGGCGACGACTTCGGCGCGGGCTGCGGCACCCCCATCTACGCGACGGCGGCCGGCACGGTGCAGTTCGCGGGCGGATCCAGCGGCTTCGGCAACGCGATCACCCTGAACCACGGCGGCGGCGTCACGAGCGTGTACGGCCACATGTACTCGTACGGCGTGATGGTCCGCACGGGCCAGACCGTGCAGGCGGGCCAGCAGATCGGCGCGGTCGGCAGCGCGGGCCTCAGCACCGGCTGCCACCTCCACTTCGAGATCCGGCAGGGCGGCGTCGCGACCTCGCCCATGCCGTTCCTCCGCAACCGCGGCGTCTGACCCGCCGACCACGCGGGGCGCGTCCATGACCGGGGGGTGCGACGCATGACGGGGCGCATGCGGCGCGTCGCGCAGGCCGTGGCCCGGCCGGCGATCTTCGTGCAGTACGTCGCCCTGCGCGCGGGCCTCCAGGGCACGGTCTTCCCGCGTGACGCGGCGTCCGGCGTCGTGCCGGGCGAGGATCCGCACCGCGTGCTCGTCATCGGGGAGGCGACGGCCGTCGGCATGGGCGTCCTCTCGCACGAGCTCGGCATGGCCGGCCACTTCTCCCGGCAGCTCGCCCGTCGCACGGGCCGCGGCGTCGAGTGGGCCACGCGCCCGTTCTCCGACCTCACGATCCACACCGCCGCCGGCACCGTCCGCGACCGCCCGCTCCTCGCGGGCGTCGACGTCGTGCTCCTCATGGTGGGCGTCGGCGACAGCATCCGCCTCACGCCGCAGCGCACGTGGCGGTGGCTGCTCTGCGCGGCCATCGACGACCTGACGCGCGGGCTGCCCGAGGGCGCGCGCGTGCTCATCCCCGAGGTGCCGCCGCTCAACGAGAGCGTCGGGATCCCCTCCCCGTGGCGCGCGGTCGCCGCCCGTCACGCGCGGCTGCTCAACCGCGTGACGGCCGAGATCGTCGTGTCCCGCGCCTGCGTGGACGCCGTGCACTTCCCCGGCGAGAGCGTCATCGACCTCGGCGATCCGGACGCCGCCCAGGCGTCCCGCGTCTACGCGGCGTGGTCGCGCGCCTTCGTCCGGCGGATGCTCGAGCCGCCGCGCACCGCGGAGGCGTGACCTGCGCTTGAACGTTCCCTGTGCATTCCTCGGGTGCCGGATACCCGGTGGGGCCCCGGCGTAACGTCGGAGTCGTGCCCGCGCCGGTGCCCACATCGACGCCCGGGCTCTCGGATCGCACGACGACCCGACCCCACGCACCGAATCCGAACGAGGAGAAGCAATGCCCCGAGTAATCGAGACCGTCGACGTCAACGTCCCCGTCAGCACCGCCTACAACCAGTGGACCCAGTTCGAGTCGTTCCCGAACTTCCTCAGCTACGTGGAGTCGATCACGCAGGTCACCGACACGCTCACCGAGTGGAAGGTCAAGATCGGCGGCATCGAGCGCACGTTCGAGGCCAACATCACCGAGCAGCACCCCGACGAGCGCGTCGCCTGGAACTCCACGGGCGGCGACGAGGACCACGCCGGCGTCGTCACGTTCCACAAGCTCAGCGACACCGAGACCCGCGTCACCGTCCAGCTGGACTGGGAGGCGAAGGGCCTCGTCGAGAAGGTCGGCGCGGCGATCGGCGTGGACGACCACGTCATCAAGGCCGACCTCAAGAACTTCAAGGAGTTCATCGAGAAGCGCGGCGCCGAGGACGGCGCCTGGCGCGGGGACGTCCAGGCCTGATCATGGACACCTCCGAGATCGTCTGGAACCAGGAGGCGCGCGACAAGATCCTCACGGACAGCGACCGCGTGCTCCAGGAGGCCGTGCTCACCGCGGCGAAGGAGCTCGAGGGCGAGGACTGGGAGACCGTGTACCAGCGCCTCTTCGAGCAGCTCAAGGGCCGGTTCATCGACTTCGAGCCGGGGCCGGACCTCCGCAAGTACGCCGAGGCCGTCTCCCGCGGGGAGATCCAGGGCTGACGCCGGCGTCACAAACACGACCGGGAGGGCCCGGCATCCGCGAGGGTGCCGGGCCCTCCCGCGTCGTGGTTCCCCCACCTGCTGGATACGCTGGATCCGCGCCGCGGGGCGCAGCGATCCAGGGGAGACGCGATGAGCGACACGCACGACGACCGCCGGCCGGACACGGACGACGGGCAGGCGAGGGCCCAGGCCGACGCGGCGGCGGAGCCGGCGCACGCGGCCGGGCCGTACGCGCCCCAGCCCTATCCACCCGCCGCCTATCCGCCCGCCGCGTATCCGGGCGGCCCGCACTCCGGCGGCCCGCACTCCGGCGGCCCGTACCCCGGCGGCCCGTACCCCGGCGGGTACGGGGGTGCCGTGCCGCCGCCCGGCTACGGCATGGTCCTGCTGCCGCACGCGCAGCGCCCGCTGCCCCCGCACATCGATCCCGCCTGGCGCCTCGCGGGCGTCGGCCGCCGGGCGGCCGGCCGGATCCTCGACCAGGTCGTCTTCGGGCTCGTCGGCGGGCTCTCGGCCGGGGCCTTCATCGTCCCGCTGCAGGGCATCGCCCGGCAGCGGATCGACGACCTGCAGCTGTTCGGCGAGGCCGCCGACGACATGATGGACTCCTACTTCGGCGGCGCCATGCTCGGCTTCCTCATCAGCATGGTCGCGTACCTGCTCATCGCCACGTGGTGGCTCGGCTGGAAGGGCACGACGCCCGGCAAGGCGATGGTCGGGATCCGCGTCCAGCGCTTCTCGGAGCCCGGCACGCTCGGCTTCGGCCGGGCCCTCCTCCGCGGCGTGGTGCAGAACGGGTTCGTCCTCGGCTGGCTGTTCACGGTCTGGCTGCCCTACGCGTCCGTCGGCTGGGACTCGCGGCACCTCCTCCGCGGCTGGCACGACCTCGCCGCCGACGACGTCGTGCTCGCCCGCCGCGCGGAGGCCTTCCCCTCCTACTGACGGCGGCGTCGGACGCGCCCGGGGCGCGGGGAGCCTGACGAGGGCCTGGGAGAAGGATCGGCCGCGGAATGCCGCCCCGGGCGGATCGGGTTGCCCCAAGGCGGTCCGCACGGGCCGCTGGCCCCGCCGCCCTCCCCGACGCGATCCGTCGCGGTGCGCGCCGGCCACCCGCGAGACGAAGGATCCACCACGTGAAGCTGTTCTCCCCCGTCGCCCTCGGCGCCCTCGAGCTCCCCAACCGCGTCGCCATGGCGCCCCTGACCCGCATGCGCTCCGACGAGCACGGCGTGCCCGGCGACATCGTCGTCGAGTACTACCGGCAGCGCGCGTCCACCGGCCTCATCGTCTCCGAGGGCGTGTTCACGAGCGAGCGCAGCAAGGCGTACCCGGGCCAGCCCGGCATCGTCACGGACGAGCAGATCGCCGGCTGGCGTCGGGTCACCGACGCGGTGCACGAGGCCGGCGGCCGCATCGTCATGCAGCTCATGCACGGCGGCCGCGTCTCGCACGAGGAGATCACGGGCGGCCTGCCGCTGCTCGCGCCGAGCGCCATCGCGATCCAGGGCGAGGTGCACACGCCCACCGGCAAGGCGCCGTACCCCGTGCCGAGCGAGCCGGCGACCGACGAGGTCCCCCTCATCGTCGACGAGCTGACGGTCGCCGCCCGCAACGCGGTCGACGCCGGGTTCGACGGCGTCGAGATCCACTCCGCCAACGGCTACCTGCTGCACGAGTTCCTCTCGCCCGTCTCGAACGTGCGCACGGACGCCTACGGCGGATCGCCGGAGAACCGCGCGAAGCTCGGCATCGACGTGGCGCACGCGGTCTCCCGCGAGATCGGCGCCGAGCGCGTCGGCATCCGCATCTCGCCGTCGCACAACATCCAGGACGTGCTCGAGGAGGACGCCGACGAGACCCGCGCCACCTACGAGGCGCTGCTGTCCGGCATCGCGCCGCTCGGCCTCGCCTACGTGAGCATCCTGCACGCGGAGCCCGCGGGCGACCTCGTGCAGGGCCTCCGGAAGACGTTCGGCGGGCCGCTCATGATCAACAGCGGCTTCGGCGTGCAGACCGAGCGCGACGAGGCGATCCAGCTGGTCGAGGAGGGCGCGGCCGACGTCGTGGCCGTCGGCCGCATGGTCATCGCCAACCCCGACCTCGTCGAGCGCTGGGAGTCCGGCGCGGAGACGAACGAGCCGAACCCGGCCACGTTCTACGGCCCCGGTGCCGAGGGCTACACCGACTACCCGGCGCTCGCGAGCTGATCCGCATCGCCTGACCGGCTCCGGCCGGCACCGCCCGAGGCCGGGCTCACCCCGACGGGGCGAGCCCGGCCTCGTGCACGAGCACGGCGACCTGCACGCGGCCCTCGACGCCGAGCTTGTCGAGCACGTGCCCCACGTGGGTCTTGACGGTCGCGACGCCGAGGTAGAGGTCGGCGGCGATGCGCGCGTTCGACCAGCCGCGCGCGATCGCGAGCGCGACCTCCTGCTCGCGCTCGGTCAGCGTCTGGAAGCGCTCCCGCTCGGCCGTGCGGTCGGCGCGATCGCGCTGCGCGGCCACGCCGATCACGGTGTCGAGCACGGACGGCGAGAGGATCGATCGGCCCGCCGCCACCTGACGCACCGCGTGGACGAGGTCCACCGGCGGCGTGTCCTTGAGCAGGAAGCCGCGCGCGCCCGCCCGGAGCGCCCCCAGCACGAGCTCGTCGGCGTCGAAGGTCGTGAGGACGATGACCGGCAGGTCGGGGCGGCGGGCGACCTCGCGGGCCGTGGCGGTGATCCCGTCGCAGACCGGCATGCGGATGTCCATCAGCACGACGTCGGGCGCGGTGCGCGCGATCACGGTGCCGGCCGCGAGCCCGTCGGCCGCCTCGCCCACCACCTCGAGGCCGTGCCCGCCGCCCAGCAGCATCGCGAGGCCCGCGCGGACGAGCGCGTCGTCGTCGACGATCACGACGCGGATCGGCGGGCCGCCCGCGGGCACGACGCCCGGCAGGCCGGCGCCGGTGGGGAGGGTGCCGCTCGCGCTCATGGCGTCGCCGCTCACGCCGTCCACGGGAGCACCGCCTCGACGATGTGCTGACCATCGCGTCGGGAGACGTCGAGCGTGCCGTCCACGGCGTGGGCGCGCTCGGCGATCCCGGCGAGGCCGTGGCCGCGGGTCGAGGCGGGTGGCTCGGACGCGGCGGGCGGGGGTGCCGGGTTCCGCACGACGATGCGCAGGCGTCCGCCGGGGCGGCCGTCGAGCGACACCTCGACCGGCGCGCCCGGCGCATGCCGCCGCGCGTTCGTCAGGCACTCCTGGATGGCGCGGTAGGCGTGCCGCGAGGTGGTCGCGGGCAGCCGCGGCAGGTCGTCGCGGGTGCCGGGGTCGACGTCCGCGTGCACCTCGACGCCGAGGGCGCGGGCCTCGTCGAGGAGCGCGGGGAGGTCGGCGAGCGTCGGTTGCGGGGGCAGCGTGGCGGGCGCGCCCGACGGATCGCGCAGCACCCCCAGCACGCCGCGCAGCTCGGTGAGGGCCGTGCGGGCGTTGTCGCGCACCACGCCGGCGGTCGCGCGGACCTCTGCCGCGTCGAGGTCGTCGCGGTACTCCAGCGCCCCCGCGTGCAGGGCGACGAGCGACAGCCGGTGGGCGAGCACGTCGTGCATCTCCCGGGCGATCCGGGTGCGCTCGCGGTCCGCCGCCTGCGCGGATCGGAGGGCCTGCTCCTCCTCCGCGAGCCGGGCGCGCTCCCGGAGCGACGCCAGCAGCTCGCGGCGGCCGCCGAGGTAGAGCCCGAGGAGGATGAGGAGACCGAGCACCACGAGGATCAGCGCCGCCGTGAGCGGCAGCTCCTCCGGCGTCACGGGCAGGTAGGAGAGGCCGGCGACCTCCCACGTTCCGACGGCCGCGATCCAGACGGCGGCGGCGGCGGCGATCTCCTTCGGCCGGCGGCGGATCGCGAGCGACACGAGTGCGATGCCTGAGGCGAGGAGCCCGATGCTCGACACGGCTGCGATGACGCCCAGCACCGCCGCGACCGCGAGGGGCGCGAACCGGCGCAGCGGCAGGATCGCGATGCCGAGCAGCCCGGCGGCCGCGTCGAGAAGGAGCAGGAGCTCGATCCGGATCCCGGTCGCACCTGCCTCGTCCACGAACGTGAGCATGGCACCGAACGAGAGCGCGCCCACCACGAGCGACAGCGCCACGAGGGCCGCCTCCCGGCCGATCGCACGGGCAAGGCGGGCGGGCCCGATGCGGGGGACGAGCGTGGGGGAGGGCATGCCCCGACCCTACGGAGCGCGGCGCGCCCGCCGGATCGACCGGAAGGGGGAGATGGGCGCGCGGGTCAGCGCGCGGTGCGGGCCGCGCGACGCTCGGCGCGGGAGGCGCGCCACCGGCGCCACGCGTCCCAGAAGCGGTGCAGCTGGCGCTTGAGGAACACGTTCACGCGATGCGCGGCGGGGAACTCGGTGCCGAGCACGGCGATCCCGAGGAAGACGATGAGCCAACCGGGGCCGGGCAGCGGGATGAGCACGATGCCGACGAGGACGATGGCGATGCCGAGGAGCCCCACGAGGATCCGGTAGAGCCAGCGGGCCTTGGGGTGCAGCTCGATCCAGGCCCGGCATCGGCGCAGGAACCGCCGGAGCGGATGCGCGTGGCTGGAGCCCGCCTCGTACTCGCGGGTCAGGGTGTCGGACATGGTCTCACGCTACGGGCGGGGCCTGGGAAGCGTCTCCCTCATCCGGGGAATCCGCAGGATGACGTGTCGACCAGGGGCCGGGCGCCGTCGTCAGCGGCGGAGCGTCAGCTCGCGGCCGGCGCCGTGATCCGCCGGGCCGCCTCGACGACGGCCGCGCGGTCCGCGGCGCGCGCCCGGGGCGAGTCCGCGTGCATCGCCGGGTAGGGCGACTGCACCCACGCCTGCGCGAGCGCGAACAGCATCGTGAGGAGGCGCTGCGGATCCCACGACGGGTCGATGTGGCCCTCCTCCTGCCCGCGGCGGACCGCCTGCACCTTGGCCGACGGCGACGTCGCGCTGTGCGGCACGTCGAGCTCCAGGCCGTCGAGCCGCGCCCACGCGAGCATGCGGCGGTGCTGCGGGTGCTCGTATGCGTGGTCGAAGAGCTGGCCGACGAAGCCGGGGAGGTCGGCGGGATCCAGCGTCACGGCGGAGAAGAACTCCACGCCGTTGAGCTTCAGCACCGCGTGGAACAGCGACTCCTTGTCGGTGAAGTGCGCGTACAGCCGCTCCTTGCTCGCGCGGCCCGAGCGGGCGATGCGGTCGACCCGCGCGCCCGCCAGCCCGTGGGCGGCGAACTCCTCGCGCGCGGCCAGGAGGATGCGGTGCCGGACGTCGTCCTGCTTCTCGTCGGTCGGTCGGGCGGACCCCGTCGTCTCTGCCATGTGAACAGCGTATGTCAAACGAACCGGTTCGTTTGACTCCGTCCACGATGCCGCCCTAGATTGGACCGTCCTCGCCCGCCCGGGCGCCGCACGACCATCCAGGAGCACCAGATCTCGCACGCACGCACCCCTGAGGACGCACCGCCGTCCACGTCCTCCGCATCGCTCGCCGGCCCCGCCGCACCCACCGGCCCCGCCGCTCCGGCCGCGCCGTCCGCCCGCAGCAAGTGGATCCTCCTCGCCGTCGTCGCCCTCGCCCAGCTGATGGTCGTGCTCGACGGCACCATCGTGAACATCGCCCTGCCCGCCGCCCAGCGCGACCTCGGCATGACCGACGCCGACCGCACGTGGGTCGTCACCGTCTACGCGCTCGCCTTCGGCTCGCTCCTCCTGCTCGGCGGCCGCATCGCCGACTACTGGGGCCGCAAGCGCTCCTTCCTCCTCGGCATGGTCGGCTTCGCGGCGGCCAGCGCGATCGGCGGGTTCGCCGTCTCGAGCGAGACGCTCCTCATCGCGCGCGGCCTCCAGGGCGTCTTCGCCGCGCTCCTCGCGCCCGCCGCGCTCGCGCTCCTGTCGGTGACGTTCCCGTCCGGCCCCGACCGCGTCAAGGCGTTCGCGGTCTACGGCACCATCGCCGGATCCGGTGCGGCCGTCGGCCTGCTGCTCGGCGGCGTGCTCACCGAGTACCTCAGCTGGCACTGGTGCCTGCTCGTCAACGTGCCCATCGCGATCGTCGCGATCGTCGCCGGCATCCCGCTCGTGAAGGAGAGCCGCGCCGACGGCGACCGCAGCTACGACGTGCCCGGCGCCCTCCTCGTCACCCTCGGCCTCGCATCCATCGTCTACGGCTTCTCCCGCGCGGAGAACGGCTGGACGCAGCCCGACACCATCGGCTTCCTCGCGCTCGGCGTGGGGATCATGGTCGCCTTCGTGTGGTGGGAGTCGCGGGCGCGCAACCCGCTGCTGCCGCTCCGCGTGGTGGCCGACCGCACCCGCGGCGGCGCGTACCTCACCTCGGTGATGGTGGGCGCGGCGCTCCTCGGCGGGCTGCTCTACCTCACGCTGCACTTCCAGATCGTGCTCGGCATGTCGCCGTTGATCTCGGGCCTCGCGTCGCTGCCGATGGCCGCGACCATCATGCTCACGGCCCCGCAGGTCGCCCGCCTCCTCCCGAAGGTCGGCCCGCGCGTCCTCATGACGATCGGCCCGCTCCTCGCGGCCGCGGGGCTCCTGTGGTTCAGCCGGATCACGGTCGACGGCGCGTACGTCGTGCAGGTGCTGCCCGGCCAGATCCTCCTCGGCATCGGGCTCGCGTTCGTGTTCGTGCCCATGCAGAACGTCGCGCTCTCCGGCATCGAGCCGCGGGACGCGGGCGTCGCGGGCGCGGCGCTCACGGGCACGCAGCAGATCGGCGGATCCATCGGCACGGCCGTCTTCACGGCCCTGTTCGCCTCCGCCGTCACCGCGTCGGTCACCGACGGCGTGGCGAACCCGCTGCAGCAGCAGGTCGACGGGTACCACGTGGTGTTCCTCGCCGCGGCGATCGGCGTGGCCTGCGCATCGATCATCTCCTGGTCGATGGTGCGCGTCCCGCTCGAGCGCTTCCGCGAGGGCGCCTCGACCGAGGCCGTCAGCATGCACTGATCCCGCGCCGGATCGCGCGACGACGCCCCTCCCGCATCGCGCGGGAGGGGCGTCGTCGCCTCCCGGCCGGGTCGGCACATGAAGTCGCGCTGACCTCCGCCTCCGCCGGGGTGTGTGCGCTTCGCTCGCGCAAGTGCGCGACCTGCGAACCTCCCCCGAAGCACTCCGACTAGCTAGGAGCAACCATGCGCATTCATCCGATCCCCATCATGGGGGGCATCGCAGCCGTCGCACTGTCGACGCTTTCCTTCGCGTCCAGCGCCTCGGCGACGCCGACGAGGACTCCCTTGAGCCGCATCAGCGCCTCATTCTCCTCCGGGCCTGCTCGAACGGCGGACGTCTCCGACGCTGTTCCATCCACGGAGCGCATCGAGAGAGCCGGTATCGAGCTCCGCGAGAGCGCGGTTCCGCGGGACGCCGTCAGTACCGCATTCGGCCAGCGCGTGACGTACCGCATCGGCGACGGAGTGACCATCACCTACACCTACTCACCGGGAGGAGCGC
Organism: Clavibacter michiganensis; assembly: GCF_021216655.1. Taxonomy (NCBI): domain Bacteria; kingdom Bacillati; phylum Actinomycetota; class Actinomycetes; order Micrococcales; family Microbacteriaceae; genus Clavibacter; species Clavibacter michiganensis. The sequence goes on from NZ_CP080437.1 coordinate 3,009,803, forward strand.
CGGTGGTCGGGTCACCGACACAGGAGGAGCTGGGTAGTTCTCTCGTACGAGCCGGGGCGGATCCGTTCCCGTACGTCAGCCTCGACCCCTCCGAGCAAGCGGCTGGCGCGGCGGGCACGCTGGGCTTGCTGATCTGTGCGGCACTCGGCCCGGAGAGCGGTGGCCTCGGGTGCGCAGTCGGCGTCGGGGTGGGAGCGACCATCGTCGCGGTAGCCACAGCCCATGGCGTCTGCACACGCAACCGGAATATGCGGATCTACCTTCCGACGTTGGAAGTACAGTGCCGTCGTGATTGAACCGGAGGACCACCGAGCAGATCGAAGCCGTGCCCTCGCATCGTCGTCCATCGTCGTCGCGTTCTTCCTCTTCTCGCAGTTGGTGATCGTGCCTCTGCTCGACGGGCGTTCCCCTGCCACGCAGGCCGTGCCCGCGAGCGTGGTCGCTGTGCTCATGTTCGGCGTCACGTACCTGGTCTCCGTGTCCTTCCAGAAGCGCCGCCGGCGCCGAAGTCGCGACTAGGGCGAAGGACGACGCCCCTCCCGCACCGACCCTCATGGTCGGGCGGGAGGGGCGTCGTCGTGCGCGGGCCGGGTCAGACGGCGGGCGACCAGCCGAGGGCCGGGCCGAGGAGCTCGGCGATGTCGGTGAGGATCTGCTCGAGGTCGGCCTCGCCGAGGGTGAACGGCAGGGCGAACGCGACCTCGTCGACGGCCTGGTACGCGGGGTCGGCGTGCAGGCGCGCGGCGATCTCCTCCGAGGTGCCCACGAGGTCCTCGGCGAAGAGCAGCCCCCGCGGACCCTGCGGGACGCCCACCCGATGCGCCCGGGACGCCGCGTACGCCTCGTAGCGGGCGCGCTGCTCGGGGGTCGCGCGGTCGGTGGGGATCACGACGAGGCCCTGCGACACCCGGGCGTCGGCGCCGGTCGGATGGGCTGCCCGGTACGCGTCGATCTGCGCGCGCTGGTTCGCGCCGAAGTCCGGCCCGAGCTCGCCCTGGATCACGCTCGACGTGAGGAGGCGGAAGCCGTTCTCGCCGGCCCAGACCGCGGAGCGCGTGCTCGCGGCGCCGTACCAGATCCGCTCGGCGAGTCCCGCGGCGTGCGGCTGCACGGTGGAGGCGTACTCCTCCTGTCCCTCGCGGGCGGCGGCGTCGCTGACGGTCCGGCCGTGCACGAGGTCGCGGAAGCGGAGGAGGCGGTCGTAGCCGAGGTCCTCGAGGTCGGCGGTCGTCGGGTAGATCGCGTCGCGGTACGTGTCGAAGCGCATGGGCGTGCCGATCGAGAAGCCCGGCTGGAGGCGGCCGCCGGTGAGGAGGTCGACGGTCGCGAGGTCCTCGGCGAGGCGGAACGGGTTCTCGGCGCCGATGGGCGTGACGGCCGTGCCGAGGTCGATGCGGCGCGTGCGCTGTGAGGCCGCGGCCATCACGGCGACGGGGGAGGAGATCCCGTGCTGCAGGTGGCGGTGCCGGAGCCACGCGCTGTCGAGGCCGAGCTGCTCGCCCCTCTCGATGATCCGGAGGGTGGCCTCGTGGCCCTCGGCGGGATCCGCCGGGTCGAACGTGCCGATGGTGAGGAAGCCGAGGCGGGCGAGCGGGGTACCGGATGCGGGCATGGACCGATGGTAGGCGGGCGGTGCCGCGGCGCCCCTCCGCCTTCGCGGTCGGGGCGGCGCACAACCCGGCGGCCGCGGATCAGGTGGTCGCGGGCGCCCAGCCGAGCGCCGGGCCGAGGCGCTCGGCGACGTCGGTGAGGATCCGCGCGAGGTCGCCCGCGGGGAGGCCGGCGGGCAGCGCGATCGCGAGCTCGTCGGCGGCCTGCACGGCCGGGTGCGCGAGGAGCGCGGCGGCGAGCTCGTCGGACGGGCCCACGAGGTCGGGCGCGCGGACCATGCTCGACGCGGCCGCCGCGTCCTCCGACTGGTCGGTGCGCCGGGCCCGCTCGGCGCGCGCCGCCGCGTCGGCCGCGTACCGCGCCCGCTGCTCGGCCGTCGCGCCGTCGGTCGGCACCACGACGAGGGCGAGCGTGACGTGCGCGGCGGCCGGGTCCGGATGCGCGGCGCGGTAGGCGTCGATGAGGTCGCGCTGGTCGGCCGCGAAGCCGCGGCCGCCGGCGCCGGATGCGCGCTCGGTCACGTCGGAGGCGAGCAGGCGGAAGCCGTGCGATCCCGCCCAGGCCGCGGTGCGGAGCGTCGCCGCGCCGTAGCCGAGCCGGTCGGCGAGGCCGGGGGACGCCGGCTGCACCGTGGGGGTGAGGGCGTCGTCGTCGTGCTCGTCGTCGGATCCGTCGGGCCGCTCGTCCGCGCCCGGCACCCGTCCGCCGCGCAGCAGGTCGCGGAAGCGCAGGAGCCGCTCGCGCCCCGGCTCCTCGTGCTCGGCCGTCGTCGGGTGCACGGCCCGGTCGACCGCGGCCACGCGCTTCGGGCTGCCGACCGAGAGGCCGGGGCGCAGGCGGCCGCCGGAGAGGAGGTCGACGGTCGCGAGGTCCTCCGCGAGGCGGAGCGGGTTCTCGGCGCGGACCGGGATGGAGGCGGTGCCGAGCGCGATGCGGCGCGTGCGCTGCGAGGCGGCGGCGAGCATCGCGACGGGGGAGGAGATCGCGTGGCGGAGGTGGTCGGGCCGGAGCCACGCGGTGTCGAGGCCGAGCGCGTCGCCGAGCTCAACCAGCCGGAGCGCCTCCTCGAGGCCGACGGCGGGATCGGCCGGATGGAACGGGCCGGTGGTGAGGAAGCCGAGGCGCGTCGGCGCGGATCCGGGTGCGGGCATGCGACGAGGGTAGGCGGTGCCGATGCGAGTGCGCCGACCCGGCCTCAGGGGATGAGCACGATCGACCCCGTCGTGCGCCTGGCCTCCAGATCCTCGTGGGCGCGCGCCGCGTCGGCGAGCGGGTAGGTCGCGCCGACGCGCACGTCGAGGGATCCGTCGAGCACCGCCGCGAACAGCTCGCCCGCGCGCCACCGCCGCTCCTCCGCGTCGAGCAGGAAGTGCGCGAGCGTGGGGCGCGTGACCGAGAGGGATCCGCCGGAGTTGAGGCGCTGCAGGTCGAACGGCGGGACCTGGCCGCTCGCGCCGCCGAAGAGCACGAGGGTCCCGCGGATGCGCAGGGAGGCGAGCGAGCCGTCGAACGTGTCGCGGCCGACCCCGTCGTAGACGACGTCGACGCCCCGGCCGGCGGTGAGCTCGCGGACGCGCACGGGCACGTCGTCGTAGCCGAGCACGTGCGTCGCGCCCGCCGCGCGCGAGAGGGCGGCCTTCTCCTCGGTCGACACCGTGGTGATCACCTCGACGCCGCGATCCACGAGCAGCTGCGTGAGCAGGAGCCCCACGCCGCCGGCGCCCGCGTGCACGAGCGCGCGATCCCCGGGGCCGGCCGGGTACGAGCTCGTCGCGAGGTAGTGGGCGGTGAGGCCCTGGAGCGGGAGCGCCGCGGCGACCTCCATGTCGACGCCGTCCGGCACGGGCAGCAGCGTCTCGGCGCGGACGAGCGCGTGCTCGGCGTAGGTGCCTGTCGCCTCGGCGGTCGCGACGCGGTCGCCCACGTGCACGCCGCTCACGCCGTCGCCGAGCGCCTCGATGACGCCCGCCGCCTCGGATCCCGGGACGTACGGGTGCGCCATCGGGTAGACGCCGCTGCGCCGGTACGTGTCGATGAAGTTGACGCCCGCGGCGTGCACGCGGATCCGCACCTCGCCGGGCCCCGGATCGGGCACCGGCCCGTCCGTCAGGGTCATGACCTCGGGGCCGCCTGGCCCCTCCACCTCGATGCGCGCGCTCATGGGTCCAGCCTGCAGGAATGCCGCCGCGACACGCGCGGTTGGGCTCCCATAGGCTCGAAGTCGAGCAGGTGCGCGCGGCAGCGCCCCGCACCGACCAGGATCACGACGAAGGTGGAACCCATGGCAGGTCGCGTCTACGACGACATCACCCAGCTGGTCGGCGGCACGCCGCTCGTCCGGCTCAACCGGCTCACCGAGGGGCTCGACGCGACCGTGCTCGTGAAGCTCGAGTCGCACAACCCCGCATCCAGCGTGAAGGACCGCATCGGCGTCGCCATCATCGACGCGGCCGAGGCTGCCGGCGCGCTGGAGCCCGGCGGCACCATCGTCGAGGGCACGAGCGGCAACACGGGCATCGCGCTCGCGATGGTCGGCGCGGCGCGGGGGTACAAGGTCGTCCTCACGATGCCCGAGACCATGAGCGTCGAGCGCCGGCTGGTGCTGCGCGCGTACGGCGCCGAGATCGTGCTGACCCCCGGCCCCGAGGGCATGCGCGGCGCGGTCGACCGGGCCAAGCAGATCGTGGAGGAGACCCCGAACGCCATCTGGGCGCAGCAGTTCGCGAATGCCGCGAACCCGCAGAAGCACCGCGAGACCACGGCCGAGGAGGTCTGGGCGGACACCGACGGCGGCGTCGACGTGTTCATCGCGGGCGTCGGCACGGGCGGCACCATCACGGGTGTCGGCCAGGTGCTCAAGGAGCGGAAGCCGGGCGTCCAGATCGTCGCGGTCGAGCCGCTCGACTCGCCCATCCTCAACGGCGGCAAGCCCGGCCCGCACAAGATCCAGGGCATCGGCGCGAACTCCGTGCCCGAGATCCTGGACACGGAGGTCTACGACGAGGTCGTCGACGTCTCGCTCGAGGACTCCATCCGCGTCTCGCGCGCGCTCGCGACCGACGAGGGGATCCTCTGCGGCATCTCCTCCGGATCCATCGTGTGGGCCGCGCTCGAGATCGCGAAGCGGCCGGAGAGCAAGGGCAAGACCATCGTCGCGATCGTGTGCGACTACGGCGAGCGGTACCTCTCCACCGTGCTGTTCGACGACCTGCGCGACTAGGCGTGGGGATCGTCGCCCGGGTCGTCGAGGACCTCCGCACCGCGCGCGCCCACGATCCGGCAGCGCGCGGGTACCTGGAGATGGTGCTCGGCTACCCGGGCCTGCACGCCGTGTGGCTGCACCGGGTGTCGCACGCGCTGTGGCGTCGGCGTCTGCGCTTGGCGGCGCGGCTGCTCGCGCAGGCCGGGCGGGCGCTGACCGGGGTGGAGATCCACCCGGGCGCGCGCATCGGGCGGCGGCTCTTCATCGACCACGGCATGGGCGTCGTCATCGGCGCGACGGCCGAGGTCGGCGACGACGTGCTGATGTACCACGGCGTCACCCTCGGCGGGAAGAGCCTCGTGCACGGCAAGCGGCACCCGACGGTCGGCGACGGCGTCACCATCGGGGCCGGCGCGAAGCTGCTCGGGCCCATCACGGTCGGCGCGGGCAGCGTCATCGGCGCGAACGCCGTGGTCGTGAAGGACGCGCCCGCGGGATCCGTGCTCACGGGCATCCCCGCGGTCGAGACCGGGAAGCGGGCGGGGCGCGCGCCGGACGCGCACGTGGATCCGGCCTTCTTCGTGGATCCCGGGATCTACATCTGATGCCGACCGCACCGGAGGGCGCCGAGCCGGCACCGACCGTCGAGCACAGCACGCACGGCGTCGGACCCTGGCCCGGCGGCCCCGAGGCGTGGCCCGACGAGCCGCACCTGGATCCGGAGCTGCTCGAGCGCGGCGACAGTCGCAACGTCATCGACCGCTACCGCTACTGGCGCATGGACGCGATCGTCGCCGACCTCGACCAGCACCGGCACCCGTTCCACGTGGCCATCGAGAACTGGCAGCACGACATGAACATCGGGTCGATCGTGCGGAGCGCCAACGCGTTCGCGGCCGACACCGTGCACATCGTCGGCCGGCGCCGCTGGAACAAGCGCGGCGCGATGGTCACCGACCGGTACCAGCACGTCGTGCACCACGCGACCATCGCCGACCTCGTGGAGTGGGCGCGCGGCGAGGGCCTGCCGATCATCGCGATCGACAACGTCGACGGATCCGTGCTGCTCGAGACCACGCGCCTCCCCGAGCGCTGCGTGCTCGTATTCGGCCAGGAGGGCCCTGGCCTCAGCGACGAGGCGGTGGCCGCGGCCGACATGACCGTCGCGATCTCGCAGTTCGGCTCCACCCGCTCCATCAACGCGTCGGCGGCGGCCGCGGTCGTGATGCACGCGTGGGTGATGCAGCACGTGTCGTTCGCCTGACGCGCGACGCCTCGCCTGGCAGGATGTCCCGGTGATGGACGACCGCGACCGCCGCCGACCCGACGTGACGAGCGTGGACGTCGTGGGCGGGCAGCCGCCGCTCACCATCGGACTGCAGGAGCACGACCACGGCTGGGCGGACTCGTACCTCGCGCACCGGCGCCGGATCCTCGAGGCCGTGGGCGACGCCGCGCTCGCCGTCGAGCACATCGGATCCACGTCCGTCCCGGGGCTCGCCGCGAAGCCCATCGTGGACGTCGTGGTCGTGGTCGCGGACATCACGGCGGAGGAGGACCACGTCGAGCGTCTCGTCGCCGCGGGCTACGACCTGCGTGTCCGCGAGCCCGGGCACCGCCTGGTGCGCACGCCGGCGCGGGACGTCCACGTGCACGTCTACGAGCACGGTGATCCCGCCGTGGAGGCGTACCTGCTGCTCCGCGACCGGCTCCGCGCCGATCCGGCCGACCGCGACCTCTACGAGCGCACGAAGCGGGAGCTCATGACCCGGCGGTGGGAGACGATGGACGCCTACGCGGACGCGAAGACCGCGGTGATCCAGGGGATCCTCGCCCGGGCGCGGGCAGCGCGCTAGCGGAAGGGCCAGTCGTCGACCGTGTGCGGCACCGCGATGACCTGCACGGGGTCGGCGTAGACGATGCGTCCGGGCGTCCGGGAGCGCAGCTCCTGCCACGGCACGTCGTGCCGGTCGAGCAGCGCGAGGTAGTCGGCCGTGAAGGACAGGAGGTCGGTGGCGTCGGCGAGGAACCAGGCGCGGGCGCCGGGGTTCCGCACGCGGTCGTGGCAGTCGGGGTCGACGGAGCGCGGATCCGCGTAGGACTCGGCGGCCCGCGCGTTGGCGGCGTCCATCCACTCGCCCTCCTCCGCGGAGAGCATGCCGCTCAGGCGCAACCCGTTCGCCAGCGCGAAGACGCCGGGGAAGGTGCCGCGGCGGTTGGGCGCGGCGCTCTGGAAGCGGACGTAGTCGGGCACGCGGCGATGCTAGGGACGGCTGCTGCGGATCCGACCTCGCGGGGGGGGGCGAAGTGGATAGCGGGCCGCGCTGGGCGGACATCCGCGCGCGCTCCGCGGACATCCGGCGGGCGAGCGCGGATGGGAGGCTGGGGGCGCCGCGGGTGCTGCCCGCGCGAGACGGGAGACCCATGACCGCCGTGACCCTGATCCGCTCCGCCGCCCTCGCGGACGCCGCCGAGTACGCCTACGCCGCGACCGCGCCCGCCGACGCGCGGCTCGTCTTCCTCGCGGGATCCTGCCCGCTCGACGCGGACGGCCGCACGGTCGGCGTCGGCGACCACGCCGCGCAGGCCGCGCGGTGCGTCGAGAACCTGCGGGTCGCGTTGGAGGCGGCTGGCGCGACCCTCGCCGACCTCGTGAGCACGCGCGTGCTGGTCGCCTCGAGCAGGCAGGCCGACCTCGTGGCCGCCTGGGAGGTCGTCCGCGACGCCCTCGCGCCGCACGATCCGCCGAGCACGCTGTTCGGCGTCACCGTGCTCGGCTACGACGACCAGCTCGTGGAGGTCGAGGCCGTCGCGGCCGTCGTCGACTGACCGCGTGCCGGGCCGGGGTCAGAGCGCGGACGCGCGCCAGGCGTCCACCGCGGCGAGCAGCTCCGCGCGGCGCTCGTCCGACAGGAACGACGCCTCGAAGGAGTTGCGGGCGAGGAGCGCGACGGCGTCGTCGTCGAAGGCATGAGCCTGACGCAGCTGCCGGAGGTTCTCGCCCAGGTAGCCGCCGAAGTACGCGGGATCGTCGCTGTTCACGGTCGCGAGCACGCCGCGCGCGAGGAGCTCGGGCAGCGCGTGCTCGTCGAGCGACTCGTTCACGCCGAGGCGCACGTTCGAGAGCGGGCAGACGGTGAGCGGGATCCGGTCGGCGACGAGCCGGTCGACGAGCGCGGGATCCTCGAGGCAGCGCACCCCGTGATCCACCCGCTCCACGCGCAGCAGGTCGAGCGCCTCGTGGATGTAGGCGGGCGGACCCTCCTCGCCCGCGTGCGCGACCGCGTGCAGGCCGAGCTCGCGGGCGCGCGCGAAGACGTCGACGAACAGGGACGGCGGATACCCGACCTCGGCCGAGTCGAGCCCGACGGCGAGCAGCTCGTGCGCGCGGCCGGCGACGGACTCGAGGGTCGCCATCGCCTCATCAACCGGACGGTCGCGGAGGAAGCTGAGGATCAGGCCGCCCGAGATGCCGTGGCGGACGCGCGCGTCGCGGAGGGCGTCGAGCAGGCCGTCGACCACGTCGTCGACGGGCACGCCGCGCGTCGTGTGCGCCTGCGGGTCGAACGACATCTCCACGTGCCGGATCCCGTCGGCCGCCGCCCGCTCGAGGTACGCGGCGGCGAGGTCGTGGAAGTCGCGGCGCGTGCGGAGGACGGCGGTGCACGCGTAGTAGAGGTCGAGGAACGACTGCAGGTCGGTGAACGCGTAGCGCGAGCGGAGGTCCTCGATGCCCTGGTACGGCAGCTCGACGCCGTTGCGCTCGGCGAGCTCGAACACCAGCTCCGGTTCGAGGGTCCCCTCGACGTGCAGGTGCAGCTCGGCGGTGGGCGGGAGCGTGGAGATCATCCGTCCACGGTAACGGGCGGGGGTGGGGTGCCCGCCGGGTCGGACCCGGAGCGGGCGGCCGCTCGTAGGCTCGGGGGATGGAGGCGTTCGAGGTCACGGTGCTCGGGGAGCGGTGGCGCATCGCCGAGCGCGAACCGATGGGAGCGACCCCGGCCTACGACCTCGACTGGCTGGACGGGCCGGCGGACGGCACCTACGGGTTCGCGGTCGGCGGAGCGCCGCTCACGCCCGAGCAGCTGATCGCGGAAGCGACCGCGTTCGTGGAGGGCTTCTCCGAGGCGGGCGGGATCGGCGAGGACTTCCCTGGCTTCGTCCCGGCCCGCTTCCGCGACGCGGGCTTCCGCGACGCGGGCTGAGGTCGAGGGGCGGCCGAGGCCCGCGACCCGTCTGCGAGCATGGCCGCATGGATCCCGACGCCGAGCCCGACCTCGTCCCCGAGCTGCTGGTCACCGACCTCGCCGCGAGCCTCGCGTTCTGGCGCGACCTCTGCGGATTCGCCGTGCTCTACGACCGCCCGGCGGAGGGCTTCGCGTACATCGCCCGCGGCGGCGCGCACCTCATGCTGGAGCAGACCGGCATCATCCGGAACTGGGTGACGGGCCCGCTGGAGCGGCCGTTCGGGCGGGGGATCAACTTCCAGATCGCCGTCGAGGACGCCGACGTCGTGGCGGAGGCGCTCGCCGTGTCGGGCGTGGCGCTCTTCCTCGAGCCGGAGACCACCTGGTACCGGATCGGCGACGAGGAGACGGGCGTGCGGCAGTTCCTCGTGCAGGATCCCGACGGGTACCTCGTGCGGTTCCAGTCGTCGATCGGGCGGCGGCCGGCGGCGCCCGAGCCCGTCTAGGCCGTCGGCCCGCCCGTCGGGCCGGACGGGGCGTCCTCGCCCACGCCGCTCGCGGGCTCGCCCTCCCAGGACTCGAGGGTCCAGTCGCGGCCGGCTCCCTCGAGCACCACGACGCCGGTGTTCTCCAGGGCGTGGTCGGCGACGAAGGCCGCGTCGAGGCCTCGGGCCCGCATCCCCGCCCAGCAGCGGATGGCGGCGCCGTGGCTGACGAGCGCGACCGTGCCGTGGCCCGACCCCTCCGCCTCCGCGACGACGGCGTCGAACCGCGCCGCGAACTCGCGCCCCGTCTCGCCGCCCGCGAGCTGCAGCTCGTCCTCGCCGGCGACCCAGCGGATCATCGTCTCCAGGTACTCCACGACCGCATCCCGGTCGCCGCGCATCTCCAGCCCGCCCGCGGCGATCTCGCGGATGCCGGCGCGCTCGACGGGAGCGAGGCCGAGCGCCCGGGCGAGCGGCGCGGCCGTCTCGTGGGTGCGGACCATCGTCGAGACGTGCAGCGCGCCGATCGCCTCACCGCGCAGGGTCTCGGGCAGCCGCGCCGCCTGCGCTCGCCCGAGGTCCGTGAGCCCGGGGCCGGGGATGCGGGTGTCGAGGACGCCCGCCACGTTGGAGCTGGTCTGGCCGTGGCGGATCAGGATCAGGCGCATGCCCCGACGGTAGCGCGGAGCCCATGTGCACTCGGCCCGGGTCGCGAGCGCGCGACACGGGAGGATGACCCGTGCGCGCCCTCCACCCCATCACCCCGGCCCAGCTGCCGGACGTCCTGCTCCGTGTCGCCCTCGCGCGACCCGTCCACCTCTGGGGTGCGCCGGGGATCGGGAAGTCGACCATGGTCGAGGCGTTCGCACGGGACCTCGGCATGGACTGCGTCACGCTCATGGCGACGCAGCTCGCGCCCGAGGACGTCGCGGGCGTGCCCCAGCTGATCACGCGCGCGGACGGCGTGACCTTCTCCCGGTTCGCCCCTCCCGAGATGCTCGTGCGCACGGAGCCGTTCGTGCTCTTCCTCGACGAGCTGAACGGCGCGCGGCCCGAGGTGCAGAAGTCGCTGTACTCGCTGGTCCTCACGGGCCGGGTCGGGGATCACCGGCTCCCCTCGTCAACCGGTTCGTGCACGTGCACCTGCGCTCGTCGGTGGACGACTGGCTCGCCTGGGCCGTCGACGCGCAGATCCACCCGACGGTGGTCGAGTACATCACCCAGCGTCCCGACCACCTCCACGTCGAGCCGCCGAAGACCGAGGAGGCGTTCTCGACGCCCCGGTCGTGGCACGCGCTCGCCGACGCGCTGACCTCCTGGGGCGCGGATCCGGACGTGGACGTCGTCGCGATGCTCGCCGCGGGCTGCGTCTCGGCCTCGCACGCCGCCTCGTTCGCCGCCTGGTACAAGATGCGCGAACGGGCGTACGACCTGGACGCCATCATCCGCGGCGACCTGCGCTGGCCGGCCGAGGTCGCCGACCGCGACCTCCTGCACTTCCACGCCCTCTCCCTGCGCGCCCGGCTCGCGAAGGAGCTGCCCGCCGACATCCGGCACGCGTCGCCGGCCGGACGGCAGTTCGCGGTCCGCGCCAAGGACCTCCTGATCGAGCTGGCCGACATCTCGCTGGAGATCGGGCAGATCGTGGTGGCCCCCGACGACACGGGCGCGCCTGTCCTGCCGGCGTGGTTCCTGGTCGAGCTCGTGCGGGACGTGCCCCGGCTCGCGGAGAAGCGCTCGGCGTGACGCCCCGGAGGAACGCGACGGGACCGAAGGACCCGGGGCTCGCGGCGGTCGTGCTCGGCTGGAGCAGCGTGCGCCGGCACCCGATGTTCTCCCACGTCGCGGAGGAGCTGGACGTGATCCGGCGCGACGGGATCCGCCCGGACGACGGGTGGGCGCAGGTGGACTCCGAGACGTGCGACATCGTCGTCGACCCCGTCCGTCGGGCCAGCCCGGAGGAGTGGGCCTGGGTGTTCGCGCACCTGGTGCTGCACCTGGGGTTCGGCCACCTCGATCCGCGCCCGCCGTCCTCGTCCCGGGTGGAGGCCACGGCGGCCGACATCGAGGTGGACCGCTTCCTCGCATCCCTCAGGTTCGGCAGGAGCCCGTTCGCGCTGCCCGTGATCTGGCCCGTCGGATCCCCCGAGCGCCTCGTCGCCGAGTGGCGGCTCACGGGCGTCCCGGCCGGGTTCGAGACGTGCGGCACCGCGGGTTCGGCCTCGTGCGTGACGCAGGGCCGGCGCTCGTACAGCGGCCCTCCCGACTGGCGCCAGCTCTTCGCCTACGGCCTCACCGACGCGGTGTCGGCCGCCATGGACGTGGCCGGCGGGGCGCGGCTCTCGCTCAGCGACCGGTCCGCGCCCCTGCCGGTGTGGGAGCGCGCCAGGCGGTGGTTCCTGTCGGCCTACCCGCTGCTCGGCGCGACCGTGTCCGCGCTCACCCTGGTCGCCGACGCGGAGATCGCCCGCGGCTGGGACATCCCGATCGCGGCGGTCGATCCGGTGGCCGGGGAGCTGTACGTGAACCCGCTCGCGGTGCTCACCGAGCGGGAGTGGCGGTTCGTCCTCGCGCACGAGTCCCTGCACGCCGCGCTCGCCCACCACACGCGCACCGGTGGGCGCGACCCGTACCTCTTCAACCTCGCGACGGACTTCGTCATCAACGGCTGGCTGCTCGAGATGGGCGTGGGGGAGATGCCCGCTGGCCTCCTCCACGACCCGCGGTTCGCCGGGCAGTCGAGCGAGGAGGTGTACGACCGGATCGCGACCGACGCGCGCCGGTACCGCAAGCTGTCCACCCTGCGCGGGCGCGCGCAGCCCGACGTCCTCGACTCCGGCGGTCGGATGCCGAGCGCCGGCGCATCCGTCGATCTCGACGAGGTCCTCCGGCGGTCGCTCGGGACGGGGCTCGACCTCCACCTGGGCGAGGGGCGCGGCCACCTGCCGTCCGCGCTGGTGTCGGAGATCCGCGCGCTGGCGCAGCCTCCGCTCCGCTGGGACGTCGAGCTCGCGCGGTGGTTCGAGGAGATGTTCCCCGCGCTGGACCCCGTGCGCACGTACGCCCGTCCCTCCCGGAGGCAGGCCGCGACGCCCGACATCCCGACGCCCGGCTGGCTCACGCCCGAGGTGCCGACCGTCCGTCGGACCTTCGGCGTCGTCCTCGACACCTCGGGGTCCATGGACGCCCGACTCCTCGGGAAGGCGCTCGGCGCCATCGCGTCGTACGCGCGGGCCCACGACGTGCCCGCCGCCCGGGTCGTGTTCTGCGACGCGGCGGCCTACGACGCCGGCTACCTCGACGTCGACGACATCGCCGGCCGCGTCCGCGTGCGGGGTCGCGGCGGCACGGTGCTGCAGCCGGGCGTCCACGCGCTCGAGCACGCCGCGGACTTCCCCGAGGACGGCCCGATCCTGATCATCACGGACGGCACGATCGACGTGCTGCGGATCCGCCGAGCCCACGCGTTCCTGATCCCCGTGGGTGCGAGCCTGCCCTTCCGCCCGAAGGGGCCCGTGTTCCGCTTCTCCTGAGCGCGAGCCGGCATCCGGTCCCTACGGCGACGCCGGAACCGGCCGTGCTGCCGGCGCGTCCGTCGCGCGGCCGGCCCTCGCCGCCGATCACGTCCCGGTCCCTCGCCCTCACCGCCCGGACCGGTCGCTCGACGACGCGTCGTCCTGGCGCCCCGCCGCCCGCAGGAGGTGCCCGTGCACGAAGTCCGCGGTGCGCTCGAGGGCGTCGGTGCGGGTGCTCATCTCGGCGAAGTCGTGTCGACCTCCCTCGACGAGCACGAGCTCGTGCGGCACGCCCTGCTCCGCGAGGGTCGCGGCGAGCGACAGGCTCTGCTCGACCGGGACGACCCGGTCGTCCGTGCCGTGCAGGAGGAACGTCGGCGGCGAGCCGGGGGTGATGTGGTCGCCCGGCCGGAACCACCGCCCGCCCTCCTCGTCGGGTGCGCCGAGCGCGGCACGGAGCGGCGAGCCCGAGGCGCGGAGACCGGCGGAGATCAGCGGGTCGTGCATGCCGTACCAGCTGGCCACGGCGCAGATCCGCTCGGACTCGGCGGCGCCGACGATGGTGGCGATGGTCGCGCCCGCCGAGTTCCCCCACAGCGCGACGGCCGCGGGATCGAGGTTGAGCTCGGACGCATGCGCGCGCAGGTACCGGAGGGCCTCGCGGACGTCGTCGACCGGCGCGGGGAAGCGCGCCTCGTTGCTCGTCCGGTAGTCGACGCTGGCGACCGCGACGCCGCGCTCCGCGAGCCGCACCAGGGCGGGGAGGTAGCGGACGCGGTGGACGTCGCGGAATCCGCCGCCCTTGATGAACACCACCAGCGGCGTGGGGGATGCGGACACCGGCTTCAGCAGGTCGAAGCGCAGCTTCCGTCCGCCGGGGAGGAGGTGCCCGTCCTGGTACTGCGCGTAGACGAGGTCGGGGTAGTGCTCGACGAAGGAGCGCGTCGGGTCGGAGAGGTGCACGGTGGTGGTGTGGTCCACGGGATCCCGCCCATCGGGGAGTCGACGGCCGTGGCGCTCCGGCGAGCCGCCCCGGGTGAGGAGCACCTCACGGGAGCATCGTGCACCGGCGCGCTGGGAGGCGGTCGGCCGTCACCGTGCGCCGGTCCGTTACGGTGCCGGGATGCCCGCCGCCGCGACCCGCCCCCGCCTCCTCTACGTCAGCGACCTGGGCTACCAGGCGAAGGGCCGCCGCTACTGCGACGAGGACATCGACCTGTCCGCGCGCCTCGGCCGGGACTTCGACGTCGCGATCTGCAACCCTTCGGCCGCCTGCCGGCTCATGGACAGCTTCGACGTCGTCGTGGTCCGCAACAGCGGGCCGGTGATCCACGACATGGCCGGGTACGAGGCGTTCCGGGCGGCGGCGCGGGAGGGCGGCGTCCCGGTGTTCACCGACCTCCGCGGCAAGGCCGACCAGGTCGGCAAGCAGTACCTGCTCGACCTCTTCGCCGCCGGCTACCCCGTGATCCCTACCGTCGACGACCTCGACCACCTCGATCGGCTGCCCGCCGTCGACGAGCTCGTGGTCAAGCCCCGCTTCGGCGCCGACTCCCTGGGCCTCGAGTTCGTCACGCGCGACGACCTCGCGACGCTCGACCTCGGGGGCCGGCTCCTGCAGCCCCGCATCGACTTCGCGCACGAGATCTCGTTCTGCTTCGTCGACCGGACGCCGCAGTACGCGCTGTACGCCCCGGATCCCGCCGCGCGTTGGCGGCTCGAGCCGTACACCGCCAGCGCCGAGGACTGGGACTTCGCGCAGCGCTTCGTCGACTGGAACGACGTCGAGCACGGCATCCAGCGGGTCGATGCCTGCCGCAGCCGGGAGGGCGAGCTGCTGCTCGTCGAGCTGGAGGACCTCAACCCGTACCTCTCGCTCGACCTCGTCGACGAGGCGACGCGGGAGGCGTTCGTCGCCCGCATGACGCGGTCGCTGCACGCGCTCGTGCGCGGGACTGACGGCGCCTGACGCCGACACTCGCGGCCCCGGACGCGGAAGGGCCCCGCGGATCCGACGATCCGCGGGGCCCTTCGACGTGGATGCTGCTTACGCGAACGTCTTCGCGTCGATCACGAAGCGGTAGCGCACGTCCGACTTGAGGACGCGCTCGTAGGCCTCGTTGATCTGCTCGGCCGAGATGAGCTCGGTCTCGGGCACGATGCCGTGCTCGGCGCAGAAGTCGAGCATCTCCTGCGTCTCGGCGATGCCGCCGATCATGGATCCGGCCCAGCTGCGGCGCGCGGGGATGAGCGCGAACGCGGGGATCTCGAGCGGCTCCGACGGGGCACCGACGTTGACGAGCGTGCCGTCGATCGCGAGCAGGCCGATGTACTTCGACATGTCGAGCTTCGCGGAGACCGTGTTGATGATCAGGTCGAACGAGCTGGCGAGCTCGGTGAACGTGGCGTCGTCGCTCGTCGCGAAGTAGCGGTCGGCTCCGAGGCGGAGGCCGTCCTCCTTCTTGGAGAGCGTCTGCGAGAGCACGGTGACCTCGGCGCCCATGGCGTGCGCGATCTTCACGGCCATGTGGCCGAGGCCGCCCATGCCGACTACGGCGACCTTCGTGCCGGGGCCCGCGTTCCAGTGGCGGAGCGGCGAGTAGGTGGTGATGCCGGCGCAGAGCAGCGGCGCGACCTTCTCGATGTCGAGGGACTCGGGGACGCGGAGCACGAAGTCCTCGTCGACGACGACGGCCTCGGAGTAGCCGCCCTGCGTGATGGTGCCGTCGGCCGGGTCGGTGCCGCCGTAGGTCTGCATGTTGCCCTTCAGGCAGTACTGCTCCTGACCGGCCTTGCACTGCTCGCACTCCTTGCAGGAGTTGACCATGCAGCCGACGCCGACGAGGTCGCCGACCTCGTGCTTGGAGACCTCGGAGCCGACCTCGGTGACGCGGCCGACGATCTCGTGGCCGACGACCTGCGGGTAGGCGATGGGGCCCCACTCGCCGCGGACGGTGTGGATGTCGGAGTGGCAGACGCCCGAGTAGGCGATGTCGATGGAGACGTCCTTCGGGCCGACGTCGCGGCGCTCGATGGTGGTCTTGGTGATGGGATCGGTGGCGGACGTGGCCGCGTAGGCGTTGACGGTGCGCATGGGTTCTCCTTGTGCTGACCGGTGGGGGAGGGGAGGGATCGGGTCGATCCGGCCGCGCCCTCTTCGGATGCGGTACCCCTCGACGGTACGCCTGCGGGGGCGGATCCTCGAACCGGCGCGGGCCGCCCGGCCGCCGCCGGATAGCGTGGCGGGATGCCCGCATCCTCCGTCCCCGGCCCGACCCCGACGCGATCCGGGCCCGTGACGGGAGTCCGCGACGGCGACGTGATCCGCTACCTCGGCATCCCCTACGCCACCGGGGCCCGCGGCGAGCCGCCCGTGCCCGCTGCCGCCCGGATCGGATCCGACGGGTCGCCCGCGGTGCTGGCGGCCGTGCAGCCCGCGCCCGCGTGCCCGCAGCCGTCGTCGCGGATCCTCGACACGCTCACGCGGGGCGCCCTCGACGGGATCGCCCGCTCGGAGGACTGCCAGGCGCTGTCGATCACGCTGCCCGCGGACCGCGCGCCCGACGAGACGCTGCCCGTGATCGTGTGGTTCCACGGCGGCGGCTACACGACGGGCGCGGGCGACCTCGCGATCCACGACCCGCGCGCGCTCGTCGTGGAGCAGCGCGTGATCGTGGTGGCCGTGACCGCGCGGCTCGGGTACCTCGGGTTCGGCGGCGGCGGATCCGGTCGCGGCGCATCGGGCGCCCCGCCCGCTAACCTCGGCCTCCTCGACCAGCTGGAGGCGCTGCGCTGGGTCCGCGACTCGATCGCCGCGTTCGGGGGCGACCCGGGATCCGTCACCGCGATGGGCCAGTCGGCCGGTGGCGACGCGATCCTGCACCTCATGATCAGCGACGGCGCGCGCGGCCTGTTCCGGCGGGCGATCGTGCAGAGCCCGCCGGTGGGGATCACGGGCGGGCGCGAGCGCATGTTCCGGGCGATGGCGCGCGTGACGCGCTCGCTCCCGGCCGACGCGCCGCTCGACGCCGTCCTGCGCGGCCAGGCTCGGGCCGAGCGCGCGTCGTGGGCGTCGGGGATCCGCGCGGGCCTGCCCTGGGGACCGCGCTACGGGCACGCGCCGCTGCCCGCGGAGGCCGACCGCGACGCCGCCTGGCGGGCCGTCGCCCCCGAGGTCGACCTCCTCATCGGCACGACGCGCGACGAGACCGCGATGTACCTGCCGGCGCTGCCGGTGATCGCGCCGCTCCTCCGCGTACCCGTGCTCGGCCGCGGCCTGCGCGCGATCCTCACGCGCGCGGTCGTCCGGCCCACCACCCGCCGCGTCTACGCGCGGCCCGTCCGGGCGTTCGCCGCCCGGCACCGCGCCGCGGGCGGCCGGGCCGTGCGCTACGTCCTCCGTGCGGCGCCGGCATCGAGCCCGATCGGCGCGGGCCACACGTCCGACGTCCCCCTGATCCTCGGCACCCGCGAGGCGTGGACCCGGATGCGGCTGGTCCCGCCGGAGGCGTGGCCCGAGGTCGCCGCGCGCGGCCTTGCCGTGCGGCAGGTCTGGGCCGACTTCGCGCGCACGGGCGAGGTCGCGGCGGACGCGGACGCGCGCGCGTGCGGGATGCGCTTCGACCGCGGCTGAGCGCGTGCCGCCGTGCCACCGTGCGGCCGCGCCCCGGCGCATCCCGCGGTTCAGTCGAGCTGCACCCGCCGCGGCCCCGCCCCGCGATCGCCCAGCGCGTCGTCCGGGTTGAGCAGCCCGCACGCCTTCATCGACAGGCAGCCGCAGCCGATGCAGCCCGTGAGCTCGCGCTCCAGTCGCTCGATGCCCCGGCGCCGCTCCTCCAGCAGGCGCTTCCAGCGGCGGGATGCGCGCTGCCAGTCGGCGTGGCTCGGCGGCCGGTCGAGGGGCACGTCGTCGAAGGTGGACTGCACGTCGGCGAGCGGGATCCCGAGGCGCTTGGCCACCGTGATCAACGACACCCGACGGAGCATGTGCCGGGCGTAGCGGCGCTGGTTGCCCGCGGTGCGCTCGGCGGCGATGAGGCCGAGGTCCTCGTAGAAGCGGAGGGCGGACGCGGCGACGCCCGTGCGGCGGGTCATCTCGCCGACCGTGAGCAGCTCGCCGGGCGCGTGCCGCGGCGGCGTCGCAGCGACCGTCGGCTCCTGCGCATCCGCCACGACGTCCCCTCCCGATTGACCTCAAGGGTACGTGAGGTTCTAACGTGGACACCATGCGCATGACCCGCCCCGCCGTCACGACGGCCCCCACCCGTGGAGACGCCCTGTGACCTACGTGATCGCCCTGCCGTGCGTCGACGTGAAGGACCGCGCCTGCATCGACGAGTGCCCCGTCGACTGCATCTACGAGGGCGAGCGCTCCCTCTACATCCACCCCGACGAGTGCGTCGACTGCGGCGCCTGCGAGCCGGTCTGCCCGGTCGAGGCGATCTACTACGAGGACGACCTTCCCGAGAAGTGGTCGGACTACTACACCGCGAACGTCGAGTTCTTCGCCGAGATGGGATCGCCCGGCGGCGCCGTCAAGGTCGGCACCGTGGCGTACGACCACCCGGTGGTGGCCGCCGTCCCGCGCCAGGGCGAGCAGGCGTGAGCGCCGACCCCGACCTCTTCAAGGCCGCGTTCCGCGGTCACCCGGCCGGCGTCGCGCTGATCACCGCGAGCACCGCGGACGGGCCGTCGGGCCTCACCGCGTCGAGCGTCGCGTCGCTCTCGGTGGATCCGCCCGCGCTCTCGTTCTCGGTGACGCGCGCCACCGGATCCGCCGGCGCGATCCTCTCCGCCGACAGCTACGTCGTGCACCTGCTCGCGGGGCAGCACGCCGCGCTCGCTCGCGCGTTCGCCGTCTCCGGGTCGCCGCGCTTCACCGAGGAGCAGGGCTTCCAGGAGCTGCCGACCGGGGAGCCGCTGCTCGCCGACGCGCGCGCCGCCCTGCGCTGCCGCACCATCCAGACCGTGCCGGTCGGTGGATCCGTGCTGGTCGTCGCCGAGGTCCTCGACGTGATCCTCGGCGAGCCCGCCCCGCCGCTCGTCTACCGCGACCGCCGCTTCCACCTGCTCGAGGACGACCACCCGGAGCTCTGACGCCGGGCGGCCGTCCGCCGCTCACGCGGCGCCGCGTCACGCGATCATGAACTCCGACGGCTTGAGCGCCCGCTCCACGATCCGCACGTCGCCGATCGACGCCGGCAGCACGTGGTCGAGCTTCCCGGCGTAGAGGTTCGCACCGAGGAGCCACGAGGTCGCGGGCGACGCCGCCGCGAGCCCGCGGTTCGTCGTCGACGGGTTCCGCACCACCGGGCAGCCGTCGACGTACATCGTCGTGTGCTGGCTGTCGTTGACGACCGCCACGTGCCACCACTCGGCGGCCGGCAGCTCGTGCGACCAGTTGGTGAGGGATCCCTGCTGCGTCGTCGGGTACACGCACCACTGGACCTCGCGGCTGCCGGACACGCTGAGGGTCGCGGCGGGCTCGTCGGGGTCGCCCGCGTCGCCCGGCGTCTTGCCCGCGTCCTTCGCGGAGGCGGCGCGGGAGAGGATCGCGCTGAAGCCGTCGGCGTCGCCGTCGAAGTCGGCGGGGATGAGGACGAACGCCTCGACCGTGTAGCCCTGGCGGAAGGTCGCGGAGTCGAGCGGGGCCCCGTCGACGGTCCGGAGGTAGTCGCCCGACTTCTTGCCGCCCGTGAGGGCGAGGCTGCCGAACCCGGGCTGGTCGTCGTGGTGCGCGGACGCGAAGCGGAGGGATCCGGGTGCCGCGCCCGCCCTGTTCGCCACCACGAGGTCGTTGCCGCGGCCGGAGGCGTCCCGGATGCGCGTGGTCGTGCCGAGCGCGGATCCGTCCGCCTGCCCGTCGAAGCGCCAGTACGCGACCGTGCCGGGCACGAGCATCTGCGCGGCCGGACGGGCGGCCCGCGCCGGGACGGGCGCGAACCCGGCGAAGCGCTGCTCGAAGTCGACGCGGACCGTGAAGCGGTCGACGTCGCCGGAGAGGGCAGCCTCCCCGTCCGCGAGCTCGTTGCCCGTGCCGAGGCCGCCGCCGAGGATGAACGGCGAGAGGGTCTCGACGTCGATCGCGTTCCGCTCGAGGTCCACGTGGTACAGCCGGATCATCGCGGCGCCGCCGTAGTAGCGGTCCTGGTAGTTCACGAGGTGCATGGCGACGTCGTGGCCCGCGCGGTTAGTCATCGTGGTGCGGCCGGGCTTCCAGTAGTGCCCGTTGAGGGTGAGGAAGATCTGGTCGTGCTGGCTGATGAAGGAGTCCCAGAGGCCCTGGCCGTAGTCGTCGAGCACGGCGGATCCGTCGGGCTTCGAGTCGACGATGTCGTGCGCCGTGAGTATCACCGGCAGCGTCGGGTGCGCCGCGAGCACGCCGCGCGCCCACTCGACGCCGCGGGCGCTGGTGCGCCAGTCGAGCGCGAGGACGAGCCAGTCGCGGCCGCCCGCCGTGAAGGTGTGGAACGAGTTGTAGCCGTCCGGGCTGGATCCGCGGTAGCTCGGCGACTTCCGGAAGCGCTTCGGCCCGAACGCGTCGAGGTAGGGCGTGCGGCCGCGCTGGTCGTCGGTGGATCCGTCGACGTCGTGGTTGCCGGCCAGCACGCTCCACGCCGCGCCGGCCTTGTCGAGGAGCGTGAACTGCGCGCTGGCGGCCTGGATCTCGTTCGCGGCGCCGTTCTGGGTCACGTCGCCGAGGTGCGCGAGGAAGACGATGTTGTGCCGGTCGCGCTCGGCGAGCACGTAGCGCAGCGACGTCTCCAGCGGCTCGGGGTGGATCGACGCCCCGTCGAAGAGGTACTGCGTGTCCGGCAGCACGGCGATCGTGAAGCGGGGCGATGCGGTGTCGGGCTTCCAGCGTGCGCCGGATCCCTGCTGCGCGGCGGGCGCCTTCACGGCGCTGGCGTCTAGCGCGTCGTCGGATGCGGTCGCGGCCACCGCGGGCAGCGCCCCGCCGAGGCCGGCCACGCCGAGCGCGCCGGCCGCGCCGCTCGTGATGAGGAAGCCGCGTCGGGAGAGCGCGGAGGAGGGAGGCGTCGTCGGGTCCTGGGTCACGGACGACGACGGTAGGCCCGGCGGGTGAACGCGACGCGGCACCGCGGTGGACGGGTGGCGGCGGGGGCGTGGGCGTTGCCGGGAGCGGTGATGGGCGTCAGCCTGGGGTGATGCAGTCCCGCGACGCCGACCCGATGGGCTTCCTGCCCCCGCCGACCGCGGACTCCATCACCGCCGAGTCCGGCGTGGCGCTGTTCGCGCCGACGCCGGCCTAGCGCGGGATCCGGTCAGGGCCCCGCGACGAGGAGCACGGACGCGAGCAGCGCCGGCACCGCGCCCAGCGCCGCGAAGGCGCCCGCAAGGAGCAGCGCGACGTCCGGCCGGGCCGGACGCTCGCCGCGCCGGGCGGATCCGATGAGCAGCCGCACCGCGAGCGCGACCGCCGCGATGCCGCCGAGCGGGATGACGGCCAGCGGCAGCAGGCGCCCGCCCGCGGATCCCCAGGCCGGGAGGAACGCGACCGGCACCGCGCACGCGGCCAACACGAGGGCGACGACGGCGACGACGCGCAGCCGGCGGACGCGATGGGCGGGGGTCATGCCCCCAGCGTAGGAGCGCGTCAACACCCTGCGCCGCGGCCCGGAGCCGGCCGGCGGCATGCCAGCATGGGCCATGCGCATCGCCGACTTCCCCGTGCCCGACACGGTCGCCGCCCGCGGAGCCATCGAGCTCGCGACCTCGTACCAGTCCGCCGCCATCACGGCCCACGGGATCCGCTCGTGGCTGTGGGCGGAGGCGTTCGCCGTGGTCGAGGGGCTCGCGGAGGTGGACCACGAGATCCTCTACGTCTCCGCCGTGCTGCACGACATCGGCACGGTCACCGAGTTCGACAACCACACCGTCTCGTACGAGCACGCGGGCGGGCACGTCGGCGTCGCGCTCACGGCCGGCGCCGGCTGGCCCGCCGCGCGGCGACAGCGCGTGCTCGACGCGATCGTGCGGCACAACTGGCCGTCGGTGGATCCGGAGCTCGACGTCGAGGGGCACCTCCTGGAGGTCGGGACCGGCCTCGACATCTCCGGCGCGCGGCCCGATGCGCTGCCCGAGGAGTTCCTCCGCGAGGTGCTGGCCGCCCACCCGCGCGGGGCGCTCGCCGCCGAGTTCGGCGCGTGCGTGCGCGACCAGGCGGAGCGGAAGCCCGACACGGCCGCCCGCCGCCTCGTCGACGGAGGCCTCGTGCGGAAGCTCGCGGAGAACCCGCTGGAGCGGCTCGGATGAGCGGCCGGATCCGCATGACCGCGCTGCTCGCGGTCGCCGCGCTCGCCGTGGTGGGCGGGGCGCTGGCGCTCGTGTGGTCGCTCCTGCAGCCGGTCTCGCTGGGCTTCTTCGCCTACGCGCCCGAGTCGGGCGAGACCTTCACGACGCCCGGCGTCCACATCCTCGCCTCGGGATCCCTCGTCGCCGCCGGCGTGCTCGCCCTCGGCCTCGTGGGGCTCGCGTTCTGGACAGGGATCCGCGTGGGCGGCCGTCGCGCGCGGCACGAGCCCGACGCGTCCTAGCGGGCGCCGTCCTCGGCGGCGCGCGCCGCTTCCAGCGCCCGGTCGCGCTCGTCGCGCCAGATCGCGCGGTACGGGAACGCGGCGTCGACCGCGTCGCTGCGGATGACCGCGAGGGAGGCGGGGGAGAGGGCGAAGACATCGGCGTCGTCGTGCGCGTGCGCGAGCGGGTAGCCGTACCGGCCGCGGTGGTGCGACAGCCAGAGCACCACGAGGTCGCGGTCGTCGGCGAGGTGCGTCGTGTCGACGTCGCCGCGCTCGTGGCGGGTCACGGTCCACCCGCCGCCGCGAGCGGGGGCCGCAGCGAAGTCGGGATCGCCCATCCAGCGCCAGCCGTCGCGCGTGCGTCCCGGGCCGCCGTAGGGGGCGTCGACGAGGGCGTCCGCGAGGGCCTCGGGCGTCCACGGCGCGGGGAACCACGACGTGAGGCTCACCGAGAGCTCGAGCGGCGTGAGGCGGCGGGGATCGGATCCCGGGGTGGGGAACCGCGGGCGCTCGAGCGCCACGGCCAGCGCGACGGTCGGCAGCTCGGGCCCACCGCCGTCGACGAGCGCGAGGTGCGTCTGCAGCATGCGCACGTAGCGCGTGTGCTCCGCCTCGTCGGCGAAGGGCGGCAGCGGGATGCCCGGCACGACGGGCGAGCCCCAGGGCGCCCGGTCCTCGAGGAATGACACGATCCGCCCTCTCCGCGGAGGCCGGCGCGCCCGCCCGACCTGTCTAGCAGGCGGGCGGGCGGCGGGCCGAGCGCGCGATCAGCGGATCAGCCGATGAGCGACGGCCGCAGATCGCGCAGCGTGCGGTGCGACGTGATGCGGATCGCCCCGGCCAGCGCGACCGCGAGCCCCGCGACCAGCCACAGCGCGAGCACGCCCGCATCCTGGGCGGCCTGCCCGAGGTCGCCGCCGTACATGAGCTGGCGCAGCGCATCCACCGCGAAGCTCATCGGCAGCACGTGGTGCAGCGCCGCGAGCGGCCCCGGCAGCGTCTGCCAGGGGAACGTGCCGCCCGCGGTGACGAGCTGCACGACCATGAGCACGAGCCCGAGGAACTGGCCGACGCTGCCGAGCAGCACGTTGAGGGCGAGGATGATCGCCGCGAACGTGATGGAGGCGAGCACCATCGTCCCGTACATCGCGAGCGGGTGGGCGATGCGGAAGCCGAGCGCCCCGGCGACGATCGCGTAGAGGCCCGCCATCTGCACGACGCCGAGGAGCGCGGGCGTGAGCCAGCCCGCGAGCGTGATCCTGAGCGGCGCCTTGCGGGCCGTGATCGCCCGGCGCGACAGCGGCTTCACGATGAGGAACAGCGCGTAGATCCCGATCCACGCGGCGAGGCTGATGAAGAACGGCGCGAGCCCGGCGCCGTACTCGCCGGCCTGCGTCACGGCGTCCTGGCGGAGCGCGACCGGGTCGCCGATCGTGTCGGCCTGCGCGCCGCGCTGGGCCTCGGTGGACGCGGGGATCTGGTCGAGCCCCGAGTCGAGGCCGTCGCGGAGCTTCGTGGTGCCGTCCTGCAGCGTGCCGAGTCCGGTCGCGAGCGAGGTCGCGCCGTCGGACGCGGAGTGCGCGCCCGTGGCGAGGGTCGCGCTGCCGTCGGCGGCCTGCGCGATGCCGTCCGCGAGGGCGGGGGAGGCCTTCGCGAGCGCGTCGGCGCCCGTCGCGACCTGCGAGCTGCCGGACGCGAGCGTGCCCGCGCCCTGGGCGAGCGCGGCGGATCCGGTCTGCAGCTTCGCGGCGCCGGCGGCGACCTGCGCGCTGCCCTGGGCGACCTGCTCACTGCCGGTCGCGAGCCGCTGGAGCTGGGTGTTGAGGCCGTCGGCCTTCGCGGCGGCGCCCGTGATGTCGGTGCCGAGCACGTCGAGCTTCGCGAGGGCCGCGTCGATGTCGGCCTGCGGGATGCCCGCCTTCGCCATGCGGTCCTGGATGGCGGTCCGGAGCGCCGGGACCCTCCCGGCGAGCTGGTCCACGCTCGCGGTGGCGGGCGATCCGAGGGCCGCGATCTGCGCGTTGCCGTCGGCGACCTCGCGCGCGCCCGCCGCGGTCTGCTGCGCGCCCGGCGTGAGCGCCGCCGCGCCGGTCGACAGCTCGGTCGCGCCGGAGGAGAGCGTGGCCGCGCCGGACGCGACCTGGTCGGCACCCTTGGCGAGCTGCTTCGTCTGCGCGGGGAGCTGCGCCGTGCCCGTGCGGAGCTGGCCGAGGCCGGAGGAGAGCGTGTCGGCGCCGGTCGCGAGCTTCCCGTTCCCGGCCGCCAGGTCGTCGGCGCCGGAGCGCGCGGTGGCCGTCCCGTCCACGAGCTGCTGTGCGCCCGAGGCCGCGTCGCCGAGGCTCGAGCGCACGTCCGCGAGGCCGAGCAGGAGCTTGCCCGCGGCCTCGGTGCCGACGCGCGAGGCGACCGACTTCGTGATCCGCGCGCCGGCCTGCTGCGCGATGGTGGTGGCGAGGTAGCTGTTCGCGTCGTCGGTGGCCATGACCACGCGGGCCTGCTGCGGATCCGTGCCCGAGGACGACGAGAGCGCCGCGGAGAAGCCGGACGGGATGGTCAGCGTGAAGTCGTACGTGCCGTCCTCGAGGCCCGTGCGCGCCTCGGCGGAGGAGACCTCGTGCCAATCGAACGAGGCGTCGTCGAGCACGTCCTTCGCGACGTCGGTGCCGTAGTCGACCGGCTTCCCGTCGACCGTGGCGCCCTGGTCGGCCACGACGAGCGCGGCGGGGACCTTGTCGAGGCTGCTGTACGGATCCTGGTTCGCCCAGAGGTACAGGCCGCCGTAGAGCACGGGCACCAGCACGAGCGCGACGAGCGCGACCTTGGACATGGTGGTGGCGGTGAGGCGCGTCAGCTCGGCGCGCACCAGGGGGATGAGTCTCATCGGGTCTGCGTTCCGTCGTTCGAGGGTGTGGGGGAGTCGAGGGCGGCGACCGCGTCGTCGGCGGGGAGCGCGGCGATCGCCTCGGCGGCGGCTTCGCTCGTGACGACGAGGACGCCGGTGCCGGAGCGGGCGAGGTCGCGGAGGACGCGCATCCACGCGGCGACCGCGCCGCCGTGCCGCTCGGGCGAGGTGACGACGACGGCCTCGACGCCGTCGCGCGAGGCGGCGAGCGTGGTGAGGAGGCGGATCCGCGCGACCGCGGGGACCGCCGAGAAGGGCGCGCGGGCGAGGTCGGCGAGGCCCTGGTCGTCGAGGATCACGCCGACCTCGTGTCGGCCGGAGCGGTGGCCGGCGAGGGCCAGCTCCTCGGCGACGACCGCGCGGAGCGTGACGTCGTCGGCGGGCTCGTTGATCCGCGGGGTGTCGACGAGCGCGACCCGCTCGGCGACGCGCACGGCCACGCCGGCGGAGTCGTCGCCGTCGAGGGCGAGCGATCCGCCGTCGACGCGCATGCGCCCGGAGGCGACGAGGGAGAGGACGGTGGGGCGCAGCTCGGTCTCGGCGATCGCGATCACGGGATCCGGGCCCCCGTAGGAGAGGGAGATCGCGGGCAGGGCGGGCGCGGGGCCGTCGCCGACGCGCGCGTCGCTCAGGGCGACGATCATGACGCGGCCTCCGTGCGGGCCGCGGTGGCGGGCGCGGCGGCGACGTGGGGCGTGCACTCGCGGAGCTCGGGGGTGGCGGCGATGAGCTCGCCGGCGGCGCGCCAGTCGAGGCCGCAGAGGGCGAGCGAGGTGAGGATCACGAGCGAGTGGCCCTCCGCTCGGCCGATGTCGCTGCGGGTCGCCTCGTCGAGCACCGCGAACGCGCCGCCCTCGATCAGCCGCGCGAGCGTGGGCGCGGGGATGTCGCCGCGCAGCTCGCCCGCCGCGATGCCGCGCTCGACCACCCGCTGCAGCTCGGCGCGCAGCGGCGCCAGCTCGGCGCCGACCTCGCGCGCGTGCGGCCCGCGGACGGCCACCCGGGCCATCACGCGCACCTGCTCGACCTCGGCCCAGAGGCGCGCGCCGATGAGGGCGATGTGGATCCGGCTGTCGTCGTGCGCGATCCCGGCCAGGGCCTCGACCACGCGCCGGGCACCGCGCTGCAGCACCTCGCGCACGAGGTCGTCGCGCGTGGCGAAGTGCCCGTAGACGGCGCGGCGGCTGAGGCCGGCGGCGGCGGCGATGGTCTCGAGGGAGGCGTCCGGGTCGCGGTCGAGCGCGACCACGGCCGCGTCCACGAGGGCCTGGCGGTTCGTCGCGGCGTCCTTGCGGGGCGCGCGCGCGGAGGCGAGGGAGGTCATGCGACCAGGGTAGTGATCCTGCACACCTGTGTGCAACTTAGTCCGGCGAGCTCCCAGCTCGCGACCCGTCCCGCGTGCGTGCGCCCGCCCGGATCAGCTCCGCAGCGTCTCGCTCGGCAGCTCGCCGAACGCGCCCGCGTACGACGCCGCGAACCGGCCCAGGTGCGCGAAGCCCCACTCCTCGGCGACGCTGCGGACGGTCGTGGTGCTGGGCGTCGCGTCCAGGAGCTGCGCGCGCACCCGGCGGAGGCGGATCCCGCGCAGGTACTCGGTGGGCGTCTGGCCGTGGTGGCGGCGGAGCGCGAGCTGGAGCACGCGCGTCGAGATTCCGGCGGCGGCCGCGGCCTCGGCGGGCGTGATGGGCAGGTGCGCGTTGTGGTGCAGGTACTCCACGGCCACGCGGATGTGGGCCATGCGCGGCGCGCGCAGCTCGTCCGGCATCTCCACGTCGTCCCAGGGGAAGAGGCGGAGGGTCGCGCGGGCGAGGGACAGGTCGGCCTCGAGGCGCATCAGGGGCGACGCGTCCGGATCCGTGATGATCGGGGCCGCTGCGGCGACCGCCTGCCGCCAGACGGCGGCCGTCTCGGCGCTGGGCACGCTGCGGTGCTCGAACAGCAGCGGACGCGCGGGGCCGTGGTGGAACTCGGTCGCGGTCTGCTCGAGGAAGCCGGCGTCGAGGTGGACGCAGTTCTGCCGCGTGGAGCTCGCCTGGTACTGGAACGGGCGGCCGGTAGGGAGGAGGAACGGGAGCTGGCCGCGGGAGGTGACGGCGCGGGATCCGCGGTCGACCGTGATCTGCCCCTCGAGGAACCACGTGACCACGTGCTCCGGGAGCTGACCGCTCTCGGCCCACTGCGTGCCGGCGATGCGCGATGTGCGGAGGGTGACGCGCTCGCTGCCGAGGATCGCGTAGCGGTAGGAGAAGGCCTTCGTGCGGCGGTCCGGTGCGAAGCGGATCCCCTCGAGGATCGAGCCGAAGCTCGTGGTGGCCTCGTCGATGTCGGCGCCGGCCATGACGGCCCGCAGGAACGGCTCGGTCGTCGCGGCGGCGGGAGCGGGGGCGGTGGCGGTGTCGACGGGCGCCGCGACGGCGTCCGTCGCGGCGGGCATGGCGGTCGTCGCGGCGGCGGCGGCGCGGGAGTCGGCGGCCATGCCCATCACGGCCGCGCCGGCCCCGGCGACGAGCGAGAGGGGTCCGGTGCCCAGCGACGCGGTGTCGGGGGTCGCGTCGGAGGCGGACGCGATCGAGGATCCGCCGCTCGGCGACGGCGCGAGGAGCGACGCGGCGTCGGACGCGGCGGTCGGCGACGCGACGAGCGCTGCCTCGATCCCCGCGGGGTCGGCGTGCGGCGTGCGGGGGCGGAGCGAGGCATCCCTCGTCCCGATGGGGGGCAGCGTGGTGGTCATGGTTCCTGCGGTCTCTGGGCGTCGGTCGTCTCCGCCCTCCCGCTCATCATGCATCGTGCACTCACGGTGGGGCTCCTCCCGGGACCCGGGAGATGACGGTCCTTCGGCGCGGCCCCGTCGGAGAGCGGGTCGTCGCTCCGCGGATATCCGCTGAGCGAAGACGCGTCCCCCGGACGCTTGCGACGGCGCTGGTCGCCGGCTCCCCGCGCGCGCCCCGTCCGCGCCCGGGAGACGCACCGCGGGCGCCCTGGGCGCGCACCGGATCCGCACGGCCGGGCCGCCTAGGCTCGGGTGTCGCGGCCGGCTTCCCCGCCGCATCCGCACTCCCGAGAGGCGCCGCATGACGAGCGACCGGTCCCTGGCCTTCATCCTGCTGCGCTCGTGCCTCGTGATGGTCGCCCTCGGCGTCGTCACCGTGCAGACCGGAGGCGGGCTCGGCGTCGTGGGCGTCGTCGCGTTCGTGCTCGCCGCGGGCCTCGGCGGCGGCGCGACCTTCTACTGGCGCCGGCACCTCGCGGCCAAGCGGCGCGACCCCTTCAGCTGACGCGCCAGGGCGCGCGACCCGTCAGGCCGGGTCGGCGACCGTGGAGGTGAGGGTCGACGACCCGTCGGCTCGCCGCCGCACCTCGATCCGGTCGGCCACGCGCTGCTTCAGCTCCTCCACGTGGCTGACGATGCCGACGGTGCGGCCGCCCGAGGAGAGCCGCCCGAGCTCGGACATGACGGCGTCGAGGGTCTCGGGATCCAGCGTGCCGAAGCCCTCGTCGACGAACAGCGTGCCGAGCTGGAGCCCGCCCGCCTCCGCCTGGACCACGTCGGCGAGGCCGAGCGCGAGGGCGAGCGACGCGTAGAACGTCTCGCCGCCGGAGAAGCTCGCGGGCTCGCGCACGCGGTCGACGACGTGGTCGCGGATCTGCAGGGCGAGACCCGTCTTCCGGGACCTGCTCGTCGCCTCCCTCTCCTCGCTCACCTCCAGCTCGTAGCGGCCGCTCGACATGATCCTGAGGCGCGCGTTGGCGGCCTGCACGACGTCCTCGAAGCGGCGGAGCAGCACGTAGGTGCCGAGCGTCGTGCCGCGCGTGTTCTCGGGGGTGATGGCGTTCGCGACCTCGGCCATGCGGATCGCGGCGCGCGCCTGGTCGCCCGCGCGGGCGCTCTCGCGGCGGGCGGCGTCGTGCCGGGCGAGGGCGGATGCGCTCCGGTCGGCCCGGTCGCGCGCGCGGGCGGCGCGCTCGGCGCTGGCGCGGGCCGCGGCCTGGGCGGCGTCGAGGGCGGCGCGGGCGGCGTCGGGATCCGGATCCTCGGCGCCCGTGAGCGACGCGACCTCGGGATCCACGAGACCCTCCGCGACGACGGCCTGCTCGCGCTCGTGCGCGGCGACCCGCCCGGCGGCCGCCTCGAGCTCGGCCGGCGGGAGGGCGGCGGCGCGCGCCTCCTCCTCGGTCGCGAACGCCCGGTCCGCGAGCGCCTGGGCGAGCTCGGCGGTGCGCGCGGCGGCCTCGGCGGCCGTGCGCTCGCGCGCGGTGCCGAGGGCGATGAGGCGGTCGACGAGGGCGCGTTCCGCGGCGCGGTCGGCGACGAGGGCGGCGACGCGGGGGACGGGCGCGGTGTCGTCGTCGGCGGTGTGGGCGGTGCCGGCGGTGCCGTCCCCGTCCCGGTCCGCGAGCGCCGCGCGCACGGCCGCCTCGTCCTCCGTCAGGAGCTCGCGCGCCCGGATCACCCGCTCGCGCAGCCCCGAGAGCGCCGCGCGGGCGTCGTCGCGGCGAGCGCGGATCCGCTCGGTCTCCGCGTCGTGCGCGACGACCGCGGCTTCCGCAGCCCGGAGCGCGCCGCCCGCCGCCTCGGCCACCGCGAGACGCGCGGCGCGGGCGGCGACCCCGGCGTCGGCGGCCTCCGCCGTGATCCCGTCGAGCGCCGCCGCGGCCACCTCGTGCCGCGCGGTCTCCGCCGAGAGCGCCGCCACCGCGTCACCCTGCGCCCGCTCAGCCCGGGCGCGCGCGTCCGCGGCCCGCTCGATCTCGTCGTCGTCCGGATGTCCGGGCGCGCTCGGCGCGGGATGCGGGTGGTCGACCGCGCCGCACACCGGGCACGGGACGCCGTCCTCCAGCTCCGCGGCCAGCTCGCCCGCGAGCCCGCGGATCTTCCGCTGCCGCAGCTCCGCCTCGTGGCGCACGGCGGTCGTCGCGGCGGCCGAGCGCGCGTCGAGGGCATCCCGGGCCGCGCGGATCCGCGCCTCCAGCCCCTCGAGCTCGGCCACGCGACGCCGGGTCGCCTCCGCCTCGGCGACCGCCGCGCGCGCCTGGTCGACGCCGCCGGCAGCGGCAGCCGCCGCGTCCCGGGCCTCGACCAGCGGGATCCGCCCGGCCGGCCGTCCCGCGAGCGGCGCCTCCGCCGCGTCCGCCTCCGCCTCGCGTGCCGCGACCGCGTCCTCGGCGGCCCGCACGTCGGCGCGACGGCGGGGCAGCCCGCGCTCGCGCGCCTCCGCGTCGGCGAGCGTCGCCAGCTCGGCCACGAGCGCGTCGCGCCGCCCGGCCAGCGCCGGGGCGGTCGCGCTCGCGAGGGCGGGCCGCTCCGTCCGGCACGCCGCGCGGGCGTCGTCGTCGGCGACCTCGGCCGCGGTCCTCGCCGCATCCGCCCGGTCGCGCGCGGCCAGCTGGCCCGCGACCGCCGCCGCCCGCCGCGCCTCCCCGACGCGCCGCGCCAGCCCGGCGATCTCCTCGGCCGCCGCGCGCACGGCCTCCTCGCGCGCGATCAGCGCCCGCCGCCGGTCGAGCGCGCGGGAGACGCGCTCCGCGTCGGCGAGCGCGGTCGCCGCGCCCTGTCGAGTTCGCTCCTCGTCCGCCCGCGCCGTCTCCGCGGCGTCCGCCAGCTCGGCCAGCAGCCGCACGGTGTCGGGGGCGTCGGCGATCTCCAGCGCATCCACCCGCGTCGCCTCGCGGAGCCCCGTGAGCGCCTCGGCGACCTTGGCGTCCGCGGCGTCGGTGCGCGCCTTCGCGGCCTTGCGCATCTCGCCGAGCTGCGCGGCGGTCCGCTCGTACACGGCCGTGCCGAACAGCGACTGCAGCACGAGCCGCCGCTGCTCGCCGGTCGACCGCAGGAACTCCGCGAACTCGCCCTGGGGCAGCACGACCGTCTGCACGAACTGGGCGCGCGTGAGGCCCACGATCCGCGCGACCTCCGTGCCCACCTCCTGGGTGCTGGTGCCGATCACCTCGCCCGCGTCGGCGTCCGGCGACGACAGCCGCACGAGCGTCGCCGCCGCGTTCTGGTTCGTGGTGCCCGTGCCGCGGGCCTTGGGCCGCTGGTGCTGCGGGCTGCGGCGCACGCGGTGGATCCCCGCGGCCGTCTCGAACACCAGCTCCACGTACGGCTCCACGCCGGGCGCCGCGTGGTGGCTGTGCAGCCGATCGCGGCTCGAGCCCTCGCTCGCGAGCGACCCGTAGAGCGCGAACACGACGGCGTCGATGAGCGTCGACTTGCCGGATCCGGTCGGCCCCTCCAGCAGGAAGAGCCCCGAGCGCCCGAGCTCCGCGAAGTCGATGACGTGCTCGCCGGCGAACGGCCCGATGGCCTGGACGGAGAGGCGGTGCAGGTCCATCAGGCGCTCCGGTCCGCGGCGAGGGCGTGCTCGTACGCCTGCCGGAGCACGAGCGCCTCGGCCTCGGTGGGCGGAGCGCCGGTCGCGTACTCGACGAAGTCGGCGGCGACCTCGAGCGGATCCGTCGTCGCGTCGACCACGCGCGACCGCACGCCCTCGACCCGTCCCGCGGGCTCGTGCAGCACGACGAGCGCGTGCGGCAGCGCCTCCCGCACACGCGCCACCAGGTGCGCCGGGTGCACGGGATCCGTGACGTGCACGCGCAGCCACGCGTCGGCGAGGTCGGCGTGCCGCCCGTCCACGATCTCCGCGAGCGTCCCCGTCACCTCCGCCAGCCGCCTGGGCACGGGCGCCGGGATCAGCTCGACCGTCGTGGATCCGTCGGCCGCCAGCTCCACGAGCGCGCTCGACTTCCGCTGCGTGCGCTCCCCGAAGGAGAACGCGAGCGGCGAGCCGGAGTAGCGGACGACCGGGCGCGCGGATCCGCCCGCCCGCACCTCCTGCGCCCCGTGCAGGTGCCCGAGCGCCACGTAGTCCGCGCCCCGGAACGCCGACGCAGGCACCTGGTCGAACCCGCCCACGCGGATGTCCCGCTCGCTCTCGCTCGGCTCCGCTCCCGTGACGAACGCGTGCGCGACGACGACCACGCGCGCGTCGGGCCGGCCGGCGGCGTCGGCGCGCACCCGATCCATCGCGGTGCCCAGCACGGCCTCGTGCGAGCGGGGGAGAGGAGGCGACCCGGGTGCGGCGAGCGTCGCGCGCACGGCGTCCGGATCCAGGTACGGCACCCCGTAGAACGCGACCGGCCCGTCGGCGTCCTCGAGCACGACGGGCGCGTCGAGCGCCTCCGCCGACGCCAGGATCCGCAGCCCGTCCCGCAGCAGCGCCGACGAGAACCCGAGCCGCGCGGCCGAGTCGTGGTTGCCGGGGGTGACGATGACGGTCGCGAGCGCGCTCAGCCGCGCGAGCGCGTCCCCGAGCAGCCGCACGCTCGGCACGCCAGGCACCGCGCGGTCGTAGACGTCGCCCGCGACGAGCACGACGTCGACCTCCCGCTCGCGCACGACATCGACGAGGTGGTCGAGGAACGCGGCGTGATGCTCGTGCAGGTCCTCGCCGTGGAGGGTGCGCCCGAGGTGCCAGTCGCTCGTGTGGAGGATGCGCACGCGGGTCCTTCCTCGGGGCGAGCGGCGGTGCCCGTCACGCTACCGGAGGGCGCCGACACGGCGTCGCCGCACCTCCGGATCAATTCCGCTGATATCCGTTGACCGGGTGGGGAAATGTATGCAAGAGTCAAAGCACGTACTGGGGGATCGTGCTCGTCATCCATTTCGATGGAGGAGCACGGGCATGGCGATGGGGGGCTTCGATGCACGCACCGACG
The DNA here is from genome assembly GCF_021216655.1 of Clavibacter michiganensis. Lineage (NCBI taxonomy): Bacteria > Bacillati > Actinomycetota > Actinomycetes > Micrococcales > Microbacteriaceae > Clavibacter > Clavibacter michiganensis. Next base: position 3,042,957 of record NZ_CP080437.1, read on the forward strand.
TCTCGAGACCGCCGCGACCCGATGATCCCTCGCCGCTTCCCGTGCCGATTTCCCTGCCCCGTCGGGCGGATCTAGGCCGATGGTGGAGGAGCGTGCGATCGGGGTTGAGCGGGTGGGCGGCTACCAGTTCCACATGTGGGGCCCGTCGCCCTACTACCGGTCGCCCGCGCACTGGCGACACCCGGACGGGATCGCGACGATCGTCGCCTCGATCGTCGCCCGGGGCGGGTGGATCTCCCGATCAGACGGCATCTGGGAATCCCTGACCCCGGAGGGGACCGAGCTCCCGGCCTCCGGCTGGAAGGTCCACGTGTCGGCGACGCCCGACGCCTTCGAGCCCGTGGCACGCGCCGCCGCGGGGGTCTGCGCGGACCGCGGCGTGCCCTTCAAGGTGCTCGCGGACCGGCGGATGCATCTCGTCATGAATTCCAAGTACACGCCGCGCGGGGGCAGCGGGAAGGCCTTCGTCGCGTATCCGCCCCAATCCGGGGGCGAATTCGAGAGATTCGTCGACGAGCTCGAACAGGCGCTCGTAGGATATCCCGGCCCGCGGGTGCTCTCGGACATCCGGATATCCCGCGCACCCGTGTTCGCGCGTTTCGGCGCATTCACGGACCGCTGGGGGCTCGGCGCCGATGGCGAGCTCTTCCGCGGGCTGGACCTGCCCGGCCGCGGCGTGGTCCCCGATCGCCGGATGCCGGGCGCGCACGTCCCCGAGGGCGTCGAGGTGCCCGACTGGCTGGAGCGACGACGCCGCGGGTCCGGGGCGCTCGAGGCCGGCTACAGCATCACGGGAGCGCTCCACTTCTCCAACGCCGGCGGGGTGTACAGCGCCGAGGGAGCCGACGGTCGCGCCCTCGTCGTGAAGGAGTCGCGGCCCGGTGCGGGCATCGACGTGGACGGGGATGACGCCGTCGTGCGGAGCGAGCGCGAGGCCGCGGCCCTGGGCCGTCTCGACGGGATGGCGGGCGTGCCGAGCATCGTGGAGACGACCGAGGTCGACGGGCACCGCTACCTCGCCACCACGCGCCTCGACGGCGACATGCTCTGGCAGTGGCAGGGGAAGGTGAACCCGCTCATCCGCCCCGGATCCACCGCAGACGAGCGCGCGGAGTTCGCGCGCCGGGCCATGCGGCTCACGCGCTCCGTGGAGCGGCTCGTCGCCGAGATGCACCGGCGGGGCGTGACCCACGGCGACCTCCATCCCGGCAACATCCTCGCCACGGACGACGACGAGGCGCGTCTCATCGACTTCGAGGTCGCCCGCAGCGGCACGGATGCCGCCGCGCCGCGCCGCGCGATGGGCGGCCTGGGCTTCGTGCCCGCCACGCCCGCGAGCGGCGTCGACACGGACCGGCACGCGCTCGCCGCCCTCCGCCTGTGGATGCTGCTCCCGCTCAACGCCTCGTGGGCGCATCGTCCCGCGCTGGCCGGGCAGATCGCCGCGGACGCCGTGGAGGCCTTCGGCGTCGACCCGGGATACCTCGAGGACGCCGTCCGCCTGATCTCCGCGGACGCGCCCGTGCGGCCGCCCGCCGCCGATGCCGCCGATGCCCCTGCCGACGCCCGGCGCGATCCGGCGACGACGACGACGGACAGGCTGTGGCGTGGCGTCGAGGCGTCCGAGGACCCGGACGATCCCGACGGTCCGTTCCCCGGGGACATCCGCCGCTTCGAGCACGCGGGCGCCTGCTTCGCGTTCGGGACCGCGGGCATCCTCTGGGCCCGCCTGAGCCGGGGCCTCCCGATCGAGGGCCGGCTCGTCGACCACGTGGTCCGGGCGTCGAAGGGGCCGGACGCGCTCCGTCCCGGGTTCGCGATGGGGCGTGCGGGCACCCTGCCCCTCCTCGCCGCGCTCGACGACCTGCCCCGGCTGCGCGAGGAGGTCGCCCTGACCGCCGCCGCCGCTGAGCGCGTGTCGAACATCGACGTCTGGGCGGGCCTCTCCGGGGTGGGCCTGACCCTCCTCGCGCTCCCGCGGACCGCGGTGGATCCCACGACCATCCTCGACCTCGCGCGCCGCGTCGTCCTCGGGGTCGAGGAGCACGCGGGCCTCGCGGGCCTCATGCGCGGCACGAGCGGTGCGGCCCTGTTCCTGGCCGAGTGCGCGGACCGCTTCGACCGCGAGGACCTCCGGCACGCAGCCCACGTGGCGTTCGAGCGGGATCTCCGCTCCACGACCGTCACGGAGTCCGGATCCCGGCAGTCCGTCGAGCCCGGCCGTCGGACGCTCGCCTACCTGGAGTCCGGCAGCGCCGGACTGGTGCTGGTGGCGCACCGCCTCGGACGCGGCGCGGAGTTCCCGGAGCTGCTGGAGGCGCTCGCCTCGGAGTACGTGGCGGAACCGGGCCTCCTCATGGGCAGGGCCGGTCTCATGCTGGCCCTCACGGACGTGGCCCGTTCCGGCGGCGCGGGCGCACCGCGCGCGTCGGAGCTGCTCCGCATGCACCGCCGTCGACTCGCCTGGCACCTCCTCCCGTCGGGAGACGACCTCCAGGTGCCCGGCGCCCAGGGGTTCCGCCTCTCCTCCGATCTCGGAACGGGCGCCGTCGGCGTCGCGCACGTCCTGCACTGCATGGACGACGCGACGACCCGGCTGCTCCCCTTCCTCAGCGCTTCGGTCGACTCGATCGAGGATCCGCCCCATCCACGCCGAGGAGGTGAACTAATGACGATCGACGCCATGCAGGAGATCGAGGTCTCCAACGCGGACGACTCGATGATGCTCGCCGCGAGCACCGCCAGCACGAGCTGCTGACGACCGACGCCCGGTCGCGGCCCGTCCACGGGCCGCGACCGGGTCCACCCCCGACCGAAGAAGATCCCGATGCCCCGCGAACGCCTCCGCCTCCGTCCTCCCCGCGACGAGGACTTCCCCCTCATCTCCCGTTGGATCTCCGCCGACTCCGCCGGCGCCGCGTACACCGGCGACGTGGGGGAGAACGTCTCCCCGGAACGGATCCGCGAGCTGCACGTCTCCGGGGCCGTGAACTACCTCATGATCGACGTGCCCGGCCTCGGCGCCGTCGGCCTGGTCAACTGGGGGCACCGCGGGCACTCGCGCGCCTACGCGATCGCCATCGTGCTCGGGGAGGAGTCCCACTGGCAGAGCGGGTACGGCGCAGAGGCCTTCGTGCGCCTCATCGACCATCTGTTCCAGCAGCTCGACGCGTGGCGGGTCGAGATCACGACCGCGTCGTACAACCCGTACACGATCCCCGCCTTCGCACGCCTGCGTCTCACGATCGAGGGCGTGCTGCGCGACTACTTCTACATCGACGGCGAGTACCACGACGCGACCGTGTGGTCCCTGATCCGACCCGAGTACTTCGCCGCGATCGACCAGGGGGACCCCTTCGGAGCCGCGCCGTTCGCGCCGGCGGTCCCTCCCGAGGCCAAGGCCAAGGCCCGGGCGGCCCTCGCCTCCTACCTGTCCGGCACCCCGAACGCATCCTGGCTGCGATGACAGCCGGGTTCGGCGGGCTGCGGGCCCTGCACGGCCACGGCATCTCGCTGCCGGCCCCCGCGCTCGAGGGCGTCGTCGGCAGCATGTCGGGTCTGCTCCAGGCCCGGGGCATCCGTCCCGACGACCGCGTCGCGCTCGTCTCGGACGACTCCCCGCGCACCGTGATCGCGTGGCTCGCCCTGATCAACAGCGACGTGACGGTCGTCCTCGTGGACGACGTCGCGACGGCGTCGTCGTCGGCCGTCGGAGCCGCGTGGGTCGTCGTCACCGACCGTCGCGGCGTGCGCGACCGCGCGAGCGGTCCCGAGCGCGTCGTCGACGTGAGCGACGAGGTCCGCGCCGCCTGCCGTTCCCGGCCCGACGCGGGTCTGGACAGCCTCCGCGTGCCCGTCGACCTCGGCCGCTGGTTCCTCCGGGAGGAAGCCCTGGGCGTCCTGACCTCGGGCACGAGCGGGACGCCGGTCGTCGTCGTCAAGTCCGGCGCGGAGATCCTCGAGAACGTGCGCGCCACCATCAGGGCCGTCGGATACGGCGAGGGCGACGTCTTCATGCCGCTGCTCCCCCTGCGGGGCCAGTACGGGGGCAGCGTCGTGCTCACCGCGATCGTCGCGGGCGGTGAGCTGGTGCTCACCTGCCGGCTGCGCATGGGCGAGGCCGTGCGCACCGCGGAGCGGCACGCGGTCACCGCGGTCGACGCGAGCCCGCGCGTCCACGAGGGCCTGCTCTCCTGGATCCGCGCGCATCCCGACGCGCTGCCCGGGCTGGCCTCCGTGCGCGTCTGGGGCGTGGGCGGCTCACCGGTCGGCCCCGGCCTGCTCCGCGACTTCCGGGCAGCGGTCGGCCGGCCCCTCATCGACGGCTACGGGTCCACGCAGCTCGGCAACGTGGCCTTCTCCCCCGATGGGGGACCGGGACTCGAGCCCGTCGACACGTACCGCACGAGGATCGCGCCCGTCACGGACGCGCACTCGCACTCCGACACGGACTCGGAGACGGACTCGGACACGGACGCGATGGCCGGTCGGCTGCTCGTCCGCCGGACCGACGGGCGTCCGATGGCGCACGGCCGGCTGCCCGACGCGGGCGACGGCTGGGCCGACACCGGGGACTACGCGAGCGTCGTCGACGGTCGGCTCCGGGTCCACGGCCGCTTCGGCGTCACCCAGCGCAACGGCTACCTCCTCGACCTGGCCGCGATGGAGCTCCGTCTCCTCAGCCACGGGGTGCCGGCGGCGGCGGTCGCGATCGAGGGCGAGGGCGAGCCGCGCGTGTGGCTGTTCGTGGAGGACGAGCTGCGGCGGGCGGTGCCCTTCTGGCGGGGCATCGTCGAACACGTCCTGCCCGCCGAGGCGCAGCCGAACCACATCGAGGTCGTCGGCAAGCTGCCGCGGACAGCGGCCGACAAGGTCGGGAGGGACCGCGTGCGCGCGATGGCTCGCCGGCTGGAGCGCGGACGCGCCGTCCGCATGTCGGACGGCGCCGCGCCGGCGGACGACGCCGAGCTGCTCGACCACCTGATCCTGCGGGCCCGCGACCGCGGCGACCGGCTCCTCGACATCCTCACCGCGGCGGGCGACCGGGCCAGCGCCGAGACGGAGCTCGAGTCCTTCCTCGACGTCCTCGTCGACGCCTACGTCGACGCACCCCCTGGGGCGCCGGGCACGGGCCCGGACGATGACGCGCGGGCGCCCGTCTTCGTCATGCTGCCGTCCAACGCCGTGCTGGAGTCGTTCGCCCTCTTCTGCATCGTCCCCCTGATCCAGGGGCGGCGCGTCGTCGTGCGTCCCGCGCGCGCCATCGAGGACGTCTTCCTCGCCGTCGTCGCGGAGTTCGCCGACCTCCTGCCGGGCGTGGAGGTGGACGGCTCGGACAGGACGCCCTTCCTGGCCCGAGCCCGCGCCGCGCAGGCGGACGTCGTCCTGAGCGGCCGGCGGAGCACGGCGGACGAGGTGGCGACGACGATCGGGCGGGCCCGTTCCCTGGTCTTCTTCGGCTCCGGGCACAACCCCGTGATCGTCGGCCCCGACGCGGACATCGCCCGGGCCGCCGAGGAGGTGGTGACCGCTCGGCTGCATGCCTGGGGCCAGGACTGCCTGGCACCGGACGTCGTGTTCGTCGACAGGCGCGTGGCGGACGCGTTCTCGGCCGCGCTCGTCGAGTCGGTGACCGCAGGTGCCGACCGGCGGTCTCCGCTGCCCCCTCTCCTGCGGCGCAGGACGCTCTCGGGCGCGCTCGACTACCTCGCACGGCACGCGGACCGCGTCGCGCACGGCGGTGAGCCGCTCTGGCGCCGCCACACCATCTCCCCGGCGGTGGTGCGATTCGACCTCGACGCGTTCCCCGGACCCGAGGAGCACTTCGCCCCGATCATCACCGTCGTGGAGCACGACGACGTCGAGCGCGTCGTCGAGCTCCTGCTGACGACCGCCCCGTACCCCGAGAACGCCATGGGCGTGACCCTCTACGGCGTCGAGGACCGACACGCGCGCGCTCTCGTGGGCAGCTACACCGTCGCGGTCGACCGCCCGCTCGCGGGAGCGACGCGCGGCTACGAGCCGTTCGGCGGGGCGGGCGCGTCATCCGGCTTCGTCCTCTCGGGCGGTCGCCGGCAGAACGGCCCCATCCACCTCCCCACCGCGCTCCACGGGGACCGCACGACGACCCCCACCGGAAGGATCGCGACATGAGCACGCACCGTGTCCTCGTGACCGGGATCGGCGCCGTGACGCCGCTCGGCCCGACAATGACCACCACCTGGGACCGCCTCCTGGAGGGGAGGAGCGGGATCGACCGCCTGCAGGGCATCCCGGCCGACGACCTCCGCGTCCGGATCGGCGGGGAGGTCGCGGACTTCGACCCGGGCCTGCACCTCAGCCACGCGGACCTCCGCCGCCACGACCCCTACGCCTGGTACGGCATCGCCGCGGCCGAGGAGGCGCTCCTCACCTCCGGCTGCCTGCGCGACGGGGCGATGGGCATCGACCAGGCGACCACCGGGGTGACCACCGCCACCGGGTACGGGGCGTCCAAGCTCAACCAGGACGGGACGCGCGTCCTCGATGCGAACGGCCCCCGCGCCGTCTCGCCGTACCTCGCGGTGTACGGCTCCCCGGACGTGCTCGGCGCGCACATCAGCATCGCCCACGGGCTGCGGGGGGCGAGCTACGCGCTCTCCGCCGCGTGCGCCACGGGGGCCATCGCGCTGGGCGAGGCGATGCGCGCCATCCGGCACGGCTACCTCTCGGCCGTCCTCGTGGTCGGCGCGGAGCACCCCCTGAACCGGCAGGACATCTCGGCGACGGCCAACACCCGTGCGCTCACGGCCGAGTGGAACGACGATCCGTCGCGCGCGAGCCGTCCGTTCGACCGGCGGAGGTCCGGGTTCGTGATGTCGTCGGGGGCCACGGCGATGCTGCTGGAGTCCGAGGAGTCCGCGCGTCGGCACGGCCGGGTCGGGATCGCCGAGCTCGCCGGCTACGGGGTCACGACCGACGCCCACCACATGACCGCGCCGGAGCCCACGGGCGCGGGCGCCGTCGCGGCGATGCGCGCGGCCCTTGCCGACGGCGGCGAGTCCCCCGACGGGATCGACCACGTGAACGCGCACGGCACGAGCACGCAGATGAACGACGCCACGGAGCTCGGGGCGATCCGGGAGGTGTTCGGTCCGCGGGCGACGCGACTGCCGATCACGGCGACGAAGTCGATGACCGGGCACCTGCTGGGCGCCACCGGGGTCCTCGAGGCGGCCATCGCCGCCCTGACCGTGAACCGCGGCGTCATCCCGCCCACCATCAACCTCGAGGACAACGAGTTCCCGGACTACGACATCGTGACGACGACGCGACGGCAGGAGGTCCGGGCCGTGCTCTCCAACTCGTTCGGGTTCGGTGGGCACAACGCGAGCCTGCTGCTCCGGGCCGTCGGATGAGCGGGGCATTAGGGCACCCGGATCCCGCGGCGGGGGAGCGCGCGATCCCGCCCGACGCGGCGACGTCGGATCCGTGGGCCGTGGTCGCGCGGACCCTCTTGGAGCACGGCGTCCGTCAGGTCCTCGGCCTGCCCGACGACGACATGGCCTCGCTGGCCGCGTTCCGCACCGCGGGCATCGACTTCGTCTGGATGAGCAGCCAGCGGACGGCCGTGTCCGCCGCCGCAGGGCAGGCGATCGCGTCCCGACGTCCCGCCGTCGTGGTCGTGGGCCGCGGTCCGGGAGTCGCCGCGACGGTGCCGTCCCTCCTCGAGGCGCTCGCCGCGCACGCCCCCGTGCTGGTCCTCGCGTCGGGCACGGCGTCGGCCAGGCTCCGCGACCGTGCGTTCCAGGACGCCCCGACGCTGGCGCTGGCGGCGCCGGTCACCGTCTGGGCGGAACGCGTCGAGACGGGGGCGGCGCTCCCGGGGGCGATCGCCGAGGCGCTCGCCCGGGCCGGGGCCGTGCCGGGCGGACCGGTGCTGCTCGAGATCCCGGACGGTCTGACGGTGGAGGGGGAGGTGCGCCGCCCGAGCACGAGGATGGAGCTGCCGGAGCTCCTGTCGGCGTTCCTCGCCGCCGAGCGTCCGGTGATCCTCGTGGGCGGCGGCGCCCGCGGGGCGGTCCCGCCGGCCGCTCTCCACGAGCTGGCCGACAGGGCCGGGGCGGGCGTGGCGGTGACCGCGTCCGGTCGCGGCGCGGCCTCGGAGGGCGCGTCCACGTTCCTCGGCGTCGCCGGGCTCTACCTCCCCGAGGAGAGCGCGGCCGTCGTGCGCGACGCGACCGTCGTGCTCGCGGTCGGCACCCGGTTGGAGGAGACCGCGGTCACGGGCCTCCCCGGCGACACCCCCGTGCTGCAGGTCGACGCCGCCGTCTCGGGCATCGACCGTGGGCGCGCGGGCGGTCACGTCATCGCCGACGCGGGCGACGCCCTGCGGGCGCTCGCGGAGGCGCTGCCGGAGGCGCGGACGACGCATGCCGCCTGGCGACGACGCGTCGCCTCGGCCATCCCCGCAGCCGTGCGCTCCGAGCGCTACCGGGGATCCCCGCTGGCCGCCGTGCTGCGGTCGCTCGCGGATGCGCTCCCCGAGGGCACCGTGGTGGTCCACGAGAACGGGCTCCGCGACATCTGGAGCTACCTCGCGCCCGTCTTCCGGCTGCCCGACGGCTGCACGGCGGTGGCACCCTCCGAGCTGACGACGCTCGGATCCGGCGTCGCCGCAGCCGCGGGCATCGCGCTGGGCGGCGCACCCCTCACGGTGTGCATCTGCGGCGACGGCGCCTTCTCGACTCTCCTGCCCGACCTCGGCCTCTTCGCCCGGCGCCCGATGCCGCTGCTGTACGTGATCCTCGACGACGGCGGCTACGGCTGGCTCGACAGCCAGGCGCGGGCTGCGGGTCTCGCGTCGGACTTCACCCGGGGGTCGCTCATCGAGGCGCTGCTCCCCTCGGTCGGCGGATCCTGCGAGGTCCTCACGGTCGGAGACGGGGGCGATCCCGCACCCGTGCTCCGCGACGCCGTGGCCCGCGCCGGACTCGGCCGGGTGACCCTCGTGCGGGTGCCGGTCGGCCGCGCGGACGTCCCGCCCCTGAACGAGGCGCCATGACGCCGGCGCCGGAGACGTTCAGCCGACCGCGCGACCTGCCGCTCGCCCGGGGGCGACTGCTGCTCATCGGCACGGGCGCGTTCGGGGTCACCCAGCTGCCGCAGTGGATCGTCGCGCTGCGGCGTTGGTACGGGGTGGACGTCCGCACCTGCGTGACCCACTCCGCCGTCCGCCTGGTCGCGCCGGGCGCGCTCGCCGTGGCCAGCGGTCACGCGGTCGCCGGCCCCGACTGGGACACGTCGACCGGTCGGGTGCCGCACCGGGACCTCGCGTCGTGGCCCGACCTCGTGATCGTCGCCCCCGCGACGACCGCCTTCATCGGCAAGCTGGCCCACGGTCAGCCCGACAGCCTCGCCCTGGCCTGCGCCATGGACACGTCCGCGCCCGTGGTGGTCGCGCCGTCCCTCCCTGAGGGGACCTCCCGCTTCCCGCCGGTGGTGCGGAACCTCCGGTCGCTCGCGGCGGACGGGATCTTCGTGGTGCCGACCATCGCCGGGGTCTCCCTGGACGACGGAGGTCCCACGACGGGTGCCATGGCCGGGCTCGTCGACATCCTCCGGCACGCCAGACATGCCGTCCACGCGCCCGGGTCTCCCGAGGACGCATCACGAGAAAGGGAAAGCCATGAATGACGAGCTCCTGTCCGCCCACGGGGTGGGCAAGACGTACAGCACGCGCAGCACGACCTCCACGGCGCTCGACGACGTCTCCCTGGAGGTGCGCGCCGGCGACCGGCTCGCGATCACCGGCCGCAGCGGGAGCGGCAAGTCCACGCTCATGCACGTGCTGAGCCTGCTCCACTCGCCCACGTCCGGGGACGTGCGGGTCGCGGGGCAGCCCGCGAGCGGCATGTCGGAGCGGCAGAAGGACCGCGTGCGGAACGAGCGCTTCGGGTTCGTGTTCCAGAACTTCCAGCTCGACCACCGCCAGTCGGTCGCCGACAACGTGAGCCTGCCGCTCCGGATCGCCGGGAAGAGTCGAGCCGCCGCCCGACGCCGATCCCTGGATCTCCTGGATCGCTTCGGACTGGCGGCGCTCGCCGCGCGTCGTGCCGGCGACCTGTCCGGCGGACAGAAGCAGCGCGTCGCGATCGCACGTGCTCTCGCCAACGAGCCGCAGATCCTGTTCGCGGACGAGCCGACCGGCAGCCTCGACTCGCAGAACGCGGAGGTGGTGGCGGAGACCCTGCTCGCCTACCCCGACGAGGGCGACACCGCCCTGGTCCTCGTGACCCATGACGACGCGCTCGCGCGACGCTGCTCACGGGTGATCCGCGTCCAGGACGGTCGGCTCGCCGACCTCGCCGAGGCGGTGGCGCGATGAGGGCCGGGTTCGTCATCTCCGAGGCCGTGTCGCATCTGCGCGAACGGCCCCTCCGCACGGTGCTCAGCGCCAGCGCCGTCGCCGTGGGCGCCTTCACCCTCACCCTCACGAGCGGCATCGGGGCCGGCGTCAACCAGTACATCGCCGCGCAGGAACGCTCCATCGGGGCCGAGGACGTCGTCATCGTGACGCCGGCCGGGCTCGGCGAGGGCGGCCTGACGCCCTACAGCAGCGAGGCGGCCGGGTCCGCGGCGATCTCCGAGGACGACATCCGCGCGATGGGCGACGCAGCCGGCGTGGAGCGGGTCGAGCCCGTGGCACCCGCCAGCCCGGAGTTCGTGCGGATCGAGGACGAGCGCTTCGTCGCCCCCATGGCCGACGCCGTGCCGGGCATGCGATTCGACGTGGTGGCCGGCGAGCAGCTCGACGTCGAGGGCGCCGAGCCGGAGATCCTCCTCCCGCTCTCCGCCGTCCGGGATTCGTCGTTCGCCGAGCCGAGCGACGCCGTGGGCCGGTCCGTGACCTTCGGGATCGTGTCGGCAGACGGGCAGACCCGCACAGTGGACGCCGAGATCGCGGGCGTGGTCGAGAAGACCATCACGGGGGATGCCATCCGCCCGAACTTCGCCCTCAGCCGCGCGATGCTCGACATCCAGCGCACGGGACTGCCCGACGGGAGCCCCGTCTCGTACTCGGGAGCGGTGCTCACGTCGACGGCGGTCCCGGAGACCATCGCCGACATGCAGGACCGCGGCTTCGCCGCCCAGACGGTCTCCGACCAGCTCGGGTCGTTCCGCGACGTCGTCGACGTCGCCGTGCTCGTGCTCGGCGCGTTCTCCGCGCTCGCCCTGCTCTCGGCGGGCTTCGGGATCGTGAACTCCATGCTGACGTCGGTGCAGCAGCGCACCCGCACCATCGGGCTGTTCCGCGCGCTCGGCGGATCCCGGGCCGCGCTGGCGGTCATCACGACGACCGAGTCGCTCCTGACGGCGCTCATCGGGGGTCTGTCCGCGATGGCCCTCGCCGTCGGCCTCGGGTGGTCGCTCGCCCCGTCGGTCGCGCGCGGCATGGGGCTCGACCTCCCCGGCTTCTCGCTCTTCGTCGCCTCGCCGGGCGCGCTGCTCGTGATCGCCGCCATCGTCGTCGGCCTCGCGGTCGTCGCGGCCGTCGTCCCCGCGCGCCGCGCGGCGAGGATGGATCCCGTCACGGCCCTGCAGGAGGAGTGACATGGACGTCGGCATCGACCTCGCGCGCTCCGGGATCCCCGGGCATCGGGCGTGACGGGGTTCGAGCCTGTCCTCGAGGTCGTCACGCCTCCCCTCTCCGTGCTGGAGCCCGTCGACGACCGTGAGCCGGTGCGGGAGGGCTCGGCGCGCGAGCCCTCCCGGGGACGCGCCGAGTCCCCGGTCCTGCCGGGCGCCGACGCGCCGCGGCGCGAGGGGGCGGCGGCGTGACGCTCTCCGTGCTCGGCCTCGCCCTGCTCGACAGCCTCAACCCGTCCGCCATCGTCGTGTCGCTGCTCATCGTGGTCGCGCGGTTCGACGACCGTCGGCGCATGGCCGCCTCCCTGCTCGCCTACGCCGCCGGCATCACGGTCGCCATGGTGGGCGTGGGCGTCGCCCTCATGCTCGGGCTGCGGGTCCTGATCGACCAGGTCCTCCGCGACGTGCCCGAGCGCGCCCTCGACGTCGCGCAGCTCGTGGTCGGGGTGATCATCCTGCTCATCGGGGCGCTGACGCCCGCCAAGCCGAAGCGGGCGCGCCGCCCGCTCGACCTCGACCGGGGCGCGGGGCGCCTGTTCGTGCTGGGGCTCGGCGTCACGGTCGTGGAGCTGTCGAGCGCGCTGCCGTACCTGGCGGCCGTCGGGATCCTCACGAGCGCCGATCTCCCGCCGGTGCAGTGGGTCGCGTGGCTGGTCGCCTACAGCGCCGTCGTGGTCCTGCCCGTCGTGCTCATCCTGCTGATCGGGCTGGCCACGGCCTCCCGTGAGGGCGCGCGCGAGTGGGCCGCGAAGCGGGCCGACTCCATGCGCCAGGCGGGACGCGGCCTGATCCTCACGATCCTGTTCCTGCTCGGCCTCTTCCTCACCGCGGACGCCGTCACCCGGCTCGGCGTGTTCGACGGGCTGCCGGGGGCCTGACGCGACCTGCGCCGCGTCGGGCCCGCGCCGCGCGTCAGTCCTCGTCGGCGGAGGACCCCGTCTTCCCGTGCGCCGCGACCGACACGTCCTCCCACTCCCGCCACGTCGCGAGGCGCGACGCGTAGTCCTGCTCCGCGATGGCGAGCGGGCCGTCGCCGAGGAAGATCCGCAGCGGCGGCTCCTCCGCGTCGACGATCGCGAGGATCGCGTCGCGCGTCGCCGTCGGGTCGCCCGGCGTCGTGTTCTTGTATCCCTCGGCCCGGCGCTCCCGCATGCCGTCGTAGGCCGCGATCGGCTCGCTGCGCTTGGCCGACGCGCCCGACCAGTCGGTGCTGTACCCGGCGGGCTCGACGAGCGTCACGTGGATCCCGAACTCCGCCACCTCGAGCGACAGCGACTGGCTGAGGCCCTCGAGCGCCCACTTCGACGCGTGGTAGATGCCGGTGGTGGTGAACGCGCTGATGCCGCCGATGCTCGAGACCTGCACGATGTGCCCGGATCCCTGCTCGCGCATGATCGCGACTGCGGCCTGCGTGATCCAGAGCGCGCCGAACACGTTGGTCTCGAACTGGCCGCGCGCCTCGTCCTCGGTGATCTCCTCGATCGCGCCGAACTGGCCGAAGCCCGCGTTGTTGACGACGACGTCGAGCGAGCCGAAGCGCTCCGCCGCCTGCTGCACGGCGGCGATGCCGGCGTCGCGGTCGGTGACGTCGAGCCGGAGGGGGAGCACGGCGTCGCCGTGCCGCTCGACGAGCGCGTCGAGGGCGGAGGTGTCCCGGGCCGTCGCGGCGACGCGGTCGCCGCGCTCGAGCGCCGCCTCCGCCCACTCGCGGCCGAAGCCCTTGGACGCGCCGGTGATGAACCACGTCTTCATGGGGATGTCCTCTCGTAGGTACCCCTCCGCCAACGTCGTGCGCGGCCCGCGCATGCCCCGGATCCCGGGATCCCCTCCCCAGGCGCGCTCGGCGGACACCCGCGACGGGATCCGCCCGCCCTCGGGACCCGCAGGACCGCCTTGGTAGGATCGAGTGTGACTGGAGAGAACCTGCTCGGCGTGCCCGAGACGCGCCTGGCTGACGAGCCCGAGGTCGCCGCCCGCATCCAGGATGCCGACGGCCACCACGACACCCTCGGCGCCATCGCCGCCGACCACCCGCAGTCGTCGCTCGTATGGGCGCTCCTGTCGGACTCCGCGTACGTCCAGGGCGACCGCATCGCCTCCTACGCCTTCGCCCGCGTCGGCTACCACCGCGGCCTCGACTCGCTGCGGAAGTCCGGCTGGAAGGGCCAGGGCCCCGTGCCGTGGAGCCACGAGCCCAACCGCGGCGTCCTCCGCTCCCTCTACGCGCTGCGTCGCGCGGCCGCCGCCATCGGCGAGGAGGACGAGGTCTCGCGCCTCAGCGCCTTCCTGCGCGATGCGGATCCCACGGCGGCCGGCCACATCGAGGCGATGACGGCCGGGGCGCTCCCGCCCACGGAGGCCATCGTCATCCGCGGCCAGGACTGACCCACCGCTCCACACCTCCGCCCGCACCACCGCACGCCACCCGAACCACCCCGACCGACCCGCCCCCGACGAGGAGTGAGCCATGCCCGCAGTAGTGATCATCGGAGCCCAGTGGGGTGACGAGGGCAAGGGACGCGCGACCGACCTCCTCGGCAGCCGCGTCGACTACGTCGTGAAGTTCAACGGCGGCAACAACGCCGGCCACACGGTCGTCGTCGGCGACGAGAAGTACGCGCTGCACCTGCTGCCGTCGGGCATCCTCACGCCGGGCGTCGTGCCCGTCATCGGCAACGGCGTCGTCGTCGACATCGAGGTGCTGTTCCACGAGCTGGACGCGCTCGCCGCCCGCGGCGTCGACGTCTCGAAGCTCCGCGTGAGCGCCAACGCGCACGTGATCACGCACTACCACCGCACCATCGACAAGGTCACGGAGCGCTTCCTCGGCAAGCGCCAGATCGGCACCACCGGCCGCGGCATCGGGCCCACGTACGCGGACAAGATCAACCGCGTCGGCATCCGGATCCAGGACCTCTTCGACGAGAACATCCTGCGCCAGAAGGTGGAGGCGGCCCTCGACGCCAAGAACCACATGCTCGTGAAGATCTACAACCGCCGCGCCATTTCGGCCGAGGAGATCGTCGAGAGCCTGCTCTCCTACGTGGAGCGCCTGCGCCCGATGGTCGGCGACGCGTCGCTCGAGCTGAACGCCGCGCTCGACGCGGGCAAGACCGTCCTGTTCGAGGCGGGTCAGGCCACCATGCTCGACATCGACCACGGCACGTACCCGTTCGTCACGTCCTCGAGCGCCACGTCCGGCGGCGCGGCCACGGGATCCGGCGTCGCGCCGAACCGCCTCGAGCGGATCATCGCGGTCGTCAAGGCGTACACGACCCGCGTCGGCGCCGGCCCGTTCCCCACGGAGCTGAACGACGAGTCGGGCGAGTACCTGCGCGCCAAGGGCTTCGAGTTCGGCACCACCACCGGCCGCCCGCGCCGCTGCGGCTGGTACGACGCGCCCATCGCGCGCTACACGGCCCGCATCAACGGCGTCACCGACTTCGTGCTCACCAAGCTCGACGTGCTCTCGGGCCTCGCGACCATCCCGGTCTGCGTCGCCTACGATGTCGACGGCGTGCGCCACGACGAGGTGCCCGTCTCGCAGTCCGACTTCCACCACGCGACCCCCATCTACGAGGAGTTCCCGGGCTGGCAGGAGGACATCACCGGCTGCCGCCGCTTCGAGGACCTGCCCAAGAACGCGCAGGACTACGTCACGGCCATCGAGCGCATGAGCGGCGCCCGCATCTCCGCCATCGGCGTGGGCCCGGAGCGCGAGCAGGTCGTCGTGCTGCACGACCTCCTCGAGGCCTGACCCTGATCCACGACGGCTGGGCCGACGACGCCCGCCTCGGCACGGACGCGTCGGACCTCGCGCGCTTCCTCAGCCGCGCCGACGCCCGCACCATGAACCGCGCGCGCCTGCAGGCGGATCTCGACATGGGCCAAGAGCAGTATGTGGCGGCCTGGCGCGAGCTGCACCGCTTCGGGTACGTGTCGTCGGCGGAGCTGCGTCGGCTGGTCGTCGAGCGGTGATGCGCTAGCGGGTCACGCGCCGTCCGCGCGCAGCGACCGCACCATGCCGCGGAGGATCCGCGTGGCCGCCTCCTGGTCGGCGTCGCTGAGGTCGGCCAGCATCCGCAGCTCCACCGCGCGCACGGCCGCGCTCGCCTTCGCCAGCTGCCGGCGGCCCGCGGCCGTGAGCCGCGTGGGCTGCACCCGGCCGACCGCCTCTCCGGCCGGTCGCGTGACGATGCCGTCGCGCTCGAGGGTCTGCAGGAGAACGTTCATCGACTGGCGCGTCACGAAGGCGCCGCGGGCGAGGTCGGAGTTCGAGGATCCGGGCCGCTGCGCGAGGAGCTCCAGGCACGAGTAGTGCGTGATCGTCATGCCGAGCGGGCGCAGGGCCTCCTCCATGGCGGCGCGCAGCGCGCTCGCGGCCTCCTTGAGCAGGTAGCCGAGCGAGGTCGGGAGGTCGATGCCGTCGTCGCCTTGACTCATGTCAGCAGTCTGACATACGCTCCTTCATGTCAGGCATCTGACATCGATCGCAGGAGGCACCATGCCCGTCACCGGCCCCGACTTCATCTCGCTCCAGGTCACCGACCTCGACGCCTCGCGAGTCTTCTACGAGCGCTTCCTCGGCCTCGTCCGCTCGCCCGCCGGACCCCCGCACGCCGTCGTCTTCACCACGACGCCCATCGCGTTCGCGCTCCGCGGCGTGGTCCCCGGCACCGACATCGCGGGCACCCCGCAGCCCGGCATCGGCGCGGCCCTCTGGCTGCACGCGACGGACGTGCAGGGGATCCACGACGCGCTGGTGGCCGACGGGCACCGCATCGTGACCGCGCCGTTCGACGGCCCGTTCGGCCGCACGTTCGCGTTCGCGGACCCGGACGGCTACCACGTGACGCTGCACGACAAGGCCTGAGACCCCCGAGCGCGGGGTGGTGCGAGCGCGGAGGGGGCTGCAAGCTGGGCCGACCGGATCACGTGGGGTCATCGCATGCGTCGCACGCCGCTCGCCACCGCCGCGCTGGCCGCGCTCGTGCTGCTGTCCGCGTGCGCGTCGGATGCGCCCCGGTCGCGCGACGACGCGACGGAGTACGACTGCAATGGCCGCACCGTCGACCGCGCAGCCTACGAGGGACGCGCACCTCTGAGCGGCTCCGCCCGGACCGCTCTCGCGGAGGCGGCACGGGCCGAGGGGCGGGAGATGGACCTCTCCGACAGCGCGGGCTGGTTCACCCTGGCGGAGTCCGCCACGAGGGTCGAGGCGTTCCGGGAGCTCGAAGAGCTCGAGGACCTCGGGACCGGGGGGATCCCCTCCGACCACGAGTACCTCGCCATCGAGCTGGTGGACATGGACGGCACGGGTAGGTCCTGGCACTCCTGGTCGTCGTCTCCGTGCGCGCTCCGGCTCGATCTCGGCGGGCTCGGCATGGCGACGGTGGCGCTCGCGGACGCGCCGGACCCCGCGTCGCGCGACCTCGAATTCCTGGTCGACGAGCACGCCTGCAATTCCGGCGAGGGCGCGGCGGGGCGCATCGCGGTCGTGTCGCTCGAGGAATCGGAGGGACGCATCGCGGTGGTGCTCGGGGTCCGCCCCCAGGGCGGGGAGTTCGCGACGTGCCCTGGGGGCCCCGCCACCCCGTTCACCGTCTCGCTCGCGGAACCGGTGGGGGATCGAGTGGTCGTCGACGCAGGCCTGGTCCTCCCACGCGCCGTGCCGACGGCTGTCCCCCGGCGTCCCTGAGGGTGAGGCGCCAGGCGCTCCCGCGAGGACCGCCCCCGCGATGCGATCCGCCGCCTCGGCGGGCGTGATGCGCGACGTGTCGACCACCTCCGCCTCCGCGTGCAGCCAGGTGCGCGCCGCCTCCGCGTAGGGCTCGACGCGGGAGAAGCGGAAGGCGGACGGGCCGAGGTCCTGGTCGTTCTGGATGCGGTCGCGGAGCGTCGCGGTGTCCGCGTGCAGCACGAAGTGGCGGATCGGGATGCCGTGCCCGGCGAGGCCCCCGCTGATCTCGCGCCAGTACGCCTCGACGAGCACGGTCATCGGCATCACGAGCGTGCCGCCCGCGTAGTCGAGCACGCGACGGGCCGTCTCGACGACGAGCGGCCGCCACGGGGTCCAGTGCTGGAAGTCGTCCAGCTGCGGGAGCGGCGGCCGGATGTCCATGAGCACCTCGCCGACCTTCTCGGCGTCGAGGACGCGGCTGTCGGGGATCCGCTCCTGCAGGAGCCGCGCCGTCGTCGTCTTGCCCGCCCCGTGCGTCCCGTTCAGCCAGATGATCATGGCCGGAAGCTATCGCGGACGCCGCGCCGACGGCATCGGCCGGGCGATGGATCCCGGGTCGCCCTGGTCGGCGGTCGGACGGAGGACCAGGCTGGAGGGGCGGCGGGGATCCGGCCCAGCCCGATGACGCGCCCCCGCGCGCGCGGAAGGACACCATGCTCTGCATCGTCTACTCCAGCACGGCCGAGCGGTCCTTCGACGACATCGACCTCGCCCAGCTCCTCGCGCAGAGCCGCGCGACCAACGAGGCCCACGGTCTCACCGGCCTGCTCGTCCACCGGCAGGGGCGCTTCCTCCAGCTCATCGAGGGCGAGGACGCCGACGTCCGGGAGCGCATGGCGGCGATCCTCGCCGACGACCGCCACGGTCGCATCTCCACGCTGATGGAGGAGCGCATCGCCGAGCGGCAGTTCCCCGACTGGACGATGGGCATGGCGAAGTACGACGCCCGCGTGGCCGAGCGGATCCCCGGCTACCGCGACACGTTCGACGACCTGCAGGGCGAGCGCCCGGACGACGCCATCCGGCCCGCGCTCCTCGAGCTGATCCGGTGGTTCCAGGAGGACACGGGCCGGCTGTCCTGACAGGCCCGGTCCCGCGGGTGGCGAACCGCCTAGGCGATCAGGAGGCGGGCGCCGCGCTCCGCCAGAAGCCCGCGAGGAGATCCGCGCTCGCCTCCGGCTGGTCGACCTGGGCCGAGTGGCCGGCGTCGGCGACGACTTGATAGCGGGCGCCCGCGCGCTCGGCCATGTCGCGCTGCCAGTCCTGCGGCCAGGCGTCGTCGGCGTCGCCGTGGGAGACGAGCGTCGGGATCCCGGTGGCGCGCAGGTCGTCGACGCGGTCGGTCTGCGCCTGCATGATCTCCAGCGCGCCGAGCAGCTGCGCGGACGCCGTGCCGAACAGGCGCGTGCGGAACCACGCGACCTCGGGGTCCTCGCCGTCGAGCTGCTCGGGCAGGAACCACAGCGGCCAGAGCCCGGCGCTGCCCGACGCGCGGACGGCGGCGAGCTGCTCGGAGCGCTCGCCGCGGCTGCGGGGGCCCGAGTTCCAGTGCGTGTAGCTGGCGAAGCGGCCGGGGTCGCGGATGACGGCCTGGAGCCCGACGACGCCGCCGAAGCTGTGGCCGAGGAGGTGCACGGGGCCGAGGGGCGCGGCCGGTGTCACGTCGGTCGCGACGTGACGGCCGCCGGATCCGCCGCGGCCCGCGAGCGCGTCGACGACGTGGTGCACGTCCTGGCCGAGGGTCTCCAGCTCGTAGCCCGACGCGTCGACGGGCGGCTCGGCCTGGCCAGGGCCGGTGGATCCCCACTGCCCGCGCTGCGAGAACGCCACGACCGTGAAGCCGCGGTCGGCGATCGGGCCGAGCACCGGGAAGAAGTCCTCCTTGGATCCCGTGAAGCCGGGCACGAGCAGCGCGACGGGCGCGGTCGCCGGATCCCCGGTGCGGGCGGGCACGCGCACGGCCGACAGCCGCGCCGCCGGCACCTCGATCGTGAGGTCCTCCGCGTCCTCGGGCCGGTGCTCGGACAGGGTGCGCGGGGCGCGGGCGTCGGTGCTCATCCCGTCAGCGTAGGCCGGGGGTGGCGTCGTGACCGGCGGCGTCAGCGCGCCGGGCGGATCGAGAACAGCTCCTGCGGGGTCGCGCCCGTCGCGTCGCAGATGAGGGTGAGGGTGGTGAAGCGGATGGCCTTGGCGCGGTCGTTCTTGAGGATCGACAGGTTGGCCATGGTGATCCCCGTGCGCGCCGACAGCTCGGTGAGGGTCATCCCGCGCGCCCGGAGCACCGCGTCGAGGTGGCAGACGATGCGGTGCGGGGTGGCGGGGGAGGCGTCGTCGTCGGAGGGGGCCGGATCCACGGCGCCGCGACGACGCGGGTCAGACGACGCCATCGGCGTCCTCGGCGAGGCGCGCGCCGGCGCGGAACGCGGCCGTGAGCGACAGGGCGACGAGTCCGGCGAGGAGGAGGTCGACGGGCCAGGCGGGAAGCTGCGTGGCGATCTCGTCGTAGCGCGAACCCAGGAACGACTGCGTGGGATCGGCTCCCGTTCCCGTACCGCTGCGGGCGATGAAGCCGAGGTGCGCCGTGAGGTAGGCGTAGGCGACCGTGTCCATGCACCCCTGCGCGAGCCCTCCTGCGAGGAGGGTCATCGCGAGCCGGCGCCAGTTGACGATCACGAACCCGTGGAACGGCTGGCCTTGCGCCACGCCGCGGATGGCTCGCAGCAGCCACGCCACGGCCAGGACCACGGTCACGGCGTGGATGAGGGGCGGTGCTGCCGCGAGGATGCGCAGCAGGAGGTCCGCGTCGGCGAGGGATCCCGTCCCACCCACGGCGGGCTCGGCTCGCGTGATCTGGGGCAGGAAGGTCAGCGGGAGATCGGAAGGTGCGCTCCCGAAGAGCGCGATCGTCCTGCCCGTCAGCGTGCCGATGGCTCGGCCGGTGTCCGCGATCACCGTCCACGTCATGACCAGCAGCAGCACGAAGCGGGTGATCCGCAGCACGCGCGGCCGCTCGCGCACCGGTCGGCTCTCGATGATCCCCGTGCTCGCCATGGCGTCCCCTTATCGATGCTCGATGTTATCGACAATCAACACCATCTGCGGAGACCGCGCAACACTCAGTCGCCCGCATCCACCACCGGCAGCGTCAGCAGGAACCGCGCGCCCGCGCCGAGCGCCGCAGGCAGGCACACGAGGTCGCCGCCCTGGGCGCGGGCGAGCGCGCGGGCGATGGACAGGCCGAGGCCCGCGCCGCCGTGCTGGCGGTCGCGGCCGTCGTCGAGGCGCACGAGGCGGTCGAAGATCCGCTCGCGGTCGGCGTCGGGGACGCCGGGGCCGTCGTCGGCGACCGTGATGCGCACGGATCCGTCGTCGGCGCCCTCGCCCTCGGCCTCGACGCGCACCTCGGACGAGGCGTAGCGGGCCGCGTTCTGCAGGAGGTTGTCGAGGATCTGCGCGAGCCGGTCGGGATCCGCGCGCACCGCCGGAGGAGCCCCGCGGACGTCGGCGACGACGCGCGTGCCGGGCGTGCGCGCCTGCTGCTGAGCGACCGCGGCCTCCACCACGGGCGGCACGCGCACGGGCCGGCCGTCTACCGAGAGGCCCTCGTCGAGCCGCGCCATCATGAGCATGTCGTCGACCAGGCGGCCGGCGCGGATCGCCTCGCGCACCACGTGCACCGCGAGCCGTTCGCGCTCCTCGGCGCTCGGGTCCGTGCGCACGAGCGCGTCGGCGGAGGCGCGGATCCCGGCGACGGGCGTCCGCAGCTCGTGCGCCGCATCCGCCACGAACGCGCGCATGCGGGCCTCTGCGGCGAGGGCCTGGTGCTCCGCGTGCTCGAGGTCGTCGAGCATCTCGTCGAACGCGGTCGCGGTGCGGCCGAGCTCCGTCGCGGGTCGGGTGGGGCGGAGTCGGCGGCCGCGGTCGCCGCGGCCGATGGAGCGGGCGACGCCCGTCATGTCCTCCAGCGGCTGCAGCGTCCGGCGCACCACGACGACCAGCGCGACCGCCGCGAGCAGCAGGAACCCGACGGAGGCGACCGCGAGGATCCCGCGGAGGGAGGCGAGCGTGCCGTCCACGGATCCGGTGCCCGCCGAGAGCACGAGCACCGTGCCGTCGCTGAGGTCGGAGCGGAGGGTGAGGGAGCCGTCCGACGAGCTGACGGCGCTGGAGGCGACGGTCACCGTGTCGCCGCCCGTCGTGGGCGTCGCGGTCGTGGCGGAGCCGGGAGGGGTGCCCAGCGGATCCGGCCCCGGCAGCGTCGCGCCGAGCGGATCGCGTGACGGCCGCACCGAGACCGCGCCGCCGTCCGGGCTCGTGATCTGCACGGCCACGCCCTGCGCGCTGAGCCGCTCGGCCAGCGCGTCGTCGTCGAGCACGCCCACGAGCGCGGCGGCGGCGGATGCGCGGTCGGCGAGCCGGTCCTGGATCTGCTGCCGGAGCTGCGCCCCGAGGATCGCCTGCACCGTGAGCGACAGCGCCACGAGCAGCACCGCGAGGAGCGCGAGCACCGCGAGGACCGTGCGGGTGCGGAGGGATCCGGTGCGCAGCGGCGCGTCCGGCGCGGTCGCCGCCTGGCGCCCGGGCACGAGGCGACGCGCGCGGGTGATCGCGCTCACGCCTCCACCCGGTAGCCGAGCCCGCGGACCGTGTGCAGGAGCCGCGGCCCCCGTGCCTCCATCTTCTTGCGCAGCGCGCTGATGTGGACCTCGACGAGGTTCGGGTCGGTCTGGTCGTACCCCCACACCTGCGTGAGCAGCTGCGTCTTGGAGAGCGTGCGGCCGCGGTGCGCCGCGAGGTAGGCGAGGAGCTGGAACTCGATCGAGGTCAGCTCGAGCTGCTCGCCGCCGCGCCTCGCGAGGCCGGAGTTGGGATCCACGAGCAGGTCGCCGATCTCCACCACGCTCGCGAGCCGCCCGCGCCGCCGGAGCACCGCGCCGACGCGCGCCACGAGCTCCGCGAGCGCGAACGGCTTCACGATGTAGTCGTCGACGCCCTGGCCGAAGCCGCGCAGGCGGTCCTCGACGGCGTCGCGGGCGGTGAGCATGATGACGCTCGCGTCGCTCCAGCGGCGGATCCGCTCGGCCAGCTGGATCCCGCTCGGGCCGGGGAGCATCCAGTCGAGCACCACGAGGTCGGGCAGGAAGCCCTTGACCTCCTCCTCGAGGTCGACGCCGGACGCGAGGCCGCGGACGACGAAGCGCTCGGCGGTGAGGGTGGAGACGACGGCGGCGCGGATGGCGGCGTCGTCCTCGACCACGAGGACGCGTGCGGGAGGGAGCATGCCCCGACTGTAGGAGCCGCGGATGGGCGCTCCCGGCCGCATGTCCGCTCGGGGCGCCGAACTTAAGGAGGACTTCAGATCCGCTGCCGAACCTGGATCCACGACCGCCGGTGCACCCCGCGCCGCGGCGGACACGGAAGGACCACCATGGACGACACCATCACCGTCTTCGAGAAGGGGTCGGGCGCGCGGAAGCCCGGTGCGCCGACCCCGGCGCCGCGGAAGCGCCGCACGGGCATCGCCGTCGGCATCGCGGGGGCCTCCCTCGGCCTCGTGGCGCTGTTCTCCTCGCCGGCCTTCGCCGACGGGAACGGCGGCGACACGAGCGGCCAGGCCGGATCCGGGAGCGGCACCTCCGCGACCTGCCCCGCCCCGCCCGCGCTGCCCGACGGCACGACGCCGCCGGCACCCGTGACGCTGCCCGACGGATCCACGCCCCCGGCCCCGCCGACGAACGCGGACGGCACGCCGGCGACGCCGCCCACGCCTCCGACGCCGCCGACGAACGCGGACGGATCCACGGCCACGGTGCCGGCGCCCCCGACGAACGCGGACGGCACGCCCGCGACGCCTCCGACGCCGCCCACCCCGCCCACGAACGCGGACGGCACGCCCGCGACGCCGCCCACCCCGCCGACGAACGCCGACGGGACGCCCGCGACCCCGCCCGCGCCGCCCGCGGACGGCTGCGCCCCGCCCGCACCGCCCGTCGGCGCGGACGGCAAGGCGCCCACCCCGCCCGCCGGCCCCGCGGCTCCCGCCACGACGCCCGGATCCTCCGAGGGCTCGACGTCGGGCGGCGCTCCCGCCACGACGCCCGCGCCGACGTCCACGTCCGGCAGCTAGACCGGATCCACCGCCCGGCCGGGGCCCGCGACCACCGCGGGCCCCGGCCGCGCGTCTGCCACCATGGCCGGGTGACCGCCACCGTCCCCGCGCCCGCCCCGCTCATCGGCACCCACGTCCGGCTCGACCCGCTCACCCCGGATCACCTCCCGGCCCTCCGCGCCGCCATCGCCCACCCGGCCGTCTTCGCGGGCGGCTTCGGCGGCGGGTCGGCAGGCCTCCGCACCGACCCGGCCGAGTTCGACGCGTGGGCGCGCGGCTACTTCCGCTGGGACGACCTGCCGTGCGCCGTGATCCTCGTCGGCGGCCCGCACGACGGCGAGCTCGTCGGCACCACGAGCCTCACCGAGCTCGACACGCGCCGCGAGCGCGCGCACCTCGGCTGGACCGCGTACGACCCGCGCGTCTGGGGCACGGTCGTCAACGCGGAGGCCAAGCGCCTCCTGCTCGGCCTCGCGTTCGACGCGGGCTTCGGGCGGGTCAAGCTGCAGGCCGACGCCCGCAACGCGCACTCGCGCGCCGCCATCCTCAAGCTCGGCGCGACCTTCGAGGGCGTGTGCCGCCGCGACCAGCTCCGCGCCGACGGCACCTGGCGCGACGCCGCGATCCACTCGATCCTCGCCGACGAGTGGCCCGCCGTCCGCGCCGGCCTCGATGCGCGCATCGCGGCGCAGGAGGGGCGACCGGTCCTGTTCCGCACGCCCGCGGCCTGAGGCGACGGGCGACGAGCGCGGGGACGCCGGCGGCTCAGTCGGCGTACGGATCCGCGTCGCCGGCCTCGACGGGGTAGTGGAACTGCATGCCGACGGAGTCGATGCTGCCGGTCCACACCATGTCGCCGCCGACGCGGTGGAGCGGGGGAGCGGTGGAGTCGATGACGTCGGCGAGGCCGAGCTCCGCGATCCAGTCCTCGATGATCTCCCGTCGCGCCGGGAGCGAGTACGCGTCGGCGCTGCCGATGAAGTGCACGAAGTCCGCGTCGCCGAGCTCCCACGCCAGCGGGCGGAGTCCACGCTGCTGGCCCTCGGCGTTCCAGGCGATCGCGACCATGAGCTCGATGTCCTCGCGTCGCATCGAGCGGCTGCCGAGCGGGACGGGGGCCTCCGCGGTCATGGGCGTCTCCTGGATCGTCGTACGTCGGCGGGCGGGCACGTGCGCGAGCTGATCCGATGCCCCACCGAGCAGGCCGAGGGGTAGGGGGAGGAGAGGGTCACGGAGCCCGAGCCCGACGAACGCGCGACCGCTCGTCGGGCCCTGCTCCCAGGTGCCCGGATCGGGCGGGCGCCTGGTGTGATCGCTGTCGCATTGCCGGACCGTCGCGTTCCGGCAATGCCACACGACGTCCCCAGCGACGGGTAATCATTCGGGACTGGTGCGAACATAGCCCCTCGGGTGAGGGAATACCAGGGGTGGACCCATTCGGGGGCGCTGCTACCGCGCGAGGCCCCGCGCCCGTCGTCCCGCGTCGCGGGCTGGAGGTCTACGCGGCGTCCGCCTGCACGGCGTCCTCCGCCACGAGCGTGCCGGTCGTGGGCGGGGTGGGGACGCCTTCGTCCGCCTCCTCGCCGGGGTGGATCCGCGTGACGCGGAGCGAGTGCACGTTCAGCCGGGCGTCTGCGGGCCCCTCGGCCACGCGGATCACGCCGGGTCCGCGGCGCATCTGCACGGCGAGCACCAGCGTCCGCCGGGTGGCGCCCTCGGCGAGCGGCGGGTAGCGCACGGTGCGGGTCTGCGCGCGGTCCAGGGCGAAGCCGAGGGCGAGCGGGGTGGATCCGCAGTGGTCGTAGGTGACGGCGACGGAGTGCGGGCCGTCGTGCTCGGCGACGACGGCGAAGTCGAGGTAGCTGCGGCTGCCGGGGTCGGCGTCCCCGGGCGGCGGGGGTGCGCTGGCGTGGACGCGCGAGGCGTCGTCGGCGGGGTAGCAGCGGGGGTGGGGGATGGAGTGCCTCCGGGCGGTGCACGTCGGTGTGTCGGGACGCAGCGTCGGGACCGGCCGGGAAACCGTGCCCGGTCCTGCGGGGGCGGCGCGTCGGGCCGGTGTCGGCGGCGGCGCGTGCATCGTGGACCATCTCGCGCACGTGACGAAAGGGGACGTCGGGTCGGCGCGTCGTTCGGCCCCGGCGATGCGGGGCGACG
Organism: Clavibacter michiganensis; assembly: GCF_021216655.1. Taxonomy (NCBI): domain Bacteria; kingdom Bacillati; phylum Actinomycetota; class Actinomycetes; order Micrococcales; family Microbacteriaceae; genus Clavibacter; species Clavibacter michiganensis. Next base: position 3,068,588 of record NZ_CP080437.1, read on the forward strand.
GGCTCACCATACGGCGTCCGGCCGCGGGGCGCGCGGGCAGCGCCCCCGTCCCCGCGCGCCGCCCCGCCCGGCCGCGTCCCCCGCACGGCGGACGCGGCCGGTGGCGCTCCTCCGTACCGTGGAGGGACGACGCGACGACGGGAGACGCACGATGCAGAGCAGGTGGGCGGCCGCGATCCTCGGCGACCGGGAGGATCCGCGCGCGCGGCTGCTGCGCCGGGCCGAGCCGCGTCTGACGCTGCGGTCCGCCGCGTTCCTCGCGGAGCACGCCGTCGCGCGTCGCGGCCCCGCGTGACGGCCCGCGGATCCCTCCACCACGTAGAGCTGCAGGTGCGCGACCTCGACGCGGCGCTGGCGTCCTGGGGCTGGATCCTCGGCGAGCTCGGCTACGTCGAGGACGCCGGCTGGGCCGACGGCCGGAGCCTCCGCCTCGGCGACGCGTACCTCGTGATCGCCCGGGCCCCGCGCGACGCCCCGCACGACCGGCGCGCTGCGGGCCTCAGCCACCTCGCGTTCCACGCGGGATCCGCCGCGGACGTCGAGCGGCTCTGGGCCGAGGCGCCCGACCACGGCTGGGCGCGCCTCTACGCGGACCGCCACCCGTTCGCCGGCGGGCCCGACCACCGCGCCGCGTTCCTGGAGGACGGCGAGCGGTTCAAGATCGAGCTCGTCGCGGACGCGTAGCCGCCCGGCCGTCGACGCCGGTCGCCCCCGCGCCTGCGACTCGAGTCGCAACCCGGGTGCCGACTCCCGCGCCCTGTGCGGGAGCGCCCCAGCCGGGAGCGTTGCAGGCATGGACACGACACCCCGCTCCACCCCCGCCGCCCCGACCCGCGGCCGCCGCCCCCGGCGCCTCGCCGCGACCGTCGGCGCGCTCGCCCTGGCCCTCGCCATCCCGCTCGCCGCGGGTGCCGCCACCGCCGCGACCCCCGCGGATCCACCGCCCCCTGCCCCGCCGCAGCACCAGCCCGGCGGCCACGACCTCACGCGGGCCGACGTGGACACCTGGCTCGACGGCGTCGTCGGCTCCGCGCTGCAGACCACGGGGATCCCCGGCGCCGCCGTCTCCGTCGTCGCCGACGGGCAGGTGCTCACCTCCCGCGGCTACGGCCTCGCCGACACCGGCACCGAGGGGAGCCCCGCCCGCCGGGTGGATCCCGACGAGACGCTCTTCCGCGTCGGCTCCGTCTCGAAGGTGGTCTCCGCGACGGCCGTCATGCAGCTCGTGGAAGAGGGCCGCCTCGATCTCGACGCCGACGTGCAGCAGCACCTCGACTTCGACCTCGACACCCCGAAGGGCGCGGTCACGCTGCGCCACCTCCTCACCCACACGTCCGGGTTCGAGGAGGTCATCACGGGCCTCATCGGCGTCGCCGGCAGCGAGCGCGACCTCGGCGACGTGATGAGGACGGATCCGCCTGAGCAGGTCTTCGTCCCCGGCACCACGCCCGCCTACTCGAACTACGGCGCGAGCCTCGCGGGCTACGTCGCCGAGCGCGTGGCCGGGACGCCGTTCGTCGACCTCGTGCAGCAGGAGGTGCTCGACCGCGCCGGGATGACCTCGTCGTCCTTCGCGCAGCCGCTGCCCGCCGACCTGGACGCGCGCCTCGCGAAGGGCTACCCGGACGACGCGCAGCCCTCCTACCCGACGGAGGTCGTCAACGCGGCCCCGGCCGGCGCGCTCTCGGCGACCGCATCCGACATGGCCCGCTTCATGCTCGGCCACCTCGGCGACCTGCCCGACGAGCAGGCGCTCCTGGATCCCGCCACCCTCGACGAGATGCACCGTCCCGCCCTCGGCGCCGACCAGCTCGGCACCCTCGCGGTCGGCCAGCGCATGGACCTCGCCTTCTTCGACGACAGCACGCCCGGCGTCCCCGCCTTCGGCCACGACGGCGACACCAACGTCTTCCACACGGCCATGCGCATGTTCCCGGACAGCGACGCCGGCATCTTCGTGACCTTCAACGGCAACGGCCGCGACGCGGTCGACACCCTCGAGCTCCGCACGACCGTGCTGCAGGGCTTCGCCGACCGGTACCTGCGCGAGGACGACGGCACCGCATCCGCCGCCGCGCCCGTGGGTGACCCCGAGGCCGCGGCCGACCTCGCCGGCACCTGGCTCTCCTCCCGCTCCCCGTTCTCGAACCCCGGCGCGCTGCTCGCCCTCAGCGGCCAGACCGAGATCGTCCCGCGCGCCGACGGCACCATCGCGGTGACCCCGAAGCCGCTCGGCGTCACGACGGGCGTCTACGAGAAGGCCGGCGACGACCTGTGGCGCGAGGTGGGCGGCGACGCCGTGCTCGCGACCCGCGCATCCGCGGACGGCGGACCGGTCGACGCGATCTCGTGGGGCGCCTCCTTCACGATGCTGCGGGCGGAGCCGTGGCAGGTCGCGTCCGTGGTGATGCCGCTGCTGCTCGCGTCCGTGGCCGTGCTGCTCGTGTCGGTGATCGTGTGGCCGGCCACCGCGCTCGCCGGGATCGGCCGACGCCGGGCCGCCCGTGCCGACCGCGACGATGCCGCCGTGAGCACCGTCCCGCGACCCCGCCGCAGCCGCGCCCACCTGCTCTCCCGCATCGGCCAGGCCGTGACCCTCGTGGCGCTCGTCGGCTGGTCGGCCGCGGCCGTGCAGGCGCTCTCGTTCGTCGACGTCCCCGCCGGCGCGCTCCGCACCCTGCAGGCGCTGCAGCTCCTCGGCGCCCTCGCGGTGATCCCCGCCGCGCTCGCCGCGTGGCAGGCCGTGCGGACGCGGCGCGGTGCCTGGATCGTCGCCGGGCGGGTCCTCGTGGTCCTCGCGCTGATCGCCGTCGCCGCCTTCGCGGTCGGCTTCCGCCTGCTCGCGCCGAGCGTGAGCTACTGATGCGCGACGACGCGGGCGCGGGCGGCGGCCGTCCCGGCTGCCATGCTCGGAGCGTGACCCAGCCGACGCTCGACGATGCCGCCGCGAGCGCCCGCGTCGTCGCCCGTCCGCGCGGAGCGATCGCCGACGGGGTCCGCGCCGGCCTCGCCCGCGTCGGCATCCGCACGGACGCCGCACGGGACGCGGCCGCCGCCGCGGCCTGGGCGGTCCTCACGGTCCTCCTCCTCGGCGTCCTCGCCGCGCTCGTCTGGGCGGACGGCACCTCGCGCAGCATGTCGCCGGCGCAGGGCGCGCTCATCGGGATCCTCGCGGTCGTCCAGTGCGCGCCCCTCGCCTTCCGCCGCCGGCACCCGCGGTCGACGCTCCTGGCGGTCTCGCTCCTGCAGGGCGCGCTCGTCGCGGTGCTCCCGCCGCACTTCGGGTTCTGGGCGGCCGCGCCCGTCGTCGCGGCGTACACGGTCGGGGCGCAGCTCGCGCCGGCGTCCGCGGTGCGCGTCGTGGCGGCGGCCGTGGGGATCGAGGCCGTCGGCGCGTACCTCGCCGCCACCGGCCAGGTCCGCGGGCTGCTCGTGCCCACGACCGTGGACGTGCGGCTCAGCGTCGACACGGTCATCGCGGCCGCGTCGATCCTCGTCAGCGGCCTCCTCATCGCCGCGGCCGGCGCCGCCGTCGGATCCTGGGTCGCGCTCCGCCGCCGCCACGACCGCGACGTGCTCGCGCGGGCGGCCGAGAGCCTGGAGCACCAGGCGACGCTCAGCCGGGCCGCGGTCGCCGCCGAGCGCACGCGCATGGCCCGCGAGCTGCACGACGTGGCCGCGCACCACCTGACGGCGCTCGTCGTGCAGGCGGGCGCCGCCGAGCGCCTGGTCGACCTCGACCCGGAGCGCGCCAAGGACTCCCTCCGCGGGATCCGCCGCCAGGGCCGCGAGACGCTCGACGCGCTGCGCTCCATCGTCGGGATCCTCCGCCAGGGCTCCGACGGCGAGGGCGGCGGCGAGGCGGGCACCGCCCCCGTGCCGGGCCTCGCCGACCTGCCCGGGCTCGTGGCGGCCGCCCGCACGTCGGGCACCGAGGTCCAGGAGCGCACGACCGGCGAGGCGCCCGCGCTCGCGCCGCTCGCCGACGTCACCGCGTACCGCACCGTGCAGGAGTCGCTCGCCAACGCGCGGCGGCACGCGCCCGGATCCGCGGTCACCCTCACGACGGCATCCGGCCCCGCGCGCATCGCCCTCACCATCGAGAACGCGCTGCCCGCCGCCGCCCCCGCGACCGCGCCCGGCTACGGCCTGGTCGGCATGCGCGAGCGGGCCGCGCTCGTCGGCGGCCGCCTCGAGGCGGGACCCACCGGATCCGGCACCTGGCGCGTGCGCCTCGAGCTGCCCGTGGAGCCGATGCCGGTCGAGCACGTGCCGGCGCCGAGGGCCGACGCGTGATCCGCGTGGTGCTGGTCGACGACCAGTCCATCGTCCGCGCCGGCTTCCGGGTCGTGCTGGAGACGGCAGGCGGGATCGAGGTGGTCGGCGAGGCCGCGGGCGGCCGCGAGGCCGTGGAGCTCGTGCGTCGCCTCGCGCCCGACGTCGTGGTGATGGACGTGCGCATGCCCGGCGGCGACGGCATCGAGGCGACCCGCGCGATCACGGGAGCGGACGCGGACGCCTCCGACCGCCGGCCCGGCGACGACCGGCCGGGTCCCGCCGTCCTCGTCGCCACCACCTTCGACCTCGACGAGTACGTCTTCGGCGCGCTCGAGGCAGGCGCCCGCGGCTTCGTCCTCAAGGACGCGGAGCCCGAGGAGTTCATCCAGGCCGTGCGGGCGCTCGCCGAGGGCCGCGCCGCCCTCGACGGCGTCACCACCCGCCGCGTGATGGCCGAGTTCACCCGCCGCCGGGCTGCCTCAGCCGTGCACCCGGGCACGGAGGTGCTCACGCCGCGCGAGCAGGACATCGTGCGGCTACTCGGCGACGGCCTCTCCAACGACGAGATCGGCGGCCGGCTCGTGATCGAGACGAGCACCGTGAAGTCGCACCTCACCCGGATCATGACCAAGCTCGGCACCCGCGACCGCCTGCAGACCGTCGTGTGGGGCTACCGCTCGGGCCTGCTGCCCTGACCGGCGGACGGCCGCGGCGCAGCCGTCGTCGGGGCCGCCGGAGCGCCGGCCACGACGCGCCCGGGCTGCTCGCGGACCCCACTCGGGCGTCCCGGCGCGTTCGCCCGCGATCCACCGTCCGTGCCGCGAACGTCCACGTGCCGCGACGAGTGCTCCCAGGCTCGTCGTGGTCTGATGGATCCATGGAACCCATCTACACCGCTATCGCGCACGCCTCCGGCGGAGGGCGCGACGGACACGTCCGCAGCGAGGACGACCGCATCGACTTCGACACCCGTCCCCCCAAGGAGATGGGCGGCTCCGGCGAGGGCACGAACCCCGAGCAGCTCTTCGCCGCCGGGTACAGCGCCTGCTTCCTCGGCGCCACCCACCTCGTCGGCAAGAACGCCGGCGTCGACACGAAGGACGCGGGCGTCTCCGCCAGCGTCTCCATCGGCGACAACGGCCAGGGCGGCTTCGGCCTCGCGGTCGAGCTCGACGTCTACCTCCCCAACGTGGCGCCCGAGCGCCGCCAGGAGATCGCGGACGCGGCCCACCAGGTCTGCCCGTACTCCAACGCCACGCGCGGCAACATCGACGTGAAGGTCACCATCGTCGACTGATCGCCCCGTGCGATCCGAGGCGGGCGTCCCCATCGGGGACGCCCGCCTCCGTCGTCCAGGCGCGGATGGGTAGGGTCATCGCATGCCTGAGAACACCGGCCCCGCAGGGGCGCCCCTCGACGACGACGCCCGTGCCGCCCTCGAGGAGCTGGGGGAGATCCGCGGGAGCATCGACAACATCGACGCCGCCCTCGTGCACCTGCTCGCCGAGCGCTTCAAGTTCACGCAGTCGGTCGGCCGGCTGAAGGCCGCGCACGGGCTCCCCGCGGCGGATCCCGAGCGCGAGCGCCGCCAGATCCTCCGCCTCCGCGCCCTCGCCGAGGAGTCGCGGCTCGACCCGGCCTTCGCGGAGAAGTTCCTGAACTTCATCGTCGCGGAGGTCATCCACCACCACACGCGCATCGCCGAGGACCAGGGCGCGGCCGCCTCCGCGGTCGCTCCCGAGGACGGCGGCCCGGCGGCCTGACGCCGCCGGGCGCGCGGCCCGCCAGGTCGGGCCGCGCGCGACGTCAGCCCTCCGGGTACGTCTCCCGCAGCACGCGCTCCAGGAGCTCCGCCACCGCGCCCGGCCCGGACGCCTCCGCGACCGCCTCGACGCCCGCGTTGTAGTTCGTGTTCGTGTTCACGTCGTAGGTCACGAGCCTGCCGTCCGCGGTCTCGATGAACTCGATCCCGGCCACCTCGACCCCGAGCCCCGCGAGGAACGCGACGTACCGCTCCACGAGCGGGTGCTCCGCGGTGATGTCCTCACGCAGCGAGAAGATCGTGTCGCCGGGCTCCTGCGCGATGGTCGCGCCGGGCGGCATCACGAGCGCGCCCGTCGTCGGGTCGATCGCGCACGCGTCCGCTGGGCACAGCTGGTACCCGCCGCGCGCGGTGTCGGCCTGGATCGCGTAGACGAAGCGCCCGCCCACGATCTCCACCCGCGTGACCCGCGGCGTCGCGGCCTCGAGGAACTCCTGCAGCAGCGTGATCCCGTCCTGCGGCTCCTCGAAGTCGGGCCCCTCCACGTAGGCGGCCAGCTCCTCGACGCTGTCGAACCTGCGGACCCCGAGTCCTTTGCCGCCCTGGTTGTGCTTGGTGATGAACGGGGTCGGCAGTCCGCGCGCCGCCTCGACGATGCGGTGGCTGCCGATCACGGCCCGCGTGCGCGGCACCTCGATCCCGGCGGCGCGCAACGCCGTCAGCTGGTCGACCTTGCTCACCTCGAGCTCGATCGTGCGGCGGCCGTTGACCGTGCGGCGGCCGTGCGCCTCCAGCCAGCTCATGAGCGCGCGCGTGTAGTCCTTGGAGAGCGCGTGGTCGCGCGTGTGCGCCGATGCGCTGATCCTCGACCAGAAGATCCCCTCGGGCGGCGCCTCGTCGATCTCGAGCACGCCGTCGGTGAGGAGCCACTCCTCGTAGGGGACGCCGCGCGCGTCGAGCGCGGCGGCGAACGGGCCGAACCACTCGGGGTTCTCGTGGATGGCGAATACCTTCGGTGCGGTGGTCATCCCCCCAGGCTACGAGGCGCGCGGGGCGGCGGACGCACGCGTGACGGCGGGCGTCAGCCCAGCCGGCGGCATCAGCTCGACCGGCGGCGTCAGCTCAGGCGCACGAGCGCCTGCACGGGCAGGTGGTCGCTCATCATGCGGCCGCGCCAGGCGAAGTCGTTGACCGCGGCGGCGCGCACGTCCACGCGGTCGCTCACCAGGATCCAGTCGATGCGCGGGCCGTCGACGACGGGCGGCCGGTAGTCGGGGAACGTGCCGAACGCGGGGGTCGCCTGTCGGGCGGTGTCGAGCCAGGAGTCGCGGAGGCCGGCCCGGCGGGTGAGGGCGTCGTAGGGGAACGAGTCGACGGGCGCGTTGAAGTCGCCCATGAGCACGAGCGGCAGCCCGGCGAAGCGCGTGCGCACGAGCTCCGCGATGGCCTCGGCGGCGCGGTCGCGGGCCTCGGCCACGTCGTGGTCGAGGTGCGTGTCGAGCACGACGAGCGGGTGGCCGGTGGCCTCGTCCTGGAAGCGGGCCCACGTGAGGATCCGCGGCATGGGGTTGCCCCACGTCATGCTGCCGATCACGTCGGGGGTGTCCGAGAGCCACATCACGTCGTGCTCGAGGAGGGTGAGGCGTGACGCCTGGTAGAAGATCGCGCCGTGCTCGCCGTGGCTGCCGCCCTCGCGGCCCTGCCCGATCATGCGGTACGACGGCGGCAGCGCCTTCTCGATGGCCTGGATCTGCGGCCACAGCGCCTCCTGCACGCCGAGCACCGTGGGCCGCTCCTGCTGCAGGAAGCGCGTGAGCACCTCCTGGCGCTCGGGCCAGTGGTCGGCCTCGCCCTCGCGGGTGCCGTGCCAGGGCATGCGCACGTTGAGCGAGATCAGGTGGATGTCGTCGCCGGTCGTCGGGCCGATCGCGGGGGTCATGACGACCATTCAACCCCGTGCGGCTGACCGCCTGGCCACGCAGGGTCGATCGCGTCGAGAGCGGCGGTCAGCAGCCCGGCGTGACGAGCGCCTTGACGAAGGCGCCGGTCTGGTACGTGTACTGCGAGACCCACTGGCGGAGGCTGAAGTCCACCGGGTCCTCGACCACCATGAGGTCGCCCGTGAAGCAGCGCGAGAAGATCAGCTGCGTGCGGGTGACGTGCGGGGTCCAGGTGATGACGATGGCGCTCGTCCAGCCGTTCTCCTCGGACTTCTCCTTGAGGTATCGCGCCTCGCCCTGCGTCGTGAACGGCGACGGGGTGTCGCACGTGACGGCGTAGGGGAACTCGCCGTTGCAGGCTGCGAGCTCCGCGGCCGACTGCGGGCCGGTGGGCGGCACCGAGAAGACGACCGTGTCGGAGAAGCCCTCGTCCACCAGCTTCGCCGCGAGGTCGCGGCGCGTGGGGTTGGGCGGCCCGATGACGTAGATCACGTCGGCCTTGTCGGGCTGGCTCGCCGGGGGGAAGACGAAGAGGGGGATGCCGGCCAGGAGCCAGGCGAGGAGGAGCACGAGGAGCGCCAGGAGGGTGCGCACGATCCAGCGACGGACGCGGTGCGCCCGGCGGGGCGTCGTGGTGGTGGTGCTGGGTGTCAACGTGTGCTCTCGGCCTGGAGGATCCGCGGGGGCGGCGTGCGGGCGTGCGGGGGCGGTGGCGTCCCCCGGCGGCTCGTCGAGCCTATGGGGAGCGCGTGACGGTCGCGAAGCCCCCATCCGGGGCGGGCGGTGCGGCGTCGTGGCGGCGGGCGGTGGATCAGCCGCCCGTGGAGCAGGGGACCTGCGTGATGTCGGACTCGAGCGGGCGCACGAGCGGCGTGTGGCGGACCTCGAGCGGGCCCTGGTCGTCGGGCGTCGGCATGGTGAACGTGACGTCGACGGTCTTGGTGTCCTGCGGCGCGAGCTCGGTGCGGATGCGGATCATGCCGCGCCCCATGTCGGTGCCGCGCGCCTCCTCCGTGGTGAGGTCGGCGTCGGTCTTCCAGCCGGTGACGGTGGATCCGACGGGGCCGTAGACGAGCAGGTCGTCGAACTGGCGGCCCTTGGCCTTGCCGTCGAGGCCCGTGACGTAGCGCGGCAGGCTCGTCGCGGCGTCCGCCGGCGCGATGCTCGTCATGTCGACGGACACCGTGTACGTGGTGGTGTCGCCGCAGGTCTCCGCCTGGATCCGAGATGCGGAGCGCAGGTAGTAGCTCATCTTGGATCCCGAGCCGATGTCGTTGAAGTACAGGCCGATCGCGGTCTGCTCGGTGTTGTCGTCCGGCAGCGCGCCGCTCAGCGGCCCGCCCTCGATGAGCGTCTGCTCCTCGGGCACCGTGCTCCACAGCAGCAGGCGGCGCTCGTCGATGGCCCGGTCGATCGCGGTGACCAGCGGCACGACGGGCGGAGTGTCGGTGACGAGCTTCGCGAAGATCGTGCTGGCCGCGCTCGCGAAGTAGCGGTCCTGCGCGAGGTAGTCGGGGTACTGGCTGTACACGGCGCCGAGGAGCGTGGGCACCGCGTTCTCCGCGTTCAGCTCGTCGCCCGTGGCGAGCGTGATCGGCCCGGTCGCCTCCAGCAGGTAGCTGAGCGCGATGGGGTCGAACGACAGCACGCCGTCGACCCGGTCGCCGATGTTGGCCTCCCAGTACGACTTCGCGAGGGCGCCCGACGTGGGGAAGTCGGGGAACATCGTGATGTTCTGCTCGAAGCGGTCCGAGCGCGGCTCGATGAGGCGCACGGTCTCGTCGGGCACGTCGCCCTGGCGGACGTTCCGCGGGAAGTCGTTGCTCGACGCCTGCTTCGCGATCCGCACGGTGCCGTCCTCGACGGTCAGCAGCACGAGCGCGGCCGGGTTGCCGCCGGTGGAGCGGACCTCCGCGTTGTTCTGGAACATCAGCAGGTAGTTGCGCGCGCCGTCGGCCCCGAGGAGGTCGGGGAGGACCCCGGTGACCTCGCGGAAGGTGCTCGCGGTGTCCTCCGTGCTCGTGAGGGTGTCGTCCATGAGGTCGACGTCGTCGGCGACCTGCGCCCAGAGGCTGTCGCGGTCGATGGTGTCGAGCTCGGCGCGGGCGCCCGTGAGGCCGTCGCTCGCGGTCTGCACGGTCTGCCCGAGCGAGCGGATCCCGTCGAGGTCGATGCGGCCGAGCACGGGCGTGAACGCCGAGAGGGAGACCTCGGTGGCGGGCGTGACGACGTCGGTCGCGAGCCGGTCGCTCGTGGCGGCCAGCACGCGGGCGGCGTGGAGGTTCGGGCCGACGAAGGGGATCCACTCGTAGGCGCCGAGCACGCCGTCGTCCGCGGCCTCCGCGGCCTTCGCCGTGTGGTCGCGGAGCTCGGCGGCGCCGGCCTTCGCGGTGTCGATGTCGCCCGCGAGGAGCGCGGTCTGCACCTGGTCGGAGAGCGGGAGCGCGTCGCGGAGCTCGGCCTGGACGGTGTCGACGCGGGGGAGGATCAGCGCGGCCGAGATCGCGGTGCCGATGACGAGGACGCCGATGACGCCGACCGGGATCCAGAGGCGCTTGCGCTTCCACAGGGGCCGGCGGGTGGCGTCGCGCTCCGCGCGGTCGGCGCGGCGGCTGCGGCGGCCGGTCGATCCGTCGGATCCGTCCGGTCCGTCGGCCGGGGGCAGGATGCCGTCGATGCCGCTCACCGGTCGGGCGTCCAGTTCACGGCCGGCTTGCCGGCCGGGAAGGCGCGGCCGTTGCCGACCGCGGGACGGGCGTCAGCGGACGCCTGGGCGGATCCACCGACGGCACCGAGGCCGGCGACCCCCGCCCCGATGAGCGCCTGCTCGCGGACGGCCGCGGGCGCGGTCTCGTCGAGCAGCGGCACGGGCGCGCTGACGGGGCCGGTGACCTGCTTGCGGGTGGAGGAGATCCAGAAGAACGCGAGGAGGATCACGAGCGACGCGATGCTCGTCGACATGCCCTGGTACGCGTCGCCGCGGATCAGGGAGAAGAGGTACGGCGTGACGACGACCGCGATGGCCGCGCCGAGGAGCCCGCGGCGGCGCATGCGGGCGCGGATGAAGAGGCCGGCCACGAGGCCGAGGAGCGCACCGACGGCGACGACCCCGGGGATCCCGAAGTTCGCGAACGCCTCGCCGATGGCCGACAGGCTCGTCTCGACGCGGTTGACGCCGTAGAACCGGGGCACGTACGTCGAGGTGAACCACGTGTTGCCGCCGCCGAACGGCTTGTCCTCCCAGAGCCCGCGGGGCACGAACCAGGCCGGCACCGCGGCGTACGTGGCGCCCCACTGGTAGACGAAGTCGGGCAGCGACGCGACCTCGTTGAGGCGGATGAGCACGTCGAACGGGCGGGTCTCGATGCCGCTGGTGAGGCGGTCGAGGAGGACGCCGAGCGGGTCCTGCGTGAGGCGGTCGAGCGAGCGGCCGTTGTCGAACGTGGACTCGCGGATGACGATCGAGTAGACCATCGCGACCACGGCCGTGACACCGCCGATGAGGGCGATGGTGCGGAAGCGGAAGGGCTTCGGGCCGATCTGCTTGAGGATCAGGAACGGGAGGAAGACGCCGATGATGAGCGGGCCGCGACCGCCGGCGGATCCGGCGCAGACCACGAGCACGAGGACGGCGACCAGGTTGACCCAGTTCCAGCCCTCGAGGCCCTTCTGCCGGCGCGCGAGCACGTTGTAGACGATCGCGATCTGCACGGGGATGTAGGAGAGGCCGATGAACGACTTGCCGGAGAGGAAGTCGCTCCGGTTGGCGAGGCCCGTCGTGTACGCCTGGATGCCGCCGGAGGAGAGCACCAGGTACACGAGGAGCCCGAGGGCCACGACCGAGGAGATGACCACGAGCGCCTGCGCCACCGACGTGTTGAACACGCGCTGCCAGCGGACCTGCGTGTCGGGGTCGACGACGGCGGGACCGCCGGCGATGGCGTTGTCCTCCAGGGCCTTCGCGTCCTCGCCGCCGCGCCTGATGCGGCGGGCCTCGCGGGCCACCGAGTAGTAGTAGACGACGAAGAAGGCCGAGAAGAAGATCAGCGCCTCGATGAGCGCCGAGCTCGCGGCGAGCTGCAGCGTGGGGGAGAAGAAGCGCGTGTCGGCGATGGCGCCGGGGCTCGTCTCCATGCTGTTGGCGACCGTGAGCGGGCGCAGCACGAACAGGAGCAGGCCCGTGAACGCGACGATGCCGCCGGGGGTGATCGGATCCCCGTTGGATACCGTCTCCTTCACGAGCACGCCGACGAGCAGGATCGCGAGCACCGCGATCATGAACGGGTAGGACAGCTCGTTGCCGAGCAGGGCCACGCCGCCGAGCGCGGCGAGGACGGTGAGGACCACGGCGGCCGCGAAGACCGCCGGGGTCGCTAGGCGGTACGTCGGACCCATGTGGTCATCTCCTCGAAAGCCGCGTCCAGGCGGGCGGTGGCGGCGACGAGAGCCGCCGCGGTGGTGGATGCGGCGTCGGCGTCGGCCGGCGCTGCGATGGCGGTGCGGACCGCCCGGTCGAACGCGGGCTCCGTGCGCGTGCCGAACTCGGTCGTGAACGCCCCGACCTTGGTGGCGCCACCGACGGCGACCACGGGCGTCGTCAGCATCGTACCGAGGTACATGGCGTGCATGCGAGAGGCGATGACGACCTCGCGGTCGGCCATGAGCTCGGCCGCGCGGCGCCAGCCGTGGTCGCCTGGCTCGGTCGTGAGCCGGGCGCGGACCTCGGCGGACAGGGCGCCGGCGTCGGAGTCGTCGCCCTGGTCCATCGACACGAAGACGACCTCGCCGAAGCGCTCCTCGAGGGCCTGCACGTGCGCGAGGGTGACCTCGGGGGAGTGCTTCGCGTTGAGCGCGACCACGGCGCCGCGGCGGCGGTCGGCGGGCGCGGCCATCGCCGCGAGCTCGGGGGCGGCGAAGAGGCTGACGTCGGCGGCGACCTCGACGGGGAGCTTCGAGTACCCGGCGGCGCGGCCGGCGGAGTCGGGGTCGCGGGTCCAGACGCGGGCGCCGTCGAGGCCCGCGCGGAGGGCGAGGCGCGCGCGGCGGCGGGTGACGGGATCCGCGCCCACGCCGAACACGGCGAGCGGCGTGCGGCCGGTGCGCGCGATGAGCCCGGTGACGGCCATGAGGCGGGGGAGGCCCGCGAAGGGGCGGCCCGGCTGGTCGTCGGCGAGGAGCGTGCCGCCGCCGACGACGACCGCGTCGACCTGGCGCACCAGGTCGCCCAGCGCGCGCACGCCGGAGACGCGGACGCGCTCCTCGGTGGAGGCGAGGCGCGCGGTCTGCCCGAAGTCGGCGACCACGGTCTCGTGGCCCGCCCGGCGGAGGCGCTCCGAGAGCGCGTCGGTGAGGAAGGCGTCCCCGAGGTTCTGCGGGTGGCCGGACGCGAGGGTGCGGTCGGCGGAGACGATGAGGGTCCTCATGCGTCCTCCTTCCTGACGGTGCGGTGGCGGTGGCGGATGAGGAGCGCGGCGATGGCGGCGCTCAGGACGAGCTCGGCGGCGAGCGTCACGCCGGCGAGGAGGGCGGGGCCGGCCGTGAGCGCGGCGGCGAGCGTGAGGACCACGGCGACGACGCCCGTGACGACGGTCGCGGTGAGCCGCACGCGCACGAGGCCGGATCCCATCGCGTAGGCCATGAGCGCGTAGTTGCCGAACTTGGGGGCGACCGAGAGGAGGATCACGAGGAAGATCGCCTGGTCGAACGCGTCGCCGCCGAAGACCTGCTCGACGGGCTCGCGGATCAGCGCGAGGATCCCGGCCAGCACGAGGCCGCCGAGCGCGAACCGCCACCAGTAGGCGCGCGCGGGGCGGGCGGCGGCGCGGATCCGCGGGATCAGCTGCTGCGAGAGCGTCGCGGGCAGGACCTCGAGCGGCTGCACGATGCGGTAGGCGAGCGCGAGCGGCACGACGGCGTCTGCCCCGAGGATCGCCGTGCCGAGCACGAGCGGCGCCTGCGAGTAGAGCGCGCTGAGGGATCCGGAGAGGCCGAACTCGAGGATCTGCGGGAACACGCGCACGGGCTCGTCGCTGGTCGTGGCGAGGTCGCGGCGGACGGCGATCCAGGTGCCCGCGGTGACGATCAGCGACACGACGGGGAAGGCGAGCAGCACGAGGATCTCCGGCACGACGAGCGCGATCACGAGCGGGACGGCCTTGAGCACCACGAGCGCGAGGTCGGGGAACGCGTAGGAGGCGTCGCGGCGGCCGACGAGCAGGGGCGCGCGGATCGTGCGGGTGAGCGAGTCGAGCACCTGGCTGACGCCGAGCGCGACGAGCAGCAGCACGGCCTCGCCGGGCATGGACGAGGCGGCGGCGACGGTGATGAGCACCGCGACGGCGGCGCCCAGCGAGCCGAGCCCCGCGTGGAAGGCGACCGCGCGTGCGTGCACGCTCCGGGTGAGGCGCGTGCGCGGCAGCGAGAGCAGGAAGTTCGCGGCGCCCGAGTCGGTGATGATCGCGAACGAGCTGAGCAGCGCGAACCCGGTGACGAGCGCGCTCTGCGCCGACCCCTCGGACAGGCGCGTGAGGACCACGAGCAGCACCAGCTGGAGCACGCGCGTGAGCCCTGCGGCTCCCGTGGGGAGCAGCAGCCCGATCCGCCGGATCATCGCGTCCCGATGCTCTGGTAGGCGTCGTGGACGGTCTGCGCGGAGGTGCGCCAGTCGAAGCGGCAGGTGACGGCGCGGCGGATGCGCGCGGCCTCCTCCTCCTCGAGCGGGTCGGCCGCCGCGAGCCGGGCGAGCGCCTGCGTGATGGCGGACGTGTCGGCGGGCGAGAAGTACGTGGCGTCGTCCCCGCAGATCCAGTGGAAGACGTCGATGTCGGAGACGGCGAGGCGCGCGCCCGCGACCATCGCCTCGACGAGCGGCAGGCCGAAGCCCTCCGCGAGGCTCGGGAAGACCACGCCGCGGGAGGCCGCGTAGAGCACGGCGAGCTCGTCGTCTGTGACGTAGCCGGCCAGCTTGATGTCGTCCGACTCGGCCATGTCCACGTCGCCGAACACGGCGCTCTTCGCGCCCACGAGCACGAGCGGGGCCGCCGCGCGGGTCTCGGCGGGCAGCTCGAGGTACGCCTCGGTGAGGCGCTTCAGGTTCTTGCGCGGATCCATGCTGCCGACCGCGAGCAGGTACCCGCCGTCGGTCACGCCGAACCGCTCGAGCACGCGGGCGCGCTCCTCCGCGCCGCGCGGCTCGCCGAACACGGGGCTCGGCGCGTTGGGCGCGACCACGACGGGCGCGCTGGAGAGCCCGAGCTCGCGCACCTGCTCGGCGACGGGCTCGCTCACGGTGACGATGACGCGCGCGTCGCGCAGGTTCGCGCGGAGCAGGGGCACGTGGGTCACGACGTACTCGCGGCTGTACCACTCGGGGTTCGTGAGCACGAAGAGGTCGTGCACGACCACGATGTGCCGGCGGTGGACGAGCGGCGCGCGGCTCGTGAGGGACAGGAGCACGTCCTGGCGCGTGATCCACGGCAGGGTCGTCTGCACCCAGAGCCAGCTGCGCGCGCCGGACGACGCGATGCCCGCCGACGGCGTGGCGCGCGTCACGCCGTGCTTGCCCTCGAGCGCGCGGGCGATCTCCGTCGCGTAGCGCTGCTGGCCGGTGACCCGCTGCCCCGCGTACGCCTCGTTGACGACGAGCCGGCGCATCACGCGACCGCTCCGTCGAGGCGCGCGCCGTCGTGGCGGACCCAGGAGGCGATGCTGCGCTCGAAGACGGCCGCGTCGAAGTCGGCGGAGCGGCGGACGCTGTCCGCCGGGTCCAGCGCGGCGGCGCGCGCGACCGCGTCGGCGAGGCCGGCGCCCTCCCAGTCGTGCACGTGCACGCCCGTGACGCCGTCGACGACGCTCTCGGTCGCGCCGCCGACGTCGCTCACGAGCACGCGGGCGCCGGCGGCCATCGCCTCGACGGGCATGATCCCGAAGTCCTCGACCGCGGGGAACACGTACGCGAGCGAGCGCTGGTACAGCGTGTAGAGCAGGGCGTCCGAGGGGCGCGGGACGATCGTGACGGGCACGCGCGCGGCGTCGGCCTGCGCCCGCAGCTCCTCGGCGAGCGGGCCGGATCCGGCGAGCACGACGGGCACGTCGGCGGCCTCGCCCGCGCGGATCACGAGGTCGAGCCGCTTGTACGGGACGAAGCGGCTGGCGCCCAGGAGGAAGCGGTCGGGCAGCGACGCGGCGAGCTCGGCGTCGGATCCGGTCAGCTCGCCCTCCCACGACGCGGTGTCGCGGATCGCGGTCGCGTCGACGGGCGGGTGGATCACGCGCGCGTCCACATCCCACGCCTTGCGGATGCGCGCCCGCACGAACGCGCTGTTCGCGGCGAACTCCGCGTGCGACGCCTGCGCGCGGCGCCGGTCGAGCGCGCGGAGCGGGGGAGCGGCGGCCTTCACGAGCGGGTTGGCGCCGCGCTGGTCGAGGTCGGGCGTCCAGAGGTAGCGCGCCGGGCTGTGCACGTAGACGTGCTGGCGGGTCGCGCGATCACCGTGGCCGAGGTGGTGCGCGAACAGGTGCGAGCTCGAGAGGGTCCACTCGTACGCGTCGAGGTCGAGCGAGCTCCACGTGAGCGGCATGAACGGAAGGGCCAGCGGCTTGCGCTTCCGCAGCGGCGTGCGGGCGATCCAGCTCTCCCGCACCGGGCGGTCGCCGAAGCGGCCCGGGTCGTCGTTCCAGAGCGTGAAGAGGTCGGCGTCGGGGAAGGCGTGCGCGAACGCGTCGAACACCTTCTCGGATCCGCCCGACTTCTCGATCCACTCCTGGACCAGCAGACCGCCCATCAGACGGCCCCGTCCGCGCCGAAGACGGCCTTGAACGTGCGCGCCAGGATGATGATGTCGCCCGTGAGCGACCAGTTCTCCACGTAGTAGAGGTCGAGGCGGATGGCGTCCTCCCACGAGAGCGACGACCGGCCGGAGACCTGCCACAGGCCGGACATGCCGGGCTTGATGAGGAGGCGGCGGCGGGCGGCGCTGTCGTAGAGCGCGACCTCGCCCTCGCGCTGCGGCCGCGGGCCGATGAGGCTCATGGATCCCAGCAGCACGTTGAGGAACTGCGGCAGCTCGTCGAGCGAGTAGCGGCGGAGCACCCCGCCCACCTTCGTGATGCGCGGGTCGTCCGTCACCTTGAACAGCGGGGTGTCTGCCGTGCCCTGCTGCTCCAGCAGCGCGAACAGCTCGGCGTCGGCGTTCATGCGCATCGAGCGGAACTTGAGCATGTGGAACGGCTCGCCGTTCAGGCCGATGCGCTCCTGCTTGTAGAAGACGTCGCCCTTGCTCGTGGCCTTGATGAGGATCGCGAGGATCAGGAAGACGGGGCTCAGCACGATGAGCGTGATGCCGGAGACGACGATGTCGAACAGGCGCTTGGAGAGGAGCTTGCGCCCCTCGAAGCGCGGCGTCTCCACGTGGATGAGCGGGAGGCCGGCGACCGGGCGGGTGTGGATGCGCGGGCCGCCGATGTCGGTGAGCCCCGGAGCCATGACGAGGTGGTGGCGGCCGGGCTCGAGCGACCAGCTGAGCTCGCGGATCCGCTCGGGCGGCAGCTCGTCGCTCGACGTGAGCACGAGGGTGTCGGCGCCCAGGCGCTCCAGCTCCACGAGCGCGTCGTCCGCGTTGCCGACCACGGGCACGTCGAGCCCCGGCAGGCGCGAGGGCCGCGCGTCGCCCGTGAGGCACGCGCCGACCACGCGGTAGCCGGCCTTGGGGGCGCGGGCGAGGGTCGTGGCGGTGTGGGTCGTGCTCTCGAGGGACCCGACCAGCAGGATCAGCGAGGAGAACTCGCCGCGGCGACGCTGGGCCGAGAGCCACACGCGCCAGAGCGTGCGCGAGAGCAGCAGGAGGACGAGGCCGAGAGGCAGGCCCGTGACGATGTAGCCGCGCGCCAGGTCGATCTTCACGAGGAAGGCGACGATGGCGATGATCCCGAAGAGCCGCAGCGTCGCGTCCGCGACCTGCTTGTACTCCTGCGTGCCCGTGCCGACGATGCGGTAGTCGCGCGTGCTGTAGACCGTGAGGACGAACAGCCACGCGAGGATCAGCACGACCGAGACCATCGTGTAGGTCACGGCCACGCCCTGGGCGTTGCCGCCGAGGTCGACCGTGCCCGCCGTGGTGCCGAACCACAGGAACTGCACGCCGAAGGTCGTGAGGATGATGACGATCGCGTCGCTCAGCGCCAGGCGCCGGGCGTAGACGACCCGCCACCGCGACCCCTCCTGGGCCTCGTCCGTGCGTCGTGTCTGTTGCGTGTCCACTGGTCCCCCGGGGCAGGCGGCTCCGCGCGGGAGCCGGTGGTGTCTGATGGAGCGGCGTGCGCTCGTGTGTGCGGTGGCGGGCTGGTCGGGTCAGCCCCGGAGGCGGGGCGCGTCGGTGCGGGTCACGGCCCGCACCGACTCGAGGATCGACTCGATGGCGCCCCCGGCCTGCTCGCCCGAGGCGTCGTAGGTGGCCTGCGACCGGCGGTACGGGTCGACCACGTCGTAGTCGTCCTCGTGCGCGGGGGGCAGGGTCACGCCGCGCTGGGCAGCCACGAGCGGGATGAGCGCCCGCAGCTGCTCCGGCACGTCGCCGTCGCAGGCGATGTGCTTCTCGTCCCCGGTCACCTCGACGAGGTGCTCGAAGAGCGCGGCGAACTCGCGGATCGTGAAGGTGAAGCGATTGGCGCGGGGCACCGCGCGCACGACGGCGCTGCGGTGCTCGCGCGCCATGGTGAGCACCAGGTCGACGCCCTGGATGATGCCGGGCGTGAGGAACCTCGCCTGGTGCTCGCTCGGGTCCCCGCCGTAGCGGACGGACAGCTCGGCCGCCTGCTCGGGCATGCGCTGCCCCTCGGCCGCGATCGTGCCGGCGCTGGAGAAGCGCACGACCGAGTCGGCCTCGGCGGCGTGGCCGCCGAAGATCGCCCGGACACGGGCCCGGAGGACCTGCTCGGCGAGGGCGGAGCGGCAGATGTTGCCCGAGCAGACGAACAGGACGCGGAACGAGCCGTCGTCGACGCCCTCGGAGGATGCGTCGCCGAGGGCCGCGCGTGCGGCCCTGCGGCTCGTGGGGGGGAGTTCCGACATGGAGGGGAGCTACGCCTTGATCTTCTCGATGGGCGCCTTGGACTTGTTGCCGTCCTCGTCCTCCGTGTACCCGTACCCGTAGCCGTAGTGGCCGTAGCCGTACGCGTCCGGGCCCTTGGTGGGGAGCATGGTGATCACGAGGCCGAGCACGTCCGCGCCCACGTTGGTGAGGTTGGCGATGGCGCTCTTCAGCTGCGTGCGGTGCGTGCGGCCCGCCGCGACGACGACGATCGCGCCGCCGGCGTTCTTGGACAGGATCGCCGCGTCGGTGACGGGGAGCAGCGGCGGGGCGTCGATGAGCACCACGTCGTAGCGCGCCTCGAGGTCCTGCAGCAGTCGCGCCATGCCCTGCGAGCCGAGGAGCTCGGACGGGTTCGGCGGGATCTGGCCGGCGGGGAGGATCGAGAGCATGCCCGAGCCCCAGGGCTGGATGACGTCCTCGATCTCGGCGCGGCCGATGAGGATGTCGGTGAGGCCCACGGCGCCCTCGAGGCCCATGTAGGAGGCCAGGCGCGGGCGGCGGAGGTCGGCGTCGATGAGGACGACCTTGATGCCGGAGTCGGCCAGCGCCAGCGCGAGGTTCGAGCTGGTCGTCGACTTGCCCTCGCCCTGGATGGAGGAGGTGATGACGAAGCTGCGCGAGCGGCCGCCGAACTCCAGGAACTGGAGGTTCGTGCGGAGGCTGCGGAAGGACTCGGCGCGGGGGCTCCGCGGGTCGTCCTGGACGATGAGGGGGCGCTCGGTCGCCTTCGGGTCGTACGCGATGCCACCGAGGATCGGCTTGGTCGTGACCAGCTCCACGTCGCGCTCGCCGCGGATGCGGTTGTCGAGCGTCTCGCGGAGGAGGCTGACGCCCACGCCGATCAGCAGGCCGATGAGCGCGCCCACGATGATGTTGACGGGCAGATTCGGCGAGGACGGCGACTCGGGGATCTCCGCCTGCTCGAGCTGCGTGATCTGCACCTGCGGCGTGCCCTCGATGGTCTCGGGGACGAGCGTGCCGACGACCGTCTTGAGGCTCTCGCCGATGGCGTCCGCGAGCGTCGCGGCGTCCTGGCGGGACTGGTCCTTGACCGTGATGTCGATGATCGTCGTGTCGAGCGGCGCCGAGGCGCGGACCGACTCGGCCAGCTCGCGCGACGAGACGTCGAGCCCGAACTGGTCGATGACGGGCTGGAGCACGGCGCGGGTCGTGACGACGTCCGCGTAGCTCTTCACCGCCTGGGTGATGAAGTTGTTGCCCTGCTGCAGGTCCTGCACGTTGGAGGAGCTGCTCTGGGCGACGTACATCTTGGTGGACGCCTCGTACTCGGGGGTCTGGAGGAGCGAGAAGGCCGCTGCGGCACCCACCCCCACCAGGAGCGTCAGGATGATCAGCACCGCGCCCCTACGCAGCATCCGAATGAAGTCACGGAGCGCCATAACTTAGAACCCTTCCCCAAAAGCACACAGGCGCGGAGTGTCCGCATACGTGGGATATCCACAGCCTCGGCTGTCTATCATCACACAGCTCACGAGTGGTGCTAGCAGCACGGAACGCCCCCGTCCGGGGCATGGTAGGCCCTGTGACGCCCTGTTAGGGTCGCTCAGACAGCAGTGCTGCACGGCGGTACACGAGTGAGTAGGGACCTGGGCCATGAGCTCGCAGACATTTCGCCGGGGCACGCCCGCGCTCCCGGATCCGTCGGAGCTCCGCTCCGCGCCGGACGACAAGAACCCACCATCTGAGGGGGATTCGCCGACGGTGAACCGCGGCTTCCGCCCGGACGTCGAGGGCCTGCGCGCCCTCGCGGTGGTGGCCGTCATCGTCGACCACCTCTTCGACTGGCCCTCCGGCGGCTTCGTGGGCGTCGACGTCTTCTTCGTCATCAGCGGCTTCCTCATCACGGGCCTGCTGCTCAAGGAGTACGAGCGCACCAAGACGATCTCGTTCCTCGACTTCTACAAGCGCCGCGTCCGCCGCATCATGCCGGCCGCGCTGCTCGTGCTCGTGGTCTCGACGGCGGTCTCGTTCCTCGTCTTCAACGTGGTGCGCGCCCAGGCCAGCCTGTGGGACGCCGTCTGGTCGGCCCTCTTCGTCTCCAACTGGCACTTCGCCAGCGCCGGCACCGACTACTTCGCGTCCGACGGCCCCATCTCGCCGTTCCGCCACTACTGGTCGCTGTCGGTCGAGGAGCAGTTCTACCTCGTCTGGCCCGTGCTGATCTTCCTCGTCATCACGTTCGCGCGCCGCCGCACCCCCAAGAACCGCGTCAAGCGCGCCCGCCTCTTCACGCAGACGATCGGCATCACGGTCGGCGTCCTCATCGTCGCGTCGCTCGCGTGGGGCTTCTACGAGACCTCGGCCCGCCCGACCGTCGCGTACTTCTCCACGTTCTCCCGCGCGTGGGAGCTCGGCATCGGCGCGCTCCTCGCGATCTTCGCGGCGCGGCTCGCCACGCTGCCCGCCGCGATCCGCCCGGTGCTCGGCTACGTCGGCCTCGCGGGGATCATCGCCTCCTTCTTCGTCGTCTCCGGCGACAACGCGTTCCCGGTGCCCTTCGGCCTGCTGCCGGTCGTCGCGACCGCGCTCGTCATCGCGTCGGGCATCGGCGGGGTGTCGAAGGCCATGGTGCCGATCACGAACCCGGTCACCACCTACATCGGCCGGCTGTCGTTCTCGCTGTACCTCTGGCACTTCCCGGCGATCATCCTGCTGGCGTCGCTGCTCGGCACCGGCACCCTCGAGTACTACGGCGCCGCGATCGGCGCGACGCTCGTGCTCGCCATCGCCTCGTTCCACCTCGTCGAGGACCCGATCCGCCGCTCCAGCTGGCTCGACCCGAAGAAGGCCGGCCGCCGGTCGTCTGGTGCGCAGCTGAAGATGACCGTCGCGGCGCTCTCCGTCGTCGCGGTCGCCGTGGTCGGCGTCGTCGCCGTGGCCGTCGTGCGCGATGAGCCCACCGGCCAGAGCCAGCTCGGGAACGGGACGCCGAGCACGGGAGGCACGAACGCTCCCATCGAGGCGACCGGGACCGCGCTCGCGACCCGCTCGGAGCAGGTCACCGCGGCGCTCGCCACGGACGAGTGGCCGGCCCTGGATCCCGCCGTCGAGTCGTTCGGCGACTTCGGCCGCGACGTGATCGCGCCCGAGTGGGCGAAGGACGGCTGCCTCGGCGCCGACCTCGCCAAGGAGAAGGACGCGATCCAGAACACCGAGCACTGCGTGTACGGCAACGCCGCCGCCGGTCCGGAGAAGACCGCGGTCATCTTCGGTGACTCGCTCGCGATCAGCTACGCGCCCATGCTCCGCTCGAGCCTCGGCGACGACTGGAAGGTGCGCGTGCTCACCATGGCGCGCTGCCCCGCGTCCACCGTCACGAGCACGGACACCGACGGCTCCGAGTACACGGAGTGCACGGACTTCCGCAACTGGGCGCTCGGCGAGATGAACGCCACGAAGCCCGCGCTCGTCCTGATGAGCGAGGCCGTCGACAACTCCTACCTGTCGAGCAAGGCCACGGGCGGCGCCGCCGACCGCGAGTGGCAGGCCGGCGCGCTCACCACGATGAACTCGCTGAAGACCGCGGCGTCCAACGTGATCGTCCTGTCCCGCCCGCCGGCAGCCACGGCCCTCGTGGAGTGCAAGACGCCGACGAGCTCGCCGAACGACTGCCAGTCCACGGTGTCGCCCTCGTTCATCAGCCACGCGCGCACCATGGAGGCGGCGGCGACGGAGGTCGGCGCGCCGGTCCAGTTCATCAACACGCAGGGCTGGTTCTGCAGCCAGGGCACGTGCCCGGCGTTCGTCAACGGGATCCCCGTGCGCGGCGACACGTCGCACCTCACGGCCCGCCAGTCGCAGGACCTCGCGCCGATCATGTCGGACGAGCTCGCGACGCTCGGCCTCCTGGCCCCGGCCGCCGGCTGACCGGCCCGCACCACCGCACGCCACGACGGGCGCTCCTCCTCCGGGAGGGGCGCCCGTCGTCGTGCGCCCGGCGGCGCAGGCGTCGTGCGGCGCGTGCGGACGACCTCCGCCCGCCTACTCGTTGCCCGCCCACGGGCCGCCAGCGCTCTGGACGCGGTCAGCGCGCTCGGGGGAGGGTGGATCCGGGGATCAGCCCCGCGGCGCCTTCGCGGCCGACGAGCGGCTCGTGAGGCGGCGTGCGACGCCGATGAACGGCACCTCCACGAACCGGTGCACGAGCCAGGAGACGACGAGCGTGACGGCGATGGCCGCGACCACCCGCACGATCCCCTCGGGCACGTTGACGGCGCGCACCACGCGGTACGCGAGCGGGTGCAGGAGGTACGCGGCGTAGGAGATCGCGCCGAGCCAGATGAGCACGCGTGAGTGGGCCGCACGGCGCGACGCGTAGAACGCGAAGAACAGGCCGAGGCCGAGCAGGAACGACACCGCGTAGTCGAACGGCGGCCACGCGGCGTCCTGCCCGCCGTTGAGGTAGGTGAACAGCGGCACGCCCACGACGCCCGCGACGAGCAGGCCGCGCCAGGCGGTGGATCCGTCGCGGTCGCGCAGGTGGATCGCGTGCCCGAGCGACGCCGTGTAGAGCAGCAGCGGCAGCGTCCACGGCAGCTCGCGCTCGAGCACCCGGCCGGCGACGGCCGCGGCGACGAAGCCCGCGAGCCAGATGTAGCCCATGACCACGCTGCGGTCGAGGCGGCCGATGAGCTTCGCGACGAGGGACTGGCCGTAGAAGATCAGCTCGATGCCGAGGGTCCAGGCCGTCGGCACGATCGTGTAGATGCCCACGGCGCCCTGCACCATGAGGACGTTCGCCATGATCACGAGGGGCCCGCCGAGCTCGCCGTCGCCCGTGGTCCCGATCCACAGCATCATGAGGCCGAGCACGAGCCAGTAGAGCGGGAAGAGGCGGTAGAGGCGGCGCACCAGGAAGGTGCGGGTGTCCTGCCGCTGCAGGCTCAGGGGGATGACGTAGCCGCTGACGAGGAAGAACGCGACCACGCCCACGCGCCCCGCGTCGATCCACTGGCGGCTGAAGTCCTCGAACGCCGGGTACTCCGCGGCGATGAGGTGCTGCAGCACCACGATGAACGACGCGACGCCGCGGACCGCCTCGAGGAACTCGATCTTCCGACCGGTCTCGCTCTTCACTGTCACGGTGCTGGTCACGCGGGCTCTCCTCTGGTGCGGGCGCGACGCTCCCGAGGCACCGCTTCGACCCTAACCGCCGGGCTGCGCGCGGGAAGGTGGGGGATTGCCCCTACTTCTGGGCGCTCTCGTCGAGGACCTCGGTGCGCACGAACTTGCGCACCTCGGCGCCCATGAGCTTGTAGCCCGTCATGTTGGTGTGGATCCCGTCGCGGAAGAACTCGGTCCGCCACTTCATGTCCTTGTTCGTGAGGTTCACCCACGGGTTGAAGAAGTGGTACCCCTGCGCGTCGGCGAACTGCTCGAGGTGCGCGTTGACCTCGGGCGGCGTCTCGGGCGAGGCGTTCTGGGGCGGGATGCCGAGGATCACCGTCTCCTTGGGCGCGAGCTTCTCGACCGTCTGGAGGATGTCCGCGTCGAGCTGCGTGTCCGGCACGCCTGCGATGCGGTTGTTCGTGCCGATCATGATGAGCGCCACGTCGACGTCCTCGACGGTCGGCGTGTTGGCCGCCATCACGGTGCTCGTCGCACCGTCGGTGCCCCAGCCGCCCGCGAAGGTCAGCGGGTCGCCCACGACGTAGTCGACGTAGGCCATGCCCTGGTCGATGCCCTGGGGCAGCGTGCCGACGAAGCCGTTCGTGTTCGAGTCGCCCATGACGACGATGCGGGTCATGTCCTCGGGCGCGGTCGTGGCGGGCGCGCTCGGCGCGGCCTCGCCCTCGGTCGCGGTGGGGGCGGGCTGCGGCGCGCTGGTGCACCCGGCGAGCAGGAGGACGGCGGCGAGGGCGCTGACGGCGCCCCGGGCCATGCGACGTGCGGGCATAGGTGTTCATCCGATCGTGGAGGGGTCCGCGGCAGCGGCGAGCCGGTGACCCCGTCAGCCGCTGCGATCACGGGGCCGCTCGGAAACCATTGTGGCATGCGGTTTCCATCGTCCCGGTGGCGGCGTGGCGCGCCGCCGATCCGCGGAGGGCGTGATCGGGTCCCCGGCCGGCGGGTGGCCGGGCCTCGGATCGGCGCGGGTCAGGCGGTGCGCGCGAGGCGCACGAGCGCCTGGACGGCGGCGTGATCGGAGGGGGAGCGGCCCTCGAACGTGTAGGGGTTGATGGCCGAGTCGACCACCTCGACGCCGCTGCCCGCGAGGATCCAGTCGATGCGCTCGCCCTCGGGCACCGGGTCGCCGTAGGCCGTGAACGTGCCGATGCCGGGGGTCGCGTGGTGCGCGGCCGTGGTCCAGGTGTCGGCGAGGCCCGCGTCGCGCGTGAGGATGTCGTACGCCGCCGACTCCTCGGCCGGCGCGTTGAAGTCGCCGGTGACGACGACGGGCGCGCCGGACGCGACCTCCTGCAGCCGCTCGGTGATGAGGTCGGCGCTCTTCACGCGCGCGAGCTCGGACTCGTGGTCGAGGTGGGTGTTCAGGTGCACGAACTCCGCGCCGCTGCGGCGGTCGCGGAAGCGCGCCCACGTCGCGATGCGGGTGGTGCTGCAGCCCCAGGAGCGGGATCCGATGAGCTCCGGCAGGTCGGAGAGCCAGAACTGGTCCCACGCGACGACGTCGAGGCGGCGCTCGTCGTAGAAGATCGCGCTGTACTCGCCGCCGGATCCGCCGTCGCGGCCGTAGCCGAGCATGCGGTGGTGGGGGAGCGCCCGGGCGATGGCGGGCAGCTGGGCCGAGAGGGCCTCCTGCACGCCGAGGACGGTGGGCTGCTCGAGCTGGAGGAAGCGGGCGAGCACGGGCTCGCGGTCGGCCCAGTGGTCGGGATCGCCCGGCTCGGTGGTGGGGCGGGCCAGGCGGATGTTGCAGGTCATGACGTGCACGAGGTCGCCCTCGGCGGAGCCGATGGTCGCCTGCTGGGGCGGGGCGGGAGCGAGCTGCGTCGCTGCCGCCGGCCGAGACGGAGGGGGGTCGGCCTCCGCGGTGCCGTCCGGGCCGTCCGTCGTGGTGGTCGTCTCGTCCGCACGCGGGCGCTCGAGGAGCGCCGTGCCGGAACCGCGGGTGGGCCGCCCGACGGGATCGGAGGATCCGGCACCGTCGAACAGGTCGCGTCGGCTGAATCCGCCGCTGGCCATCATGGAGATCTCCTCGGGTCGCACGTGTCTCGCATGATCAGCCTGCGCGACGGGACCCCTGAGGGGACCAACGGCGCATGGCGGATGCGTGAACTGCACGGACAGGTCTACGCGAGGGGTGCGGGGATGGCAACCCGGGGGCGGCGTGTCGGCCCGGCCCGGAGGGATCCGCCAGCCGGCGCATGGCCCGCTGGCAGACGCGCGCCCCGCCGGCGGATGCCGACGGGGCGAGATGCGACGCAGGAGGGGGCGGTCAGCCCAGGTGCTCGGCGAGGAAGTCGGTGAGCGCCCGCCACGAGCGGCGCTCGGCGCGGTCCTGGTACTGCGCGCCGTGGTCCGGCGAGTCGACGCCCGGCACGGAGAACGCGTGCATGGCGCCGCTGTAGGTGACGACCTGCCAGTCGATCGCGGGACGCGTGCGCATCTCGGCCTGGAACGCGGCGACCTTCTCGTCGGGGACGATCGGGTCGTCCGCGCCCGTGAGGACGAGGATCGCGGCCTTCACGTCGGCGACGTCGGCGGGCTCGTGCACCACCAGGTTGCCGTGCAGGGAGATCGCGGCCTTGATGTCGGCGCCCGCGCGGGCCACCTCGAGCGACGCGCTGCCGCCGAAGCAGTAGCCCATGACGGCGATGCGCGACGGGTCGACGTCGGGCTCGGCCGCCAGGCGGTCGATGCCGGCCTGCACGCGGGCGCGCATGAGCGGGAGGTCGGCGTAGAAGGAGCCCGCCACCTGGCCGGCCTCGGCCGGGCCGGGGCGCACGTCGCGGCCGTAGACGTCGGCGGCGAACGCGACGTAGCCGAGGCGCGCGAGCATCTCGATGCGCGCGGCCACGTGCCCGCCGACGCCGAACCAGTCATGGATCACGAGCACGGCCGGGCGTCGGCCGCTCTGCGCGGCGTCGCGGGCGAGGAGCCCCTCGAGCTCGGTGCCCTCGTGGTCGTAGAGCACGGGGCCCATCCGGATGTCGGCGCCCGCGGGCAGCGGCACGCGCTCCGTGAGCTCGGCGAGGGACGGCGACCAGACGGGGGCCGATGCGGGGTCGGTCATGCTCATGCCTCCACGGCGGTGCCGAAGCGGGCGGGGAGCGTGGCGCGGTGGATCCCGCGCAGCTCGTCCACGGACAGGGTGAAGAGACCCTGCAGCTCGAGGCCGGGCGCCTGCGCGTCCGTGACGCCGATGCGCAGCACGGGGTAGCCTCGGCCCTCGCAGAGGCCCTGGAACTTGACGTCGTCCTCGCGCGGCACCGTGACGAGCATGCGGCCGGTGGACTCCGAGAAGAGGGCGGTGGCCGCATCGACGCCGTCGCGCTGGACGATGCCGTCGAGCCACACGCGGGCGCCGACGCCGAAGCGCATCACGGACTCCGCGAGCGCCTGGCCGAGGCCGCCGTCCGAGAGGTCGTGCGCGCTCGCGATGAGCGACTGCGTGGCGCCGGCGGCGACGAGGGACGCGAGGTCCTTCTCGGCGGCGAGGTCGACGACGGGCGGGACGCCGCCGAGGTGGTCGTGCACGGTGCCGGCCCACGCGGATCCGTCGAGCTCCTCGCGCGTGACGCCGAGCAGGTAGATGTTGTCGCCCTCGTCCTGCCAGCCGGACGGGATGCGGCGCGCGACGTCGTCGATCACGCCGAGCACGCCCACGACGGGCGTCGGGTGGATGGCCTGCGTGCCCGTCTGGTTGTAGAGGGAGACGTTGCCGCCCGTGACGGGGATCTCGAGCTCCAGGCAGCCGTCCGCCAGGCCCTCGACCGTGCGGCTGAACTGCCACATGACCTCCGGGTCCTCGGGGCTGCCGAAGTTGAGGCAGTCGCTCACGGCGACGGGCGTGGCGCCGGACGCGGCGACGTTGCGGTACGCCTCCGCGAGGGCGAGCTGCGCGCCGCGGTACGGGTCGAGCTGGCAGAAGCGGCCGTTCGCGTCGGTGGCGACCGAGAAGCCGAGCCCGCTCTCCTCGTCGACGCGGACCATGCCGGCGTCGTCGGGGAACGACAGGGCCGTGTTGCCCATGACGTAGCGGTCGTACTGGTCGGTGATCCACGACGCGTCGGCGAGGTTCGGGCTGCCGAGCAGCTGCAGGAACTGGTCCTTGATCTCGTCGGGCGCGGTGGGCCGCGCGAGGCGCGACGCGGAGTCGGCCTGGAGGGCGTCGATCCACGTGGGGTAGGAGACGGGACGGTCGTAGACGGGGCCGTCGACCGCGACCGTGCGCGGCTCGACGTCGACGATGCGCTCGCCGTGGTGGTCGATGACGAGGCGGCCGGTGTCGGTGACCTCGCCGAGCACGCTCGTCTCGACGTCCCACTTGCGGACGACCTCGAGGAAGCCCTCGAGCTTCTCCGGCTGCACGACCGCCATCATGCGCTCCTGGCTCTCCGACATGAGGATCTCCTCGGCCGTGAGCGACGGGTCGCGCAGCAGCACCTCCTCGAGCCGGATGTGCATGCCGCCGTCGCCGTTGGACGCGAGCTCGCTCGTGGCGCAGGAGATGCCCGCGGCTCCGAGGTCCTGGATCCCCTCGACGAGGTCCTTCGCGAACAGCTCGAGGCAGCACTCGATGAGCACCTTCTCGGCGAACGGGTCGCCGACCTGCACCGCGGGGCGCTTGGTCGGGCCGCCGTCGGCGAAGGTGTCGCTCGCGAGGATGGAGGCGCCGCCGATGCCGTCGCCGCCCGTGCGCGCGCCGAACAGGACGACCTTGTTGCCCACGCCGCGCGCGTTGGCGAGGTGGAGGTCCTCGTGGCGGAGGACGCCGACCGCGAGCGCGTTGACGAGCGGGTTGCCCTGGTACACGCGGTCGAAGTACGTCTCGCCGCCGATGTTCGGCAGCCCCAGGCAGTTGCCGTAGAAGCTGATGCCCGCGACCACGCCGTGCACGACGCGCGCGGTGTCGGGGTCGTCGATGTCGCCGAAGCGCAGCGCATCCATCACGGCGACGGGGCGTGCGCCCATCGAGATGATGTCGCGGACGATGCCGCCGACGCCCGTGGCCGCGCCCTGGAACGGCTCGATGTAGGAGGGGTGGTTGTGGCTCTCGATCTTGAAGGTGACGGCCCAGCCCTCGCCCACGTCGACGACGCCGGCGTTCTCGCCCATGCCGACCATCAGGTCCTTCTTCATGGGCTCGGAGACCTTCTGGCCGAACTGGCGCAGGTACTTCTTCGAGGACTTGTAGGAGCAGTGCTCGCTCCACATGACCGAGTACATGGCAAGCTCGCCGCTCGTGGGGCGGCGGCCGAGGATCTCGCGGATCCTCAGGTACTCGCCCTCGGTGAGCCCGAGTGCCGCGTACGGCTGCTCCTTCTCGGGGGTGCGCTCGGCCATCTCGACGGTGTCGGCGACGTGGCGGCGTGCGCTGCGTCCCTCTCCCGCGGGGGTGTCGGTGGGGACGGAAGCGGGATCGGGGTGGACGCTCACTGCGCGAGGACTCCTTCGAGGACGGACGTGAAGAGACGGAGGCCGTCGACACCGGAGCGCATGGCGGCCGGGGTGTCCGGTCCGAAGCCCTCCTCGACGGCGTGCTCGGGGTGGGGCATGAGGCCGACGACGTTGCCGCGGGCGTTGGTGATCCCGGCGATGTCGCGGAGGGATCCGTTCGGGTTGCCGCCGAGGTAGCGGAAGGCCACGTGGCCCTCGCCCTCGAGGCGGTCGAGCGTGTCGGCGTCGGCGATGAAGCCGCCCTCGCCGTTCTTGAGCGGGATGGTGATCTCCTCGCCCTCGGTGAACGCGTTCGTCCATGCGGTGCCCGTGGCCTCGACGCGGAGGCGCTGGTCGCGGCAGACGAAGTTGCCGGCCTCGTTGCGGATCAGCCCGCCGGGCAGCAGGTGCGCCTCGGTGAGCATCTGGAAGCCGTTGCAGATGCCGAGCACGGGGACGCCGCGCTCCGCGGCGTCCACGACCTCGCGCATGATCGGCGCGAACGCCGCGATGGCGCCCGCGCGGAGGTAGTCGCCGTAGCTGAAGCCGCCGGGGAGCACGATCGCGTCGACGCCCTGGAGGTCGTGGTCGCCGTGCCAGAGCGCGACGGGCGTGGCGCCCGCGAGACGGACGGCGCGCTGCGCGTCGCGGTCGTCGAGGGATCCCGGGAAGGTGATGACCCCGACGCGCATCAGCGCTGCTCCGCCGCGGCGGAACCGTGGGGGAGCGGGTGCGCGGCGGCGTTCGTCTCCGCCGTGCCGCCCTCGGCGACCGTGTGGTCGTCCGTGACGTTGCCGGTGGCCATGTCGGCCTCGGCGCTGATGCCGAAGCCGTCGAGCCCGGCGACGTGGACGCTGATGACGTCCTCGATGACGGAGTTGGAGAGCATGTCGGCGGCGAGCGACTGGACGTCGGCGAGCAGCGCGTCGTCCACCTCGCCCTCGACGGTGAGCTCGAAGCGCTTGCCGATGCGGACGCCGGTGAAGCGGTCCTTGCCGAGGCGGGCCAGGGCGCCGGCCACGGCCTTCCCCTGGGGGTCGAGCAGCTCGGCCTTGGGCATCACTTCGACGACGATCGTGGGCACGATGGGACTCCGGATTCCTGGAGGCGGGTGGATGCGCTCAGCGTACCGGACGGCCGCGCCCCGCCGGGATGGGCCGGCGGGGCGGGCGCGGGTCTGTCGTGGGACGGGCGTGCGAGGGGATCAGCCGATCGCCTCGGGCAGCAGCTCCACGCGGTAGGCGGCGTCGATGGTCTCGCCCGTGGCGGGATCCTCGAGCTGCACGCGCCAGCGCGACGCGAACTGGTCGACGCCCGGGACCATCGCCACCGTGCCCGAGATGAGCACCGTGCCGGGGACCCGGAGGCCGCGCCGCTCGAGCACCTCGAGCCAGTGGTCGGGGGTGAGGAGCGCGGCGAGCGTCGAGTCCTGGATGAGCTCCTCGGCGCCCTCCTCGCCGACCCAGCCGCGCAGGCGGATCGCGTCGAGGCGGTCGCGCACGTCGGAGAGGCGCCAGGCCTTCCGGCCGAGCACGTCGGGTCCGGCGTTCTTGCTCCACGCGACGCCGTGCACCTCGAGCGCGCGGTCGGTGTGGTCGCACGCGACCGTGAGGAGCACGTCGTCGTCGGTGATCACGATGGCCCACTCGGCCTCGCCCGAGGTGCGGCCGTGCTGCGCGGGCACCGTGTCGGCCTGCGACGCGAGGTACGGCGCGACGGGGTAGAGCGCGGGCGTGGTCTCGGGTCCGGGCACGCCGAGCTCGGCCAGCTCGTCGATGTGCGCCTGCACCTCGGCCTGGTCGCGGCCCGCGTAGCCGGCGTTGAGGAGCGACACGACCTCGACGCTCGGGGTGGATCCGTCGGGCAGCTGGAAGCGCAGGGTGGTCATCGATCCTCCGGTGGTGTTTCGGGCGTGTGAAGAAATGCGTTCCGGTGCGTCTCGACCATGGTGCCGGGTCTCCGGTATGCCTACTGTATACAGCACACCGACCGGACGCCGGGCGGGATCCGATCGCCGGATCCGTGGCCCGGCTCCCTCACCCGAGGAGCCCCATGGCCGACGACCCCACCGCCTCCGCGGCGACGACCGCGCCCGCATCCGGCGCGCACGCGGCACCCGCCGCGACCGAGAAGCCCACCCGCCGCGAGCTCGTCAAGGCGTTCACCGCGAGCCTCACCGGCACCTCGCTCGAGTGGTACGACTTCGCCGTCTACTCGGCGGCCAGCGCCGTCGTGTTCCCCGTCGTCTTCTTCCCGTCGTCGGATCCGTACACGGCGACGATCCTCGCGTTCTCCACCTACGCCGTCGGCTACGTCTCGCGTCCCGTCGGCGGCTTCGTCTTCGGGCGGCTCGGCGACAAGATCGGCCGCAAGCCCGTCCTCGTGCTCACGCTGCTGCTCATCGGCATCGCGACCTTCCTCATCGGCGTGCTCCCGGGGTACGCGACCATCGGGCTCGCGGCGCCGATCATCCTGGTGCTCCTCCGCTTCGCGCAGGGCGTGGGCGTCGGCGGCGAGTGGGGCGGCGCGGTGCTGCTCTCGAGCGAGTTCGGGGATCCACGGAAGAGGGGCTTCTGGTCGTCGGCCGCGCAGGTCGGCCCGCCCGCGGGCAACCTGCTCGCCAACGGCGCGCTCGCGCTGCTCACCGTGCTGCTCACCGAGGACGACTTCCTCGACTGGGGCTGGCGCGTGGCCTTCCTGCTCTCCGCGCTGCTCGTGGCGTTCGGCCTCTGGATCCGCCTGAAGCTCGAGGACACCCCCGTGTTCAAGGCGCTGCAGGAGCGCGGCGACCGGCCGAGCGCGCCCGTGTCCGAGGTGTTCCGCACGCAGCTGCGGCCGCTCGTCGCGGCGATCCTCAGCCGTGTCGGACCCGACGTCCTCTACGCGCTCTTCACGGTCTTCACGCTCACCTACGGCGTCAACTCGCTCGGCTTCGAGCGCTCGCAGGTGCTCGTGGCGGTGCTCGTGGGATCCGCCGTGCAGCTGTTCACGATCCCGTTCGCGGGCGCCGTGAGCGACCGGATCAACCGCCGGGCCCTCTACGCGGCCGCCGCGGTCGGCGCGGCCGTCTGGGCGTACGCGTTCTTCGCGATCACCGACGGCTCGTCGACCTTCGTGCTCGGCGTGGGCATCGTGCTCGGGCTGTTCTTCCACTCCTTCATGTACGGGCCGCAGGCGGCGTACATCATCGAGCAGTTCTCGCCCCGGCTCCGCTACACGGGCGCCTCGCTCGCGTACACGATCGCCGGCGTGATCGGCGGGGCCATCGCGCCGCTGATGTTCACGATCATCTACGAGGAGACCGGCAGCTGGGTCGGCATCGCGCTGTACCTCACGGCCGCCGTCGTGCTCACGCTCGTGGGCCTCGCGATGGGCCGCGACTCGGACGTCTCCGAGGACGAGGAGTACGTGCGCACGGGTGCCGAGGGCGTGGCGGCGGCGCGCGTCTGACGCCCTCCGCGACCTGCCGACGCCCGGATCCCCGCAGCGGGGGTCCGGGCGTCGTCGCGTCCGCCGTCCGCGTCAGGCGCGCAGCAGCACGTCGAGCGTGACGGCGAGGTGCCGGTCGATCGCGTCGCGTGCCGCCTCGGCGTCGCCCGCGGCCAGCGCGTCGACGATGCCGGCGTGCTCCTCGCACACGCGGTCCTGCCGGTCGGTCGCGCGGTAGAGCGCCTCGACGCCGACGAGGATCTGCCGGGCGCGGAGCTTCGCGTAGGTGCGGCTCATGAGCTCGCTGCCCGCGGCGTCGACGAGGAGCTGGTGGAACCGGCGGTCGTGCTCGATGAACTGTCGCCCGCTCTCGCGCGGCGGCGTCGTGACCATGGCGCGCTGCTGCTCGAGCACCTCGCGCATCGCGTCGAGCGGGGTGCGGTCGTTCTCCACCGCGCTCGTGGCCGCGTGCCGCTCGAGCACGCCGCGCAGCTCCATCAGCTCGGCGATCTGGCGGCCGGTGATGACGGGGATCCGCGCGCCGCGCTTGGGGATCATCTCCACCAGGTCGTCGGCGGCGAGCAGCAGCAGTGCCTCGCGGACGGGCGTGCGGGAGACGCCGATGCGCTCCGCGAGCTCCTGCTCGTTGAGGAAGGCGCCCTGCTGGTCCGGGTCGGTGAGGACGTGCGCATGCAGGAACTCGTAGGCCCGCTCGCGGCCGGAGAGGGCGCTCGCCGAGGTGCCTGGATCGCCCGCCCGTTCTCGCATACGCTATGTATACATCACGAGGAGGACCATGAAGATCGCGCTCGCACAGATCATCAGCTCGCCGGATCCCGCGGAGAACCTCGCACGGATCACCGCCTTCGCGGAGGACGCCGCGCGGCAGGGCGCCGAGCTCGTGGTGTTCCCGGAGGCGGCGCAGCGCGCGTTCGGGAACCCGCTGCCGGAGGTCGCGGAGCCGCTCGACGGGCCGTGGGCCTCGGGCGTGCGGGCGGTGGCTGAACGGCTCGGCGTGGTGATCGTCGCCGGGATGTTCACGCCCGGTGCCGACGGCCGCGTGCGCAACACGCTGCTGGTCGCCCGGCCGTCCGGGCGGGAGGCCGCGGGCGCCGACTCGTACGACAAGATCCACCTCTTCGACGCGTTCGGCTTCCGCGAGTCCGACGCCGTCGACCCGGGGGAGCGCGTCGCCGTGATCGAGGTCGGCGGCACCCGCGCCTCCCTCGCCACCTGCTACGACGTGCGCTTCCCGGCGCTGTTCCTCGCGGGCGCCGACCGGGGCGCCACCGTCAGCATCGTGTGCGCGAGCTGGGGCGCCGGCCCCGGCAAGGCCGACCAGTGGGACCTGCTGCTCCGCGCCCGCGCGCTCGACTCCACGACCTTCGTGGTCGCGGTCGGCCAGGGCGACCCCGCGACGCTGCCCGCCGGATCCCGCGGCCACGACCCCGCGAGCGGCGCGCCCACGGGCATCGGCCGCAGCGCGGTGATATCCCCGCTCGGCGAGGTGCTGCACCGCCTCGGCGACGAGGAGGAGCTGTTCGTCGTCGACATCGACCCGTCGGCGGTCGAGTCCGCGCGGGGCACGCTGCCCGTGCTCGCGAACCGGCGCCGGGGGCTCGAGCAGGCGGTCTGATCCGCATCCACCGCTGACACGACGCGGGCCCGGCCGCCGAGGCGACCGGGCCCGCACTCTCATGCGACGGGATCAGCGCCCGACGGGACCCATGTCCGCGTAGCGGTCGCCGACGGGCGTCGGCAGCGAGGACAGGCGCGCGAGCTGGTCGGCGGAGAGCCTCACGGCGTCGGCCGCCACGTTCTCGTCGAGGCGCGTCACGCGCTTGGTGCCGGGGATCACGGCGATGTCGTCGCCCTGCGCGAGGATCCACGCGAGCGCGACCTGCGCGGGCGTCGCGTCGAGCTCGCCGGCGACGTCCTTGACGGCGTCGACGATGCGCATGTTCTGCGCGAACGCCTCCTCCGCGAAGCGCGGCGACGAAGAGCGGTAGTCGGCCTCGGAGAGGTCGGCGGCGCTCGAGATCGCGCCGGTGAGGAAGCCGCGGCCGAGCGGCGAGTACGCCACCAGCCCGATGCCGAGCTCGCGCAGCACGTCGAGCACGGGGCCCTCGGGGTCGCGCGTCCAGATGGAGTACTCGCTCTGCAGCACCGAGATCGGGTGCACGGCGTGTGCGCGGCGGATGGTGTCGGGCCCGGCCTCGGAGAGCCCCAGGTGCAGGACCTTGCCCTCCTCGACGAGCTCCTTCATCGCGCCGACGGTCTCCTCGATCGGCACGGCCGGGTCGACGCGGTGCTGGTAGAGCACGTCGATGCGATCGGTCCCGAGGCGCTGCAGCGAGGCCTCGACGGCGATGCGGATGCTCGTGGGCGAGCTGTCCATGCCGCGCTCGTAGTCCTCGGCGTCCTTGCCCGGCGCGTGCTTGAGCAGGCCGAACTTCGTGGCGATCACGACGTCGTCGCGGCGGCCTGCCAGCGCGGATCCCACGAGGCGCTCGTTGGTGAACGGCCCGTACGCCTCGGCGGTGTCGAAGAGCGTGACGCCCTGGTCGACGGCGCGGTGGAGGGTGCGGATCGACTCCGCCTCGTCCTGGCCGTGTCCGTCGTAGAACGCGCTCATGCCCATGCAGCCGAGGCCGATGCGGCCGACGTCGAGGCCCGTGCCGGTGTGGATGTGCTTCATGCGGTGCTCCGTTCTCCTGCGGCCGGATGGGCCGCCTTCCGAGCCTAGGCACGCTCCTGTCCGCGACGCGCCGCGTTCATGCGTTGTTTTGAATGGATCAAGGGAACTGTGCTTGACTCGGGCGCATGCCCACCGACCACGCGCACCACCACGCGCCGCCCCTCGACGCCGACGCCCTGCGCGTCGCGCTGCGGGAGGCCGGCCTGCGCGTGACCCGGCCGCGCGTGGCCGTCCTCACGGCCGTCGACGCGGCACCGCACTCGGACGCCGACGAGGTGCTGCGTGCGGTGAAGGGCGAGCTGCCCGGCACGAGCATCCAGGCGGTCTACGGCGTGCTCGGCGCGCTGCGGACCGCGGGGCTCGTGCGCCGCATCGAGCCCGCGGGATCATCCGCGCGCTACGAGCGCCGGACCGGCGACAATCACCATCACCTCGTGTGCACAGGTTGCAGGACGATCGTCGACGTGGACTGCGCGGTGGGGGAGTCCCCCTGCCTCACGCCGTCCGACTCGGCGGGGTTCCTCGTGGCCAGCGCCGAGGTGACGTACTGGGGCCTGTGCCCCGCCTGCCGGACCGCATCCGCGGATCCCGGTCCCACCGTC
This sequence comes from Clavibacter michiganensis, assembly GCF_021216655.1. Lineage (NCBI taxonomy): Bacteria > Bacillati > Actinomycetota > Actinomycetes > Micrococcales > Microbacteriaceae > Clavibacter > Clavibacter michiganensis. The sequence continues at coordinate 3,104,968 of NZ_CP080437.1, forward strand.
GCGGCCTAGCCGTCGCCACCGGCCCGCCCCTCGGCCGGATGACCCGAGCCAGCACTCCCCGTTCCACCGCTGACAGGAGAAACACCATGACCGACCAGAAGTTCACGACCACCGACTCCGGCGCCCCGGTCGCCAGCGACGAGCACTCGCTCTCCGTCGGCCCCGACGGCGCCATCCCGCTGCACGACCACTACCTCGTCGAGAAGCTCGCGCAGTTCAACCGCGAGCGCATCCCGGAGCGCGTCGTCCACGCCAAGGGCGGCGGGGCGTTCGGCACCTTCCGCGTCACGGGCGACGTGAGCGCGTACACCCGCGCCTCCCTCTTCCAGCCCGGCGCCGAGGTCGAGATGCTCGCGCGCTTCTCCACCGTCGCCGGCGAGCAGGGCAGCCCCGACACGTGGCGCGACCCCCGCGGATTCGCGCTGAAGTTCTACACGGACGAGGGCAACTACGACCTCGTCGGCAACAACACCCCCGTCTTCTTCATCCGCGACGGGATCAAGTTCCCCGACTTCATCCGCTCGCAGAAGCGCCTGCCGGGCTCGCACCTCCGCGACCACGACATGCAGTGGGACTTCTGGACGCTCTCTCCCGAGTCGGCCCACCAGGTCACGTGGCTCATGGGCGACCGCGGCCTGCCGAGCTCGTGGCGCCACATGGACGGCTTCGGCTCGCACACCTACCAGTGGATCAACGCGGCCGGCGAGCGCTTCTGGGTGAAGTACCACTTCAAGACGCAGCAGGGCATCGAGATCCTGAAGCAGGAGCAGGCCGACCAGATCGCCGGCGAGGACGCCGACTTCCACATCCGCGACCTCACCGAGGCCATCGACCGCGGCGACTACCCGGAGTGGAAGCTCGAGGTGCAGATCATGCCCTACGAGGACGCCAAGTCGTACCGGTTCAACCCGTTCGACCTCACCAAGGTCTGGTCGCAGAAGGACTACCCGCGCATCGAGGTCGGCACCATGACCCTGAACCGCAACCCGGAGAACTACTTCGCGCAGATCGAGCAGGCCGCGTTCGCGCCCTCGAACTTCGTCCCCGGGATCCAGACCAGCCCCGACAAGATGCTCCTCGCGCGCATCTTCAGCTACGCCGACGCCCACCGCTACCGCGTGGGCACCAACCACGCGCAGCTGCCGGTGAACGCGCCGAAGTCGCCCGTGCACAGCTACTCGAAGGACGGCCAGGGGCGCTACACGTTCCAGGATGCGGGCACGCCCGTCTACGCGCCGAACTCGCACGGCGGCGCGCACGCCGACCCGGCTCGCGCCGCGGAGAGCGCCGGTTGGGAGCAGGACGGCGAGCTCGTCCGAGCCGCTGCCACGCTGCACGCGGAGGACGACGACTTCGTCCAGGCCCGGATGCTCGTCAACGAGTCGATGGACGACGCCCAGCGCGAGCGCCTGGTCGGCAACATCGTCGGCCACGTGAGCAAGGTCACCACGGCCGAGCTCCGCGCCCGCGTCATCCAGTACTGGACGAACGTGGACGGCTGGCTCGGTGCCGCGGTCGCCGCCGGCCTGCCGCCGCTCGCCGGTGACGCGCCCGTCGCCGAGGCCACCCCCGGCCCGACGCGCGACGCCGAGGAGGTCGGTGTCGCCGCTCACTGAGCCGCGGCGGTGATCCGCTGATCGCACGACATGACGCCCGTCCCCTCGGTGAGGGGGCGGGCGTCGTCGTGTGCGGCGTCGTCGTGTGCGGGGCGTCAGGTCCAGGACGGCAGCGAGCGGTGCCAGGGGTGACCGGGCGGGAGGCCCACCCTCTCCTCTGTCGCGAGCGCGTGGAAGCGCTTCGGCAGGAGGACCGGGGCGGCCGACTGGTCACCGTCGAGGAGGTCCCAGCGGTCCTCGTACCGGGCGAACACGGGGATGGACACGCGCGACTGGTCGAGAGTCGCCCGCCGCGTGCCGGGTGCGACGTCGGGGTCGTGAAGCCAGTCCTGATGGCCGATGTACGCCGCGGCCGCGACATGGTCGCGCGGCACGACGAAGAAGCGCGGACGGTCGTCGACGCTGGTCGGGATCGCGACGAGGACGAAGTACTCGTCCTCCTGGAGGGCGGGCTTCTGGGACTTCAGGCCCAACGGCCACGTGATGCGCTCGAAGCGCGGCCCACGGGCACCCTTGACCTGGATCTCGATCATGCGTCGAGCGTCGCTGTCGACCTTGACCGCGAGGATGTCCGTACGTGCCAACCCGTCGCGGGTGAAGGCAGGCGCCCACCCTCTCCGTGCCAGTTCCGCGGCGACGTAGTGTTCGCCGATGGTCTTGGTCTGCTTCGTGTCAGCCATGCCCTGAGGTTAGGGATGAGGTCTTCCGGCCGGAGCGATTTCGAAATCGGACGCGCACCCAGTCCGAGGGGCATGCGTTCGTCTGCCGCCAGCTCGGCGCACTCACGCCAGCGGCAGCTCCATCTCCAGGTCCTTCTGCGAGCGGTCGAGCGCGTACGGCACGCTGCGACCCGTGAGGACGAAGCCGCGGCGCTCGTAGTAGGCGCGGGCGCGCGGGTTGTCCTCGTGCACCTCGAGGCGGAGGGCCTGCGCGTTCGGGCGGTCGCGGGCCCAGGCGATGACGGCGTCGAGGAGCATGTCGGCGACCCCGGCCGCGCGACCGCGGGCGTCCGGGGTGATGTAGACGCTCACGAGCATCACGCGCGTGGGATCCGCGGCGACGAACGCGTTCATGGCGCCGAGCCAGCGGCCGGTCGCGCGCTCCACGGCGACGTACGCGGTGCTCCCGGGCTGGTTCGCGCGCCGCGTCCGCGCCTGCCAGTCGGAGTCGGGCCGGCCGAGCGCGCTCTCGAGGGTCTCGAGGTAGGCGAGCGGGGTGTCCTCGAGCATCTCGAGGCGGAGGGCGCGGTACTCGCGCCAGTCCTCGGCGCGGAGGCGGTGGATCACGGCGTCCATCGCGGTCAGACCAGCTGCCCGTTGACGTGCAGGTCGCCCGCGGGGAACGCGTCGGCGGGCGCGGTGACCGGCAGGATCATCCAGCCGTGGTCCTGGTGCACGACGCCGGCGGCGCCGAGGAGGGTGAAGCCGTTGTAGTGACCGGTGCGGCCGTCGAGCGGCAGCCAGCCGTGGCGCGCGTAGTAGCCGGACGTCGACTCGCCCGTCTCGAGGAGGCCGAACGGGACGGCGAGGCGAGCGAGCGCGCCGCGGATCCCGTCGGCGAGCAGCGTGCCGAGGCCCTGCCCCTGCCGCTCCGGGTGCACGGCGACCATGCCGGTGGATCCCATGAGCAGGTCGTCGGCCGGGTCGCCCTGGCCGTCGCCGGTGCTCACGAACATGCGGCGGATCCCCGCGTGCGCCACGAGCTCGTCGCCGTCGTGCACGAGGATCCGCAGCTCCGGTTGCGCACCCGCCCAGCTCCGCGCGCCCGCGTAGCCCGCGGCGAAGTCGGGGAAGGCCAGCGTGAGGAGCGCCGCGATCCCCTCGTGGTCGGCGACGTCGAGCGCGCCCTCGCGGACGACGGTGAGGCGGGGTCCCATGGGTCGAGGGTATCGGCCGGTCACGCCGGTGTCCGGGCCCGGCCCGCGGCCCGGTCGCGCGGCCCGGTCGCGCGGCCCGCCCGCCCGTAGGGTGGAGCGCATGACCACCCCGCAGTCCGTCTGGCAGGACAAGCTCGGCCGCCTCTCCATCCGCTGCGTGCAGATCCTGGCGGTCCTCGTGGTCGCCATCGCGATCGTGTACGCCGCCATCTCGCTCAAGCTCGTCGTGATCCCGGTGATCATCGCGCTGATCCTCGCGTGCGCCGTGCGCCCGATGGTGCTCTGGATGGAGCGCCGGGGCCTCCCCGACGCCCTTGCCGCGGTCATCGCGCTCCTCACCGGGCTGGTGCTCTTCGGCGGCGCCATCACGGCCGTCGTCTTCGGCGTGCAGAGCCAGTGGCCGACGCTCGTGAAGGCCACCAGCGAGGGCGTCGACCAGCTGCAGGCGTTCATCGAGGAGGGTGGGCTGCCGATCGACTCGGCGCAGGTCGACTCCTTCCGCCAGCAGGCCGTCGACTTCCTCACCAGCAGCCAGTTCGGATCCGGTGCCATCGCGGGCGTCTCCGCCGCCGCCGAGGTCGTCACGGGTGCCGTGCTCGGGCTCGTCGTGTTCTTCTTCTTCGTCAAGGACGGACCGCAGATCTGGTCGTTCTTCATCCGTCCGTTCCGCGGTCGCGGCCGCAAGCGCGCCGTGCGCGTGGGCCACGAGGGCTCGAAGGTGCTCGGCGGGTACATCCGCGGCACGGCGACGGTCGCGCTCGTCGACACCGTGTTCATCGGCGCCGGCCTCTTCATCCTCGGGGTGCCGCTCGCGCTGCCGCTGTCGCTCGTGGTGTTCATCGGCGCGTTCGTGCCGATCGTCGGCGCGACGGTCGCGGGCATCCTCGCGGCGCTCGTCGCGCTCGTCACCAACGACCTCACCACCGCGATCATCGTGATCATCATCGTGGTCGCCGTGAACCAGCTCGAGGGCAACCTGCTGCAGCCGGTGGTGCTCGGCAACGCGCTCAAGCTCCACGGCCTCGTCGTGCTGCTGGCCCTGACCGCCGGGACGATCCTCGGCGGCATCATCGGCGCGATCCTCTCGGTGCCGCTCACGGCCGTCGCCTGGACCGCGTGGAAGATCATCATGGAGCCCGACGAGGAGGAGCCGGAGCCGCCGGCACCCGCGCCCCTCGAACCCGTGAAGAAGGTGGCGCGAGGCCTCACCGCGCGGCTCACGGGCCGCCCCGCCACCGCCACCCGCGCCGAGCGGTGAGCGCGACAGGCGCCGCGGCGGGCCTCCAGCGCAAGCCCGGCTTCGCCGTCGCCGCTCGCCTCGGGCACGCGGTGAACGGCCTGCTGCACCTCCTCATCGGCGTGATCGCGTTCCGCCTCGCGACCGGCGGCGGGGGCGGCGAGGCCGACCAGTCCGGCGCGCTCGGCTCCATCGCGGGATCGCCCGGCGGCCGGGTGCTGCTGTGGGTTGTCGTGGTCGGCCTCCTCGGGCTCGGCCTCTGGCAGCTCGTCGAGACCGTGCTCGCGCGCGGCGAGGACGCGAAGCGCACTTGGGCGGCGCGCGCGAAGGAGCTCGGCAAGGCCGTCGCCTACCTCGCGATCGCGGCCACCGCGCTGCGCTTCGCGATGGGCGGATCCAGCGACTCCTCCGAGCAGACCCAGTCGCTCAGCGCGCGCCTGCTCGAGGCTCCCGGCGGCGTCGTGCTCCTCGTGGTCCTCGGCCTCGCGGTCGTCGCGGTCGGCGTCTACTTCGGCTTCAAGGGCGCGACCAAGCGCTTCCGCGACGACCTGGCCGTCCCTGCGGGGTCGATCGGGCGCGGGATCACGGCGCTCGGCGTCGCGGGCTACGTCGCCAAGGGCGTCGCGCTCGTCGCGGTCGGCGTGCTGTTCGTCGTCGGAGCGGTGACGGCCGACCCGAGCCGCGCGACGGGTCTCGACGGCGCGCTCCAGTCGCTCGCGGGACTGCCCGCGGGCGTCGCCGTGCTCGCGATCACGGGGCTCGGCCTCATCGCGTACGGCCTGTACTGCGGCGCCCGCGCGCGCTACGCGAAGCTGTGACGACCCGCCAGGCGGTCGCGCTCGACGGCGTGCGGCCGGACGAGGTCCACGTGGTGCGGGTCTTCGCGGACGCGCACGGGCGCCACGGCAACGAGCTCGGGATCGTGCTCGCGTCGGCGCGCACCGACGGCCGGGAGCTCGCGATCGCACAGGCGCTCGGCTTCAGCGAGACCGTGTTCGTCGACGCGGTCGATGCGCCGGGCGCGGATCCGCGGGGCGCGTCGATCCGCATCCTCACCCCCGCGCGCGAGCTGCCCTTCGCCGGGCACCCGACCGTCGGCACCGCCTGGTGGCTGGCGTCGCGCGGCGTGCCGGTCAACCACCTCCGCGTGCCCGCCGGGACCGTGCGCGTCACCCGCGCCGGCGACGAGGTGCGCGTGACCGCGGATCCCGATTGGGGCCCGGATTTCACGTGGCAGCAGCACCCGACGGCCGACGCGCTCCGCGGCCTCGACGCCGACGCCGTGGACCCCGCGTTCGACCACCTCTACGCCTGGACCTGGACGGACGAGGCCGCGGGAGAGGTGCGGGCGCGCATGTTCGCGCCCGCGCTCGGCGTCGTCGAGGACGAGGCGACGGGATCCGCGGCCCTCCGGCTCACCGCGCGCCTCGGCCGCGACCTCCGCATCACGCAGGGCCGTGGCAGCGTTCTCGTGACGCGCCTCCACGACGACGGCCGCGCCGAGGTCGGGGGCCGCACGGTGCCGGACCGCGTGATCCCGCTGCCCTGACCCGCGCCGCGGCCGCCGCCCTCCCGCGCTACGCGGTCGCGTCCTCTGCGTCCTCCGCCGCCGGCTCCTCGCGCGGCACGACGAGGATCTCGGAGATCCGCCGTCGGTCGAGCGCCGTCACCTGCAGGGTCACGCCGTCGACCTCGACCGTGTCGCCGACCTGCGCGAGCCGGCCGAGGTTCTCGATGACGAAGCCCGCGACCGTGTCCGACGCGGAGTCGGGGAGCTTCACGCCCGTCGCCTCCTCGAAGTCCTGGAAGTTGAGGCGGCCGTCGATCGTGCCGCCGTCCTCCGCGAGGTCGCGCGCGGCGGAGTCGGTGTCGTACTCGTCGAAGATCTCGCCGACGACCTCCTCCACGAGGTCCTCGAGCGTGACGATGCCGTCGGTGCCGCCGTACTCGTCCACGATCACGGCGATCTGGTGGCCCTCGGCGCGCATCATCGTGAGCGTCGGCAGCACGCGCGCGGTCGCCGGGAGGTAGGGGATCGGGCGGAGGATCTCGGAGACGGGCCGCGTGGGATCCGCCGCGATCGCCTGGTACAGGTCGCGCACGTGCACGAACCCGATGACGTCGTCGATGGTCTTGTCGACCACCGGGTAGCGCGAGTACGGCCGGTCCTGCACGTCGATCCCCGCCTCGCGGACCGTGCCCGTGCCGTCGAGCGCGGCGATCTCGGGCCGCGGCTTCATCACCTCGCTGAGCTGGCGGTGGCGGAGGGAGAGCACGTCGTCGAGGATCCGGCGCTCGTCGTCCGGGAGGCCCTCATGGCTGGAGACGATGTCGCGGAGCTCCTCCTCGCTCATCTCCTCGCCGGTCTTGTGCGGGTCGCCGCCGAGGAGGCGCACGACCACGTTCGTCGAGGCGGAGAGCAGCCAGATCACCGGCCGCATGAGGTTCGCGAAGCCGTTGAGCACGGGCGCGACGCCGTACGCGAAGCCGGCGTTCCGCTGGATAGCGAGCCGCTTGGGCGCGAGCTCGCCGAGCACGAGCGAAAGGTAGGCGATCATCAGCGTGAGCAGGAGCGTCGCGACCGTGGACGCGAGGCCGGACTCCAGGCCCCACGACTCGAGCAGCGGGACGACCGACGGCGCGATCGACGAGGCGCCGTACGCGGCCGACGCGAAGCCGGCGACGGTCACGCCGATCTGCACCGCCGCGAGGAAGGTGTTGGGGTTGCGGGCGAGCGCGGCGACCTTCTCGCCGCGGCGGCCGCGGGCGGCGAGGGCGTTGAGCTGGCCCTCGCGGAGGGTGACGAGCGCCATCTCGGTGGCGGCGAACACGCCGCCGACGAGGACGAACACCACGACCAGGACGATGTTGAGGAGGAGGTCGCCGTTCACGAGCGGGTGCCGGTCGAGCGGGTGCCCGTGAGGCGGGCGGCCGTGAGGCGGATGGCGCGGAGGGTGCGGGGCGTGCCCGGGGTCGTCCGGGCGCCGGGACTGTGGCTGTCGGGAGCGGGCTCCCGCGCGGTTCTGTGCATGGATCGAGGGTAGTGGAGCAGGTGGGGAAATAGCCCGCGCCATCGCCCGGCGGCGGTCGTGCCCTACGGTCGGGGCATGGATCAGACAGTGCTCGACGGGTCGTGGCTCGGCAGCTCCGGGTGGGTCACGCTCGCCCTCGTGAACGCGGGGCTCGCGGAGCAGAAGGGCCGATCCCGGTGGAACTGGTTCCTCGTCTCGATCGTGCTCGGGCCGATCGCGACGTTCTTCATCGTGACGTGGGAGCGCGTGCCCGCGCCCGGCTCCTCTCCGCGCCCGCTCGAGGCGCCGACGAACGGGCTCCTCGCCGTGGGGATCGGGCTCGCGGCCCTGGCCGTCGTGAGCGCGGTGGTCGCGGGGATCGGCGGCGACACCGGCCTGTGGATCCTCGCGGCCGCGCTCGCCGTCGCCGGGGCGGGCTCCCTCGTCCTCCACGTGCTCGCGCACCGGCGCTGGGCGGCGCTGCAGGCGGGACGGAAGCAGGCTCCCGGGGCCTGAGCCGGCGCCGCCCTCGCAGTCGACCGCTCAGGTGTTCGTCGAGCCCGGAGCGTCCGGGAGTAGAACGTCGGCGGAGGCCCGGGGAGCGAAGCCTGCGTCGAAGTCGCGCTCGTTGGGGATCCAGACGTCGCGCCACAGCGCGTCGTGGTCGCGGCCGAGCCGCGCATCGCGCGCCATCCCGCGGGCCGACGCCGTCTCGAGGTCCACGTCGCACCAGACCGCGAGGTCGATCCACGGTCGCGTCTCGGGGTGCAGCAACCCGATGAGGTCGACCACCAGGAGGTCCGTCTCCGGCAGCCGCTCGGGGCCGCCCAGCGCGCGTCGGCCCCAGTCATAGCGGCGGAACGCGCCCCCGCGGCCGGAGCGCAGCGGATCCAGCACCTCCTCCACGAGCCGGAGCCGGTCGACGCCGTCCCAGTCGGGGGAGCGGCGGTGCGAGCGGGACGGGTCGAGGAAGTCGTCGCCGCGCAGGCGGACCGAGCCGGGCAGCGCCGCGGTGAGCACCCGGGCGAGCGTGGACTTCCCGGATCCGCCGTAGCCGGAGACGCCCACCACCAGCGGACGGTCGGTCGCCACGCGCATCGCCCGCACGTGCCGGGTGAGCTCGAGCGCGTCCATCCCGCGAGCGTAGGGGGCGGTGCGGAACGGCCCTAGCGGTCGCCGCCCGGCGGGGTGCCAGCCGGTCCGCCCATGCCGCCGCCCCCGCCGCCCGATGGCGCAGAACCGGCCGTCGGCGTCGTCGCGGTGTCGACGCGCGCCGTCAGCGCGACGCGATAGCCCGCGGTAGCGTCGCCCGTCACCGTGCCGAGCTGCAGCTCGCCGCCGTCGTCGCCGAACACGTTGTCCGAGTCGAGCGCGACCTGCGCGAGGTTCGCCGTGGATCCGGCGTACTCGGGGAGAGCGTAGACGGCCGTGCACGCGTCCTCGGGCAGGGCGACCTGCGAGGTCGCGACGGCCTTCGTCGCGTCGGTGATGTCGTCCACGGTCGGGTAGACCTCGAAGTGGATGTGCGGCCAGCGGCCCGAGTAGCAGGCGGGGAACACGGACGTGAAGGACACCGTGCCGTCGTCGCCCGCGACCTGCACGCCGCGCAGGTACGTCTCCTCGGTGATCCCGTCGGAATACATCGAGTAGCCGCCCGCGGCGTCGCAGTGCCAGACGTAGACGGCGGCGCCCGCGAACGGCACGTCGCCGCCGGCCATGTCGAGGATCGTGAGGGTGAGTGCCATGGGCACCCCCGCGGCGGTGGTGCCGCCGTCGAGGCTCGAGCGGATGTCGCTGCGGACGATGCCGGACCGCTCCAAGACGTCCGGCCCGTTGGATCCGTCGCCCGGGTACGGCCCCGCGGTCTCGTCGGGGATCTCGCCCGTCGACGCGGCGGCGCTCGCCGTGCCGCCGGAGCCCGCGGCACCGGCCGTGCATGCGGCGAGCGCGACGGATCCGATGCCGGCCCCGAGGTACGCGAGCACGGCCCGGCGGCTGAGCAGCGTGCGGAGGTCGAAGCCCGCGCCCTGGTCGACCACCTCCTCGTCGGCGCGGGCGAGGAGCCGGCCCTCGTAGGCGGGGCCGTCGGGCGTGCGGTCGGGTTCGGGGATGCGGGTCACGTCGGTGCCTCCTGGTCGGGGTCCCGGCGGTCGGGACGTGACCACCGTGCCGGGCGGTCCGATGCGCCGGCCATGGCGATCCGATGAGCCGGCCAAGAGCGGCGCCCGGCTCCGTCCGTCAGCCGCGCAGCCGCGGGTAGGCGGCGAGCGTCGGCGCATGGCGCGCGCTCGTGAGGAGGAAGCGGTCGCCGAACCCGCGCACGGGCCGCGACGCGGCCACCCGCACGGCGCCGCGGAGCACCCGCTGCCCGACAGCCGACGACGGGTGCGTGATCCGCGCCCCGCCCGGCGGCAGCCCCTGTGCGCTGTCGGCGTAGCGGCGCAGCTGCGCCTCGTAGCGCGCGAACGCGGCCGGGAAGGTGTCGGCGGGATCGGCGAGCGCGCGTCCCAGCTCGCCCGCGAGCACGTGGGCGGCGACCAGCGAGAGGGTCGTGCCCATGCCGGTGGGGCCGGATCCCCAGGCCGCGTCGCCGAGGAGCGCGATGCGTCCCTTCGACCACGTCGAGACGATCACCTGCTCCATGCGCTGCGTGTAGAACTCGTCCGGTCGCGCCTGGAAGCCGTCGAGGATCCGCTCGACCTGCCAGCCCGCGCCGCGGAAGCGCGCGCGGAGCACGGTCATCTGGGCGTCGAACGGCAGCTGCTCGAAGCCGGACGGCTCCGACTCGAACGACAGGCTCGCGCGGATCGTGCCCTCGTCGTCGGGCCGGATGGTGGCGTTGCGCGCGCCGCGCCCCGTGAGGAAGTCCCAGTAGCCCGTGTCGCCGGGGATCCGGTCGATCGTCCCGTAGGCGATGCTGACGCCGTGGTCGCGGAGGGTGGTCTCCTCGGCGAACGCCAGCCGACGCGTGCGGGAGCTGCGGCCCTCGGCGACGAGCAGGAGGTCGTAGCGCTCGCGGGATCCGCTCGCGAGCTCGACGTCGACCCCCGTCGCGTCCTGGCGCACCCCCGTCACGAAGTCGCCGTAGCGGAGCTCGACGTCGTCCCGCACGAGGTCGACGAGGATCCCCGCGAACCGGCCGCGCAGGATCTCCACCTCCGCCGTCGGCCCGTCCTTTCCGGCGGCGCGGGGGAACGTGGCGACGACGCGGCCGTCCTCGTCGACGAAGCGCGTCCCGTCCTCGCCCGTGAGGTTCGCCATGACGGCGTCCTCGATCCCCATGCGCCGGAGGACGTCGCGGCCGAGGCCGCGCACGTCGATGTTCTGCCCGGCCTGGCGCTGCTCGGCCGAGCGCTCGAGCAGGGTCACGTCGAAGCCCTCGCGCGTCAGCCCCCAGGCGAGCGCCGGTCCGGCGATGCTGGCTCCGGTCACGAGGACCCTCGGGCGGTGGTGGGCGGTGTCGGCCATGGATGATCTCCTCGTGTCGTCGAGCTGGCCCGGGATCCCGGGCGCGAGTAGACTCTATGGCGTAGATGCTTCACGGTAAAGCAATCCCATCGACTCAGAGGAGCACGACATGTCCGACACCATCGCCGTCCCCGGAGATCGCTCCGAGGTGCTCGAGCAGCTCAGGGACCACACGACCGCGTTCGACGAGTCGGTGCGGCAGCTGGCCGTGGCCGTCGGGCTGCCGACGACGGACACGACGGCGCTGGCCGAGATCATCTGGGCGGAGACCGCCGGCCGGGCGCTGTCGCCGGCCCGCCTGTCGGAGCGCCTCCACCTGACGTCGGGGGCCACGACCGCGCTCATCAACCGGCTCGAGGGCCGCGGGCACATCGGGCGGAGCCGCGAGAGCGCCGACCGGCGGGTGGTCACGCTGCGGCCGACCGCCGCGTCCCGGGCGCGCGTGATGGACGTGCTGCGGGGCGCGCAGGCCGAGGTCGACCGGGCGCTCGACGGGTTCACCGCCGAGCAGCTGCGCACGGCGGCCGCCGTCGTGCGGGCGGTCGCGGAGGGGACCGCGGCGGGGACCCGCGGGATGACGGGCGACGGCGCGGCGCGGAGCTGAGCGGGGACGGCCGTCCGGTCAGCCCGCCGGCACGCAGGGGCTGTCGCAGCCCACGGCGCGCTGGCGTCCGATCTCCCGCTCGCGCGCCCGCTCCAGCAGCGACACGTGGAGGTACCCCGCGTAGCCGCCCGGCGTGCGGCCCTCGCGGCGGCTCGACGTGAGCACCTCGCCGGCTGCGGACGCCGTGATCCGCGCGTCGAGTCCGCGGAGCCGTGTCACGAGGTCGACGTCCTCGTGCTCCGCGACGGCAGGGAACCCGCCGGCCGCGACGTAGGCGTCGGCGCGCACGCCGAGGTTCGCGCCGTGCACGTGCCCGTTGGCGTGGCCGGGCACGCGGGTCGCGCGCCAGGCCGCGACCTGAGCCGGGCTGAGGTCGTCGAGCTCCGGGCGGACGGTGCCGACGACCACGTCGGCCCCGCCGTCCGCGAGCTCGAGCTGGCTCGTGATCCACGCCGGCGGCACCGCGGAGTCGGCGTCGGTGCACGCGATCCAGTGCTCGGCGTCGTCGCCGTCCCAGCCCGCGCGGGCCGCGTCGACCCCCTGGGCGCGCGCGGCGCCCACGCGCCCGGCGGCGCTCTCGATGACCTCGACGCCCGCGGCGCGCGCCACCTCCGCGGTGCGGTCCCGGCAGTCGTCGGCCACGAGGATCACGCGCACGCGCACCCCGTCCGCACGTGCACGGGCCGCGGCGACCTCGACGGACGCGAGGCAGCGGCCGACCAGCTCCTCCTCGTCGCGCGCCGGGATGACGACCGTGACCGCGCGGATCCGGGGTGCTGGCTCGACCTCGGCGGCCGCTGCCGCCGTCCCCGTCACCGCAGCCCCGTGCGCACGGCGACCGAGCGCGGATCCGCCGACAGCACCTCGAGCAGGAAGTCGTCCTCCTCGTGCCGCATCAGCACGTGCAGCCCGGGTACGGCGGCGAGCCGCGCGTGCACCTCGTCGCCCGTCCGCCGGAAGTCGCCCTCCGGGTGCCGCCAGTGGCAGGCGACCAGCGCGCCACCGGCGCCGAGTGCCCCCGGCAGGGCGGCGAGCACGCGGTCGAACGCGGCGTCGTCGAGGTAGTAGCCGACCTCGCTCATCACCACGAGGTCGAACGCGCCGGCCGGCCAGTCGGCGCCCACGTCGCGCACCTCGAGGCGCACCTGCGGCGCGTCGGCGAGGCGGACGCGGGCCCGCTCGACCGCGGTCGGCGCGACGTCCACGGCCAGCAGCTCGTCCACGCGCTCGGCGAGGCCCGCCGTCGTCACACCGATGGAGCAGCCGATCTCCAGCGCCCGGCCGTACCGCTCGTCGGGCAGGGCCGCGAGGGTGGCGAGGCGCTTGCGGCGCTCGTACCAGCGGGTCTGGACGCGCCACGGATCCTCGGCGCGGGCGTACGCGGCGTCGAAGCGCTCGGCGGCGGTGGGCGTCGCGGTGGCGTCGTCGGACACGATCAGCACCTCGCGGTCGCGGTCGGCGTGCCGGAGGAACCCGGGCTGCAGGACGGCGGCGTCCTCGGGGGCGTCGGACAGCGGATCCACCTGGCTGGCGTGCGCGCGGATCGCGGCCCGCTTGGCCTCCCGTGTGCGCGCGTCGAGCGGCAGGGCCCGCATCGCGGCCCACGGCACGCGCGGGTCGTCGGGCGTCGCCCAGTGCCACATCCACACCGGGTACTCGACGAGCCGGATCCCACGCGCGGCGGGCAGAGCGCCCACCAGCTCGGCGACGACCTCGCCCGTGACGCGGTGGTCCCGGTGCCCGTCGCCGCGCCAGGGAGCCGCGACCGCGGTGCCCGGCGCGGCGTCGGAGAGGAGCACGGCGAGGTCGTCGCGCACGGCCTCGCGGCGCTCGCGGATCCCGCCGTCCGGGTGCCCCAGGAGCACGAGCCGGGCGTCGGGCGCGACCGCGTCGAGGGCGGCGCGGGCCTCGTCGCGGCGGACGGCCACGAGCTCGTCGGGCGTGCGAGTGGGGGATCCGGGGTGCGAGGCGGCGCCGTCGGTCACGATCGCGAGGGTCACCGGCACGCCCCGCGCGGCCGCGGTCGCCATGAGGCCCGCGGCCCCGATCGACTCGTCGTCGGCGTGCGCGGACACCACGAGGAGCGCCGCCATCCCCGCGAGGTCGGGCGCGTCGAGCGCGTCCCAGCGCGGATCCGCGTCCCAGACGTCGGCATCGGTGCCGGGCTCGCGCGCATCGAAGGCGACGCCCGCCGCGGCGACCGGCGCAGGGCCGGCCGCGATCGTGGGATCGCTCGTCCCCGTGTCCCTCGTGTCCGTCGCGTCCGCCTCCGCCGCGCGCCGCCGCACCGCCTCCGCGAGCGCCCCGCCGAGCGAGGCGTCGTCGCGCTCGGCGTGATGCTGCCGCACGTACAGCCCGAGGTCGGCCACGCGCTTGGCATGGTCCGCGTCCTGCGCGAGCGGCGCCGGGCCGAGCGCGTGCGCGACGTGGGTCAGCGTGTCGTCCACCGCGCGGGCGACGACGGCGCGCACCCGCTTCGCGAGCAGCCGCCCCGCCTCGCCCTCGGCTCGCCCGCGGTCGACCAGCAGGGCCGCCTCGGCGAGGGATGCGCGCGCTCCGTCGAGCCCCGCGTCGACCGCGCCCAGGTGCATGAGCAGCAGTCGGTCGGCGCCATCTCGGGACGCGGCCCGGAGCAGCGTGCGCGCCAGCCCGACCGCGCCGCCGTACCAGCAGGCCGCGACCTGGATCCCGCCCCAGTGGAACCCGGGCCGCTCGAGGTACCAGCCGGGCGCGCCCACGCGGCGGGCCGGCACGTCGCGCATGCGCAGCGGCCCGCTCGGGACCTCCACGAGCCCGCGGGCGGCCCACGCGCCGGGCACGACCTCGACGCCGGGCTGTCGGAGGTCGACGGCGAAGAGGCCGCGCGAGCCGTCGTCGTCCGCGGCGGTGATGAGCGCGTGCGTCAGCGATCCGGCGAGCGAGCACCACGGCTTCGTGCCGGACAGCCGCACCGCGTCCGGCCCGTCGGCATCCGCCACGGCCGTCAGCGGATCGCCGCCGCCCTCGGCCGCGAACACGCCCCACGTGCGCGCCGCGGCACCGCCCGCGTGCGTGTCGACGCCCCTCGCGCCGTCGTCGCCCGCGGCGCCTCGCTCCTGCTCGAGGATCGCGAGCGCGTCCAGGTGCGGCTCCACCGTGCGCGCGATGCCGAGGTCGGCCGCGGCGAGCGTCGCGAGCGCCTCCCAGAGGTCCGCCGTGCCGCCCGCACCCGGCCGTGCGCCGCCGTCGCCGAGCGCGACCGCGAGCGCCAGCGCCCGCTGCGTCGTCCACTCCGGCCCCGGGGGCGTCTCCGCGAGCGCCGCGCGCACGAGCGCGACAGCGGGTCCCGGCCTGTCATCGCCCGGCGGCACCGCGCCGGATGCGAGGCGGACGCGCGCGGGGGCGTCCGCGTCGAGGGGCTGGGCGGGCTGGGGGCCGGATGTCACGGGGTGGGGCACCGAATCGTCGAGGGATGAGCCGGGCGTGGCCCGGTCGTCCTTCGAACCTACAAGCGTCCGAGACCGGCTGCCCGCGTGCGGCGCGACACCGCGCACGTGTGGCATCCTGGCCGCCTCGGATCCCCCGGCCACGCGGGTGTGGGACCCTGACGACAGGGCTGGGGCGCGATCCGCACCGCCCACGCACGACAGAGGGGATCCACCATGGACCAGCACACCGACCCGCACGCCGACGAGCACGCGACCGCGGGGCAGGCCGACCAGCCCACGCCCGAGGCGGTCGAGGAGTTCGAGCGCCTCGCCGTCCTCAAGATGGGCGGCCAGGACATCGAGGGAGCCCTCGACGAGCTGCCCGACGCGGACGCCCGCGAGGTCGCGGAGGTCGCCATCGACCGCGTCGTCCGCGGATACGAGCACCTGTAGCCGGATCCGCACGGGGCCCGCGCACCGCCGACGCACTGCGGCGGGACGCGGCACGGCACGGCCCGGCAGCAGGCGGAGCCGGCGCCCCTAGCGTCCGGTGAGCCGCGCGATGAGCTCCCGGTAGCGCTCCGCAGTGCGCTCCACGATCTCCTGCGGCAGCACGGGCGGGGTGCCCGTGCGATCCCAGTTCGCCGCCAGCCAGTCGCGCACGATCTGCTTGTCGAAGCTGTCCGTGCGGTTGCCCGTCGCGTACGCCTCCGCGTCCCAGTACCTCGACGAGTCGCTCGTGAGCACCTCGTCCGCGAGCGTGGTGATGCCCGTGCGCGGGTCGATGCCGAACTCGAACTTGGTGTCCGCGAGGATCACGCCGCGCTCCTCGGCGATGGCCGACGCGCGGCGGTACACGTCGAGCGACAGGTCGCGGAGACGCGCCGCCTCCTCGTGCCCCACGAGCTCCTCGGTGCGCGCGAAGGTGATGTTCTCGTCGTGCTCGCCCTGCGGCGCCTTCCACGCGGGCGTGTAGATCGGCTCGGGGAGGCGATCGCCCTGCGCGAGGCCGGCCGGCAGCGGGATCCCGCACACCGTGCCGTGCTGCCGGTACTCCTCCCAGCCGGATCCCGCGAGGTAGCCGCGCACGACGCACTCGATGGGCAGCATCTCGAGCACCCGGCAGAGCATGGCGCGCCCGCGCACCTGCTCCGGGATGCCGATGCGGTCGAGCGTCTCGCCGTCGACGAGGTGGTTCGGCACGTCGAGCCGGTCGAACCACCACAGGCTGAGCTGGGTGAGGAGCTCGCCCTTGCCGGGGACCCCGGGCTCGAGCGCGAAGTCGTAGGCGCTCACGCGGTCGGTCGCGACGACCAGCACGTGCGGCTCGCCCTCGAGCGCCCGGTCCTCCGTGTCGTCGATCGCGGGGCTGAACAGCTCGCGGACCTTGCCCGAGTACGCGTGCTCCCAGCCCGGGAGGTCCCAATCGGCGGCGTGGCCCGCGGGCGTCCCGGCGCTCATCGGATGACCTGCGCCGCGATGTCCGTGCGGTGCTGCGACCCGTCGAGCGACAACCGCCCGACGGCCTCGTAGACGCGCGACCGCGCCTCCACGAACGAGGCCCCCGTCGCGACGACGCTGAGCACCCGCCCGCCCGTGGCGACGAGCCCCGCCTCCGACTCCGCGGTGGCGGCGTGCGCGATGCTCACGCCCTCGACGCTCTCCGCCTCGTCCACGCCCGAGATGACGCGTCCCGTCCGGGGCGCCTCCGGGTAGCCCTCGCTCGCGACCACCACGGTGACGGCGACGTCGTCGGAGAACTCCGGCCGCGCGACGCCGCCGAGCTCGCCGGACGCGGCCGCGAGCAGCAGCTGCGAGAGCGGCGTGACGAGGCGGGGCAGCACGACCTGCGTCTCCGGATCCCCGAAGCGCGCGTTGAACTCGATGACCCGGATGCCGTCCGCGGTGAGGATGAGCCCGCAGTAGAGCAGCCCGATGAACGGCGTCTGCTCCTCCGCGAGCTTCCGCACGGTGGGCAGCGCGATGGTGTCGATGACCTCGTCGACGAAGCCGGCCGGCAGCCACGGCAGCGGCGAGTACGCGCCCATGCCGCCCGTGTTCGGTCCGGCGTCGCCGTCGCCCAGGCGCTTGTAGTCCTGCGCGGGGGAGAGCGGGACCACGTCGTGCCCGTCGGAGAGGAGGAAGAGCGACACCTCCTGCCCGGCGAGGAACTCCTCGACGAGCACGGTGCCCTGGCCGAGGTAGTGCCGCGCGTGCTCGAGGGCGAGCGTGCGGTCGGCGGTGACCAGCACGCCCTTGCCGGCCGCGAGGCCGTCCGCCTTGATGACGTAGGGGGCGCCGTACTCGTCGAGCGCCGCCTCGACCTCGTCGACGGTGCCGGCCTGGGCGGCTCGGCCCGTGGGGACGCCCGCCTCCTCCATGATGCGCTTGGCGAAGGTCTTGGATCCCTCCAGCGCGGCGGCGGCGCGGCCCGGCCCGAAGACCGGGATGCCCCGCGTGCGCAGCGCGTCCGCGACCCCGGCGACGAGCGGCGCCTCGGGCCCCACGACGACCAGCTCGAAGCCCTCCGCGAGCGCGTGCTCCGCGACGACGACCGGGTCGTCGATGTCCATCTTCACGACGGGCACGACGCGTGCTATCCCTGCGTTGCCGGGCGCCGCGACGAGCTCGTGGCCCGCGTCCTCCCGGAGCAGGGCCGTGACGATGGCGTGCTCGCGCGCACCGGAACCGAGTACCAGGATCTTCACGCCCCCACCCTATCGACGCCGACCCCGCCGGTCCGGGCCCCTGGGGGCGCCGGCGGGCGCGGCGCATCCGCGTCCCGGGACGGCGGGCGGAGGCCGGGCGGAGGGTGGGAGGCCGACCCGCCGCGGGTACGGCGCGGGTCGGCTCCCTGCCCTCTCCGGCGTTCTTCGGGTCCGCCGGCGGGCACATCGTCCCTGCCCTCCCGAGGCCGGGGGAGGCCGCGGGAGGGAGGACGTCCTGCCGTGCCGGGCGGGTCGTGTCACCGCGGGGCACTTCCATACACGGTAATGGATGTCCCCCAAAGCGCGGACGCGGGGCGACGCCCCATTAGGAGGGGCGCGGCGACGCCGGACGGGCTGGCCGACCCCGCCGCTCTGGCATCCTGGGACGATGGCCAAGGCGCGCATCCACCCCACCGTCGGACAGCCCGCCGTGCGGGCCGCGCTCGCCAAGGGCGCCGACGCCGACCGGGAGACGCGGGCCACCGCGGTCCGCTTCCTGCTGCAGTCGCTCGCGGATCTCGCACCCGGCGGCACCGTCGAGGTGCGCGTCCCGCCGTTCGGCGCCGTCCAGTGCATCGAGGGCCCGGGCCACACGCGCGGCACGCCCCCGAACGTCATCGAGACCGACCCCGCCACGTGGATCGCGCTCGCGACGGGCGGCACGACCTGGGACGCGGGCGTCGAGGCGGGTGCCGTGCGCGCGTCCGGGCTCCGCGCCGACCTCCGCGGCCTCCTCCCCGTGCCGTGGGAGCTCCCGGCCGACCGCTGAGCGCCCGCCGGCGCGTCCGCGGTTCGTCGCGCGTCGGCGGCGCGGGGGATGATGGACGCATGACCGACGCCCGACCCCAGCCCGACGACGAGCGCCGTACCGAGGTCCTCGTGCGGCGGTCCCCCCGCTACTTCCGCTTCATGGGCGTCGGCGCGGTGCTCGGGATCATCGTGGCGATGGTCCTCACGCTCACGTTCCCGCCGAACCCGGAGTTCTCCGAGGCCCAGGTGCTCGCGTTCCTGGCGCTGTTCGCGGTCGTCCTCTTCGGCGGGCTGGCCGCGCTCATCGCGCTCGCGCTGGACCGCGCGGCCTCGCGCCGATCCCGCGTCCTCACGGCCGAGCGCGAGCGGGGCGAGCCGGGCGCCTGATCCGGCACCCGCCCGCCGGGCGGCCATCCGCCGGTCGCGCTCGCGCCGCGATCAGCTGAGCTGCGTGCGCTCCAGCCAGGACAGGTACTCCGGCGTCACATTGCCGGTGATGTACTCGCCCGTGAAGCAGCTCATCTCGAGGTCCTCCACGCCGGTGGATCCCTCGAGGATCGCGTCGCGCATGTCCGCGACCTCCTGGTAGATGAGGTGGTCCGCGCCCAGCTCGGTCGCGATCTCGGGGATCTTCCGCCCGTGGGCGATGAGCTCCTGCCGCGACGGCATGTTGATCCCGTACACGTGCGGGTAGCGCACCGGCGGGGCGGCGGAGGTGAACGTCACCTTGTTGGCGCCGGCCTGGCGGGCCATGGTGACGATCTCGCGGCTCGTCGTGCCGCGCACGATGGAGTCGTCGACGATGAGGATGTTCTTGCCCTGGAACTCCGAGCTCATCGCGTTGAGCTTCTGTCGCACCGACTTCTTGCGCTGCGCCTGCCCCGGCATGATGAACGTCCGCCCGACGTAGCGGTTCTTGTAGAAGCCCTCGCGGTACTCGATGCCGAGCGTCTGCGCGACCTGCATGGCCGACGGCCGGGACGAGTCGGGGATGGGCATGACCACGTCGATGTCGCCCGCCGGGCTGTGCTCCGCGATGGTCGCCGCGAGCCGGTTGCCCATGCGCAGGCGCGCGTCGTACACGCCGATGCCGGACATGACCGAGTCGGGTCGCGCGAGGTACACGAACTCGAAGGCGCAGGGGATGAGGCGCGGCGCCGGGTGGCACTGGCGCGCGTGCATCTCGCCGTCCATGGTGATGAAGACGGCCTCGCCGGGCGCCACGTCGCGCACGATCTCGTAGCCGAGCGACTCCATGACGAGCGACTCGCTCGCCACGACCCACTCCATCCTGCCGCCCTCGAGCTCGCGACGGCCGAGGGTGAGCGGGCGGATCCCGAACGGGTCGCGGAACGCGAGCATCCCGTGCCCGGCGATCATCGCGATGGACGCGTACGAGCCCTGCACGCGCTCGTGCACGCGCTCGACGGCGGTGAACACCTGCTCGGGATCCAGCGCCAGCCCCGAGACCTGCGACTGCAGCTCGTGCGCGAGGACGTTGACCAGCAGCTCGGTGTCCGAGCTCGTGTTGGTGTGGCGTCGATCCACGTGGAAGAGCTCCTGCGCCAGCTCCCGCGTGTTGGTGAGGTTGCCGTTGTGCACCAGCACGATTCCGTAGGGCGCGTTCACGTAGAACGGCTGCGCCTCGTCCTCGTCGGCGGCACTGCCGCGGGTCGCGTACCGCACGTGGCCGAGGCCCATCGTGCCGAGCAGCGAGCGCATGTCACGCGTGCGGAACGCCTCGCGCACCTGGCCGCTGAGCTTCTTCACGTGGAAGGTGTTGCCCTCCGCCGTGGCGATGCCGGTGGAGTCCTGACCGCGGTGCTGCAGGAGCAGGAGGCTGTCGTAGACGAGTTGGTTGACGGGTTCGGACGATACGACGCCGACGATGCCGCACATGCTTCGGCTGACTCCTGAAGAGTAGAAGAGGTGGGGGAGCGGCCAGTCTCCCACACGGGAGCGACGCGCCCGGCCGCTACCCTGTACGCGTGACCACAAAGAGCTCGTATGCAGAGGCCGGCGTCGACACGGAGGCCGGCGATCTGGCGGTCCAGCTGATGAAGGAGGCCGTGTCCCGCACGCACGGCCCCGAGGTCATCGGCGGGTTCGGCGGATTCGCGGGCCTGTTCGACGCGAGCGCCCTCACCCGCTTCCGCCACCCGCTCCTCGCCACCTCCACGGACGGCGTCGGCACCAAGGTCGCCATCGCGCAGGCCATCGACAAGCACGACACCATCGGCCAGGACCTCGTGGGCATGGTCGTCGACGACATCGTCGTGGTCGGCGCGCGCCCCCTCTTCATGACCGACTACATCGCCTGCGGCAAGGTCGTGCCCGCGCGCATCGCCGACATCGTCGCCGGCATCGCCCGCGCCTGCTCCGACACCGGCACCGCCCTCGTCGGCGGCGAGACGGCCGAGCACCCGGGGCTCCTCGGCCCGGACGACTACGACGTGGCGGGCGCCGCGGTCGGTGCGGTCGAGGCCGACTCGGTGCTCGGATCCGAGCGGGTGCGCGACGGCGACGTGGTGCTGGCGCTCGCGTCGAGCGGCCTGCACAGCAACGGCTTCTCGCTCGTGCGCCACATCCTCGCCACCGCCGGCATCGGGTTCGGCGACACGTCGGCCGAGCTCGGCGGCGTGGTCGGCGAGGTCCTCCTCGAGCCGACGCGCCTCTACACGACGCCGCTGCTCGACGTGCTCGCGCAGCCGGAGCTCGGCCCGGCCGTCCACTCGATCAGCCACGTCACGGGCGGCGGCATCGCGGCGAACCTCGCGCGCGTCCTGCCCCGCGGGTCGTTCAGCGAGCTCGAGCGCTCCACGTGGTCGCCGCCCGCGGTCTTCCGCGCGCTCGCCGGCATCGCCGGCTCGACGCTCGAGAGCGCGGAGGGTACCTGGAACCTCGGCATCGGCATGATCGCGGTCGTGGATGCGGCCGCGGCCGACGGGATCGCGCGCGCGCTCACCGCCGCGGGCATCCCGACGTGGGAGGCCGGTCGCGTCACGATCGGCGACGCTCCCGCGGGCGCCGGATTCGAGCAGGGCGCCAAGGGCGTCGACGGCGGGGCCGTGCGCCTCACCGGCCGCTACCGCGACTGACCCGCGTCACGCCAGGCGCGACCGGCCGACGCTCGGTGCCGTGACCGCGTCGATGCGCGGCGTGCGGGCGCACAAGAGGAGACCCGCCTCACGAGGAGGCGGGTCAGATGCCCATCCGGCCGGGGCCGGCGACGGATCAGGCGCGCTTCTGCTCGTCGCCCGGGACGTAGGCGTCCGGCTCGTCCGCGTACTCGTCCCACTTCGCGGCCTCGGCCGCGTACTGCTCGTCGACCGCCCCGTGGGTGGTCAGCTCGCGCTCCAGCTGCGTGTAGTCCACATTGGGACTGAACGACTTCAGCTCTCGCGCGATCTTGGTGTGCTTAGCTTTTTGACGGCCGCGCCCCATGCGAGACCCCCTCACGACTCAGGCCCCGACGGGCGGTGACAACGCTGGAAACAGCGGACAGGGATTGGAGAAAACCTAGGGGCTACCCTAACATGTGGCCCTCGTCGTCCCGGGCGTGTCCTCCCCGTCCGGAGAGCGTGCACGGGCATCGTACGACCTCGTCCCGTGATCGCCCTGCGCCGGGGAGCGGGCGCTAGCCTGGTCGTCCCATGACCTCCCAGCCGGCAGAGACCCAGGTCGTGGTCATCGGTGCCGGACAGGCCGGGCTCTCCGTCGCGTACCACCTGCAGCGGCTCGGCCTCCGCATGGGCGCAGACGCCGTCGTCCTCGATCGCGGGCCCACGACCGGCGGCGCCTGGCAGCACCGGTGGGCGGCCCTCCGCCTGGGATCCGCGCACCGCGTGGCCGACCTCCCCGGCATGTCCGAGCTCGGCATCTCGTTCGCCACGGCCGATCGGCGCCTGCCCGCGCGCGACGTCGTGCGCGACCACTACGCCCGCTACGAGCAGCACTTCGACCTGCGGGTCGAACGCCCGGTGGAGGTGCGGGCGGTGCTCGACGCGGACGTGCCGCCGCCCGTCGCGTCGCGCCGCCGCGCCGCCCATCCCTCCGACTCCGCCCGCCCGCTCCTCGTGCGCGCCACGGACGGCGACCGCGTCGCGCGGTTCGTCGTCAACGCCACGGGCACGTGGGGCGCGCCGTTCATCCCCTCCTATCCGGGGCTCGCGGCGTTCCGCGGGCGGCAGCTGCACACGTCCGGCTACCGGGCGGCCGCCGACCTGCGGGGGCTCCGCGTGCTCGTCGTGGGCGGCGGCACATCCGCCATCGGCTTCCTCCTCGAGCTGGAGGGGGTGGCCGCGCGCACCATGTGGTCGACCCGGCGTCCCGTCGACTTCCTCGAGGCGGGCGAGCTCGACGTCGAGGCCGCGGTGCGCGCGGTGGACCTCCAGGACCGGGCCGCGCGGGCCGGGGAGGCTCTTCCGAGCATCGTCAGCGGCACGGGGGTGCCGCGCACGCGGCGCATCGTCGCGGGGATCCGTCGCGGTCTGCTCGACAGCCGGGGGCCCATCGCGCGCTTCGAGGAGGACGCAGTCGTCTGGGCGGACGGCGAGCGCGACCAGGTGGACGCCGTGATCTGGGCGACGGGCTTCCGGCCCGAGATCCGGCACCTGGCGCCGCTCGGCCTCCGGGAGAAGGAGGGCGGCGTGCGCGTCGAGTCCGGGGTCTCCGCACGGGATCCGCGGGTGTTCCTCGCGGGCTACGGACCGCAGGCGTCGACCATCGGCGCGAACCGCGCGGGTCGACGCGTGGCCAGGCAGGTAGTCGCGGCCCTCGGCTGAGCCCCGGCGTCGTCGCGCGGAGGGGATCCGCCGAAGAGGGGTCGTGGGGGCCGGCGCCGTCCGCGGGAACTCGCGGCGAGGCCCCCACGTCCGTCCGGATCCCACGGGTCGGTCCGGACGTGATCCGACCGGCACGAGGTGCGCCGACGCTGGGGCACCCCGCGATCCGGTCGACCTGCACGAGCTCTCGGGGGAAGAGTTCGTGCACCAACGAGTCTACAGCCGTGTCCTCCTTTTCGAGGACACGGGACGCGGCCGCCCGTCGGACGTCGCCTGGCGCGGGTCCGGCGCGCGGGGCCGGCGCGCGGGGCCGCGCGGACGCGCGGGACCTACGGCGTCCGGCGTCCGCTGGTGTGCTTGACGGGGGTGGTCGGCGGCGGGCCGGACCGGCGGACGGCGGGGCGCACCGGCTCGCCGCGGCGATCCTGCCCGGGCACCGGCCGGGACCGCCGGCCGTAGATGAGCTCCGACGAGTCGAGCAGCCACGGCACGAGCGCGAGCGTGACGCCGTGCACGAGGAGCAGCTTCTGGCGGATCCGCCTGGCCTTGTGGTTGTGCAGCAGCGTCTCCCACCAGTGGCCGACGATGTAGACGGGCGTGTAGACCGTGATGATCTCGCTGCCGTGCTCCGCGCGACGGGACTTCAGGTACTTGATGAGCGGGAAGCTGATGTCGCGGTACGGCGAGGCGACGATGCGCAGCGGCATCTCGATCTCCATCTCGACCCACTGCCGCTCGAGGAGCTTCGTCGCCTCGTCGTCCACGGAGACGTGCACCGCCTCGATGCTGTCGTGGTTCGCCGCGATGGCGTAGTCGAGGGCCTTGAGGACGGGCTTCTGCATCCGGCCGACGAGCACGACCGCGTGGTCGCCCGTGGAGCCGAAGACGGTGACGGGGTCGACCTCGATCTCCTTCTCCACGTCGCGGTAGTAGCGGTTCACCCCGAGCATGAGGAGGAACAGCACCGGCATGATCGCGAAGACCAACCAGGCGCCGTGCGTGAACTTGGTGATGGTGACGACGATGAGGACGAGCGCGGTGAGCAGCGCGCCGAACGCGTTGATGGCGAGCCCGCGGATCACCTCGCCGCGGTTCGCGCAGCCCTCGCGGAGCATGCGGGTCCAGTGCACGACCATGCCGGTCTGCCCGAGGGTGAACGACACGAAGACGCCGATGATGTAGAGCTGGATGAGCTGCGTGAGGTTGGCCTGGTAGACGACGAGGATGAGCGTCGCGCCGAGCGCCAGGAGCAGCATGCCGTTGCTGTAGACGAGGCGGTCGCCCCGCGTGAGCAGCGACTTGGGCGCGTATGCGTCCTTCGCGAGCACGGAGCCGAGCAGCGGGAACCCGTTGAACGCGGTGTTGGCCGCGAGGAGGAGGACCGCGGCGGTGGTCGCCTGCAGCAGGTAGAACATCACGCTGCCGTTCCCGAAGGTGGCCCCCGCGACCTGCGCCATGAGGCTCTTCTGCGGCTCGGTGGCGCAGCCGGCCCAGCCGATGAGGTCGCACGGCTTCTCGCCGTAGTGCACCTGCGCGATGAGCGCGAGGGTCGTGAGGCCGACGAACAGCACGATGGCGGTGCCGCCCATGATGACGAGGGTGGCCTGCGCGTTCTTGACCTTGGGCGTGCGGAACGCGGGCACGCCGTTGGAGATGGCCTCGACGCCCGTGAGCGCGGAGCAGCCGCTCGAGAACGCCCGCAGCAGCAGGAGGATGAAGGCGACCTGCGACAGGCTCGGCGTCTCGACCGTGTACGCGGCGGACTCCGCGACGGGCGGGTCGCCGAGGGCCGTGCGGACGAGGCCGACGACGATCATGAGGCCGACGCTCGCGATGAAGAGGTAGGTGGGCACCGCGAAGGCCTTGCTCGACTCGCGCACGCCGCGGAGGTTCACGGCCGCGAGGACCGCCACGAAGAAGACCGCGATCTCCACGCGGAACGGGGCGATCTCCGGGATCGCGCTGATGATGTTGTCGACGCCCGAGGCCACCGACACCGCCACCGTGAGGATGTAGTCGACGAGGAGCGCGGACGCGACGACGAGGCCGGCCTTCTCGCCGAGGTTCTTGTGGGCGACCTCGTAGTCGCCGCCGCCGGACGGGTACGCCTTGATGAGCTGGCGGTAGCTGAGCACCACGACGACCAGCAGGATCACGACGCAGGCCGCGACCCACGGCGCGAAGCTCAGGAAGGCGAGGCCGCCGAGCGTGAGGATGAGGAGCAGCTCCTGCGGCGCGTAGGCGACCGAGCTGAGCGGGTCGCTCGCGAAGATGGGGAGCGCGAGGTGCTTGGGGAGCAGCTGGCCCTCGAGCTTGTCGCTGGCGAGCTTCTCGCCGATGAGCAGCCGCTTGGCGGGACTGCTCTCGGGAGCCTGGGGGTCCGGAGTCACGAGCGGCAACGATACCCCGCGACGCGCCCGGGACGCGACGGCGCTGGGCGCGGCCCGTGACCCCGCTGGATCCCCGTCGCCCCGCGGACTACCCGACCGTCGCGACCGGGCCTGTGGGGAGGGTGCCGGCGGGGTCGTCCGGGGCAGCGCCGCGCGTGCGGCGGCGCGGTGCGCGGGCGGGGACGGGGAGGTCGAAGAGGGGGAGCGTGCGCTGGACGACGGGGCCGATCAGCAGCGCGAACGCGAGCGTCCCGAGCCCCACGTTCCCGCCGAGCGCCCAGCCGATCGCGAGCACGACCAGCTCGATGCCGACGCGGACGCGCCACACCGGCCAGCCCGTGCGGCGGTGGATCCCGGTCATGAGGCCGTCGCGCGGGCCCGGGCCGAAGTGCGCGCCGATGTAGAGGCCCGTCGCGACGCCCAGGAGCACCAGGCCGGCGGCGAAGAGGGGGACGCGGATCCAGAGGCTGTCGACCGCGGGGATGACGGCCAGCCCGACCTGCGCGCTGTAGCCGACGAAGAGCACGTTGAGCACGGTGCCCCAGCCGGGACGCTGGCGGATGGGGATCCAGAGCAGCAGCACGAGCGCGCCGATGATGTTGGTGACGACGCCGAACGGCAGGCCGGTCTGGATGGCGAGGCCCTGGCCGAGGACGTCCCACGGGGAGACGCCGATGGCTGCCTGGAGCATCATCCCGATGGCGAAGCCGTAGAGGAAGATGCCGATGGCGAACTGGACTGAGCGACGGAGCATGTGGGAGATCCAATCGCGCCGGGGGTTGCGGGACAAGATGCCAATCGACAGGCTGTGGCCTCATGACCCTCGCTGGATCCGCTCCCTCCGCCGTGCTCGGCCCGACCGCCCTCACGGCGCTGCTGGGGGAGTGGGCGAGACCCGGGAGCCCGGCGTACCAGGCGCTCGCCGACGGGATCCGGCACCTCGTGCTCGACGGGCGCGTGCCCGTGGGGGCGCGGCTGCCCGCCGAGCGGGAGCTCGCCGTCGCGCTCGGGCTGAGCCGCACCACGGTCGCGGCGGCCTACGCGGCGCTGCGGGGGACCGGCCACCTCGCGAGCCGCCGCGGCTCGGGCAGCGTGACGCGGATCCCCCGGAGCGCGCCCCACGCGGAGGGCGGCGGCCGCGAGGTCGCGGACATGAGCCGCGCGGCCGTGCCCGCGGCGCCCGCGCTCGCCGAGGCCGCGATGCGCGCCGCCGCCCGGCTGCCCGCGCACCTCGAGGGCCACGGCTACGACGTCGACGGGCTGCCGGAGCTGCGCGAGGCCATCGCGGCCCGCTACCGCGCGCGCGGCCTGCCGACCGAGGCCGACGACGTCATGGTGACGGTCGGCGCGCAGCACGCGATCGGCCTCCTCGCCTCCGTCCTCGTGCACCGCGGCGACCGCGCGCTCGTCGAGCAGCCGAGCTACCCGCACGCGATCCAGGCGCTGCGCGACGCCGGCGCGCGGCTCGTCGGGGCGGGCGTCGGCGCCGGCGGCTGGGACGAGGACGTGCTCGAGCAGACGATCCGCCGCACCCGGCCCGCGCTCGCCTACCTCATGCCCGACTTCCACAACCCGACGGGCCGGACGATGCCCGAGGACCAGCGGGCGCGGATCGTGGCGCTCGCCGAGGCGCACGGCGTCACCGTGATCGCCGACGAGACGACGGCCGAGCTCGCCATCGACAGGGCGACCGCGCATCCGCCGCTCGCCGTGCACGGGTCGCCCGGCGCGGTCGTGCTCGTCGGGTCGGTCGGCAAGACGGTGTGGGGCGGGCTCCGCGTCGGGTGGATCCGCGCCGGCCGTCCGCTCCTCCGAGACCTGGCTCGGGCGCGCTCGGCCCGCGACCTCGGCACGCCCGTGCTCGAGCAGCTGGTCGTGGCCGAGGTGCTGGGCGGGATGGACGGGATCCTCGCCGAGCGCGGCGCGCGCCTGCGCGAGACGCGCGACCACGTCGAGGCGGAGCTCGCGCGGCGGTTCCCCGGGTGGGAGGTCCCGCACGTCGACGGCGGGCTCGCGGTGTGGGTCGGGATCGGCGCCCCCGTGAGCACCGAGCTCGCGCTGGCCGCCCGGTCGCGCGGGCTGGCGATCACGGGCGGGAGCCGGTTCGGGCACGACGGCGCGTTCGAGCGGTTCCTGCGGATCCCCATCACGGCGACGCCGGCGGCCACCGACCGTGCGCTGGACATCCTCGAGGACGCCTGGCGCGGCATCGCGCCCGAGGGCGGACGGCCGGACGTCGGCCGCGCGCACGACGTCGTGGACCGGTCGGTCCTGGTCTGAGGGACGCGGCCCGGCCTTGGGGACGCGGCCGACGGCCAGGCGGCGCATCCCGCTACCGTCCAGGGGTCCGCGCGTCCCCCGAGGGCTGTCCGTCTCGACCTCCGCGTCGGCGAGCGACGTCCCCGCCGGGTCGCGAGCCGATCGATCCGGAGGAACGACATGCGCATCCGATCCACCACCGCACCCACCCCGGCGGTATCACCCGCCCCCCGTCCACGCTCCCGTCGCGCGGTCGCCGCGCTGGCGCTCGCCGGCGGCCTGGCCTCGGCCGCCGTCCTCGCCGTGCCGGTCGCGGCCTCCGCGCAGGACGCGTCCGTCGTCGTCGCGTCCGCGTCCGCCGACCACGCCGCGTCCGCCGCGCACTGGACGCCCGCGGCCCGCGCGGCTGCCCTGGCCGCCGATGCGCCGTCGGTCGCCGGGTCGGCATCCGCGTCGGGGTCCACGCAGTCCGCGACCCTCTCCTCATCGGACGCCGCGAGCGCTGCATCCGGCGCGCCGGTCCCGCACCCGGACCAGCCGTTCGTCGGCGTCCTCTTCTACGTCTCGGGCGGCCGGAACCACGCGTGCACCGCCAGCGTCGTCGACACCCCGAGCGGCGACACGATCGCGACGGCGGCCCACTGCCTCGTCGACCGTCGCACGGGCGCCGCGACCACCCTGGCCACCTTCATCCCCGGAGCCCAGGGCGCCGCCGCCCCGCACGGCATCTGGCCGGTGCGCGTCGCGGCGGTCTCCTCCGCGTGGACCGCGACCGGCCGGGCCTCGGACGACGCCGGGTTCGCGCGCGTGAGCGGCCCCGCCGGCGAGGTGCTCGCGGCCTCCGTGGGCGCCGCCGAGCCCGTGTTCGGATCCGCGCTGGTGCCGGCGTCCGGAGTCGCGCCGCGGCTGGCGGTCCTCGGCTACCCCACCGCGGGATCCGCCACCGCCGCGCTCGAGGCCTGCGCGGGCCGCCCGCAGCACGACACAGGCGGCCAGACCTCCCTGCCGTGCACGCTCGGCACGGGAGCGGCCGGATCGCCGGTGCTCACGGCCGCGGGTGAGCAGCGCGCCGTCGTCGCGCGTCCCTCCGCGGGGCGCGGCGTGCTCCTCGCCTCGTGGGGCGCCGACGCCGAGCGGGCGCTGACCTCGCTGCACGGGCGGTAGCCATCGCCCCGGGCCGCGGTCCGGTGTCCGCCGAGCGCCGGACACCGGACCGCCGCCTGGGGATCGCCCTTCGTGCACGAAGGAGTTGGGCGGGCGCGAGCATACTGAACCGGTGACCATCGACCTGCCTCCCGTCAGCCGTTCCTACATCAGCCGCCCCTACCCGCTCGGCGCGACCGTCGTCGCCCGCGACGGAGGGCTGCCCAGCGGCCTGAACGTCGCCGTGTACTCCGAGACCGCCGAGGCGGTGGAGGTGTGCGTCTTCGACCACGACGGCACCGAGTCCCGCACCCGCCTCTCCGAGCGCACCGGCCACGTGTTCCACGGCCTCGTCGAGGGCGCCGGCATCGGCACCCGCTACGGCCTCCGCGTCCACGGCGAGTGGGACCCCGCCCGCGGCCTCCGCCACAACCCCGCCAAGCTCCTGCTCGACCCCTACGCCATCGCGATCGAGGGCCACCCCACCTGGGGCGAGGACGTCTTCGCGCACACCTTCGACGACCCGAACGCCATCAACGACGCCGACTCCGCCGCCTCGATGCCCCGCTCCGTCGTGGCCGACCGCCGCTTCGACTGGGAGGACGACGAGGCCCCGCGCACCCCGCTCGACGAGACAGTCGTCTACGAGGTCCACGTGAAGGGCTTCACGCAGCAGCTCGAGTCGGTGCCCGAGGAGATCCGCGGCACCTACGCCGGCCTCGCGCACCCCAGCGCCATCGAGTACCTCACCGACCTCGGCGTCACGAGCGTCGAGCTCCTGCCCGTGCACCACTTCATGCAGGACTCGCACCTCGAGGAGAAGGGCCTCCGCAACTACTGGGGCTACAACTCCATCGGCTTCCTCGCGCCGTACTCCGACTACAGCTCCGCGGGCGACGGCGGCCAGCAGGTCGCCGAGTTCAAGGAGATGGTGAAGGCGCTGCACGCCGCCGGCCTCGAGGTCATCCTCGACGTGGTCTACAACCACACCGCCGAGGGCAACCACATGGGCCCGTCGCTGTCGCTCAAGGGCATCGACAACGCGTCCTACTACCGGCTCGTGGAGGGCGACGAGGCGTCGTACTTCGACACCACCGGCACCGGCAACAGCCTCAACGTCGGCCACCCGGCCGCGCTCGCGCTGATCATGGACTCGCTCCGCTACTGGGTCGAGGAGATGCACGTCGACGGCTTCCGCTTCGACCTCGCCACCACGCTCACGCGCCAGGACGGCGACGCGGAGATCCACAGCGCGTTCCTCACCCTGATCCACCAGGACCCGGTGCTCGCGCCCGTGAAGATGATCGCCGAGCCGTGGGACACCGCCGGATACCAGGTCGGCGGCTTCCCCGCGGACTGGTCGGAGTGGAACGGGAAGTTCCGCGACGACGTGCGCGACTTCTGGCACAGCGGGCAGAACGTGCTCGGCGCGCTCGCCCAGCGGATCACCGGCAGCCCGGACGTGTACGAGTCCGACCGCCGCTCGCCGCTGTGCAGCGTGAACTTCATCACGGCGCACGACGGCTTCACCCTCGCCGACCTCACCTCCTACGACGAGAAGCACAACGAGGCCAACGGCGAGGACAACAACGACGGCGAGAGCGACAACCGCTCCTCCAACGCCGGCGTCGAGGGCCCGACCGACGACCCCGAGGTCAACGCGATCCGCGACCGCCAGCGCCGCAACATGCTCGGCACGCTGCTGCTGTCGTCGGGTGTCCCGATGGTGCTGGGCGGCGACGAGATCGCGCGCACGCAGGGCGGCAACAACAACGCGTACTGCCAGGACGACGAGATCTCCTGGTTCGACTGGGCGAACGCGGACCGCGACCTGCAGGACTTCACGCGCAAGCTGATCCGACTGCGTCGCGGGAACCGGGCGCTGCGTCCCATCTGGTTCCGCGGCGACGACGTCGAGGGTGCCGAGGAGGCCGTGCGCTTCATCCGGGCCGACGGCGCCACGCTGGAGCCGGAGGACTGGACGGACCCGAACGCCTTCAGCATCGGCGTGATCATGAAGGGCAAGGACAGCGACGCGTTCTTCGTCGCGTTCAACGCGGCCGAGGGTCCGGTCGAGTTCCAGCTCCCCGAGGGCCTGGGCGTCTCGTGGCACCTGGCCATCTCCTCGGACTCCGAGCAGAACACGGACGAGGACGCGACGAGCATCCTCGTGCGCGACCGCTCGTTCACCGTGCTGCGGGCCGCGCGCTCCTAGACGCACCGCGAGATCGGCCGACGCGCCCCCGGGAGACCGGGGGCGCGTCGTCGCGTCCGGGGTCGGCGCCGGGCGGGCGTACCGTGGGGGCGCCCCGTTTCCGCTCCCGGGGAGATCGGATCCCGTGTGACCTCATCGCCCGCCCCGCGGCCGCCGTCGACCCGGACGCTCGACCTCGAGGCCGCGATGCGCGCGAGCGTCGGCCTCCTCGTGCCGCTGGTGGTGCTGCTCGCGATCGACCGCCTCGACCTCGCGCTCTACGCGTCGTTCGGGGCCTTCACCGGCCTCTACGGGCGGAACGAGCGCTACCGGCTGCGGCTCGCGAGCGTCGGCGCCGGGGCCGCCATGATGCTCGTCGCGATCTCGACGGGCGTGCTGCTCTCGCTCGCCGACGCGCCGCTCGGGCTCGAGGCGGTGGGCCTCGCGATCGTGCTGGGCGGGGCATCGCTCGTGTCGACGGCGATGAGCCTGGTGCCGCCGCATCCGCTGTTCCCGGTGTTCGGGCTGGTCGTGTGCGCGGCCGTGCCGGTGGACGGCGCCCAGGCGCGCGACGCGCTCGTGACGGCTGTCGCGGCGATCCTCTTCTCCGCGGGCGTCTGCATGTCCGGCTGGCTGCTCCGCCGCTGGGCCCCCGACGCGCAGGCGCACCGGTTCCGCGCGCTGCCGCGGATCCCCGTGCGCGACGCCGCCGTGCACCGCGACCCCGCCGCGTGGACCGCCGTGGTCGCGAACGTCGTCGGCGCGCTGGTGGCGGGCGCGATCGCCGTGGCGCTCGGGCTCGGGCACCACTACTGGGCGGTCGTGACGCTCGTCGCGGTGCTCCCCGTCGTGCGCGGCCCGCTGTCGTTCACGCGCGTGGCGCACCGGGTGCTCGGGACGCTCGCCGGGTCGGTCGTGGCCGCGGGGATCCTCGCGCTGCACCTGCCGGCGCCGGCCGTGATCGCCGTGGCCGTCGCGTGCCAGTTCGCAGCCGAGCTCGCGGTGGGGAAGCACTACGGGCTGGCGCTCGTCTTCATCACGCCGCTCGCGCTCGTGATGGGCGGCCTCGGTCGGAAGCTGCCCGTGCTGCCGCTCGTGGCGGACCGGGTGGTCGACACGGTCGTCGGCGCCGCGGTGGGCGTGGTCGTGATCCTCGTGCTGCGGACGCTGGCGGCGCGGCGTCAGCGGCGGGTGGCAGCGGCGACGGCGTAGCGGCGGACGACGCAGAGGATGCCGCCGGTCAGCGCCAGCGCCGCGACCGCGCCGGCGAGGAGGGCCCGCCGGCCGAGCGCCTCGTGCTCGGGAGAGGTCGCGGTGCCGAAGTCGGGCGGGGGCAGCTCGTCGATGAGGATGGCGCTCTGGGCCAGCGCGACGGCGGCCAGCAGCGCGGCGGACACGAGGATCGCGAAGCAGAGGACGGCGCCCGCGACCAGCAGCCTGTCGCGGGAGCGACCCGGGCGGGCGGATGTGGCGGCCATGGCGCGACGGGCCTAGGGCAGGACCGTGGTGCTCCAGCCGTAGATGCGGCCGTTCGCGCCGAAGAGGTTCCAGCCGTCGGCGCAGGTGACCGTCGCGGGGTCGATCTCCGGCGGCCACCAGGTGTCCTGGATGGTGGTCATCTGCAGGTCGGTGCAGCCGCCGGGGGCGGGCGCGGGCGTCGCGGTCTGGACGGCGACGATGCTGCCGGCCTTCGCCTCGGACTTGGTGCGGATGAGCGCGCCGTCCGCCGGGATCCACGTCGGCATCGCCGAGCCGAGCGCGGTCTGGGCGTCCGCCGTGGTCGCGTAGATCTCCGTGGTGGGCGACGTGAACTGCGCGCTGGCCCCGCATCCGGACAGGAGCGCCGCGCTCGCGACGGCGGCCAGGACGGTGAGGGTCGGTCGATGCATCCCCCTAGTGTGCCTCGTCAGCGGCGGCGGCGGATCCGGATGGGCCCCTTGGCCGTGGAGGGATCGACGACCGAGCCCTTCTGGGTGATCTCCACCTCGCCCGCGTCGACGAGCCTCCGGGCGGCGCGCCGGGTCGGCTCCATGAGCTCGCGCCAGTCGTCGGGCGACTCCGCGCGCGCGGCCTCCGACGGGCAGATGGTGGCGCCGCCGGCGCGGTGCGCGAGGAGGTCGAGGATCCACTGCTCGAGCCGCTCGTCGACGTCGGAGACGCCGCGGCGCCGGCACGCGTCGCTGCAGTAGCGGACCTGGTCCCAGTCGCGCTCCCACTTCTTCCGCCACTCGATGGTGCGGCCGCACGAGGCGCAGGTCTTGGGCTCGGGGAGGCGCTCCCTCGTGCTCGATGCCCGGTGCGCCATCCCTCCAGCATGCTCCGCGGAGAGGGGCGTCGGCTGGATGCGGTGATGCGCTACTGAAAACCCCGCGCGAGCGGGGATTTCCCGACGCCGGGTGCGATACTTCCCCCACGGGGCGGGTTCCCGGTGCGGGCGATCAGCGGTCCGAGCGACCGCCGCACCCGCGGCCCGCGTCCCACAAGGAGCACCCCCTGCATCTCCTCTCCGTCTTCAGCCTCCGCAACCGGGCACTGATCGCGCTCATCACGATCGTCATCGGGGTGTTCGGCGGCATCGCGCTCACGACGCTCAAGCAGGAGCTCATCCCGTCGGTGTCGTTCCCGCAGCTCGCGGTCGTCACGGCGTACCCGGGTGCGTCGCCCGCGGTCGTGGACACGGACGTGTCGACGCCCATCGAGCGCGCGATCCAGGCGGTGCCGGGCCTCGAGTCCTCCACGGCGACCTCGCGCACCGACTCCTCCGTCATCTCCGCGTCGTTCACGTACGGCACGGACCTCGCGACGGCCGAGCAGAAGATCGACCAGGCCATCAACCGGATCCGCACCACGCTGCCCGACGGGATCGACCCCGTCGTGATCGCGGGCAGCATCGACGACCTGCCGGTGATCCAGATCGCCGTCACGAGCGACCTCAGCCCGCAGGACCTCACGGCCGCGCTCGAGCGCTCGACGCTCGCGGACATCCGCAAGCTCGCGGGCGTGCGCGACGCGAGCCTGCTGGGGACGGTGGGGCAGCGCGTGGTCATCACGCCGGATCCCGCCGAGGTGCAGGCCGCCGGCCTCACGAACCAGGCGATCCGCGACGCGCTCGACGCGAACGGCTCGCTCCTGCCCGCGGGATCCGTGACGGAGGACGGCACCACGCTGTCTGTGCAGTCGGGGACGCGCCTCGGATCCACCCAGGACCTCGCCTCGCTCCCGCTGCTGGGCGCGGCGGGCGGTCGCGCGCTCACGATCGGCGACGTCGCCACCGTGGAGCTCGGCCAGGATCCGACCACCGGCATCTCGCGCGTCGACGGCCAGCCGTCGCTCACCATCGCCGTCACGAAGACGCCAGCGGGCAACACGGTCGACGTCTCGCACCTCGTCACCCAGCTCCTGCCGCAGCTGTCGGAGGATCTGGGCAGCGACACGAAGTTCACGGTCGTGTTCGACCAGGCGCCCTTCATCGAGCAGTCGATCTCGAGCCTGACCACGGAGGGCCTGCTCGGCCTCGTGTTCGCGGTGCTCGTGATCCTCGTGTTCCTCATGTCGATCCGGTCGACCATCGTGACCGCGATCTCGATCCCGGCGTCCGTGCTCATCACCTTCATCGCGATGCTCGCCTCGGGCTACACGCTCAACATCATCACGCTCGGCGCGCTCACGATCGCGGTCGGGCGCGTGGTGGACGACTCGATCGTGGTGATCGAGAACATCAAGCGGCACCTCTCCTTCACGCCCGACCGGCTCGACGCGATCCGCGCTGCCGTGCGCGAGGTCGCGGGCGCGGTCACGGCGTCGACCGCCACGACCGTCGCGGTGTTCCTGCCGATCGCGCTCGTGGGCGACATCACGGGCGAGCTGTTCCGGCCGTTCGCGCTGACCGTGACGATCGCGCTCGCCGCGTCGCTGTTCGTCTCGCTGACGATCGTGCCGGTGCTCGCGTACTGGTTCCTGCGGCCGGAGGGGGAGTCGCGGCGGTCGCGGAGGAAGGCGGCCGCCGCCGCGGAGGCTGCGGCGACCACCCGCACGGGCGCGCACGCCGCCGTCCGCGGGTCCGTCGACGACCGCGGACGATCGGGCCGGCGGGCTCGCGGATCGCACGCCGCCGACGGCCAGGGCGAGGGCCAGAGCGGCGGCGAGGGCATCGGCGCGCCGACGCGCCTCCAGCGCGGCTACCGGCCGATCCTCGCGTGGACGCTCAAGCACTCGGCCGTCACGCTCGTGCTCGCGATCCTCGTGCTCGGCGGCACGGTCGCGCTCATCCCGAGCATGAAGACCAACTTCCTCGGCGACAGCGGGCAGAACACGCTCACCGTCTCGCAGGAGCTGCCGAGCGACACCAGCCTCGAGGCGCAGGACACCGCGGCCACGAAGGTCGAGCAGGCGCTCATCGGCGTCCAGGGCGTCGAGACCGTGCAGACCTCGATCGGCTCGGACAGCACCTCGCTCACGTCGGCCTTCGGGGGCGGCGGCGGGATCACGTTCGCGCTGACGACCGACGCCGACGCCGACCAGGACGCCATCCGCGAGCGCGTGCGGACCGCGGTCGACGGCCTCACCGACGTGGGCGACGTGTCGCTGGCGGCGGCCTCGGGCGGGTTCTCCTCGAGCGACATCGAGGTGCAGATCACGGCGAACGACGCCGACGACCTGAAGACCTCGGCCGACGCGATCCTCGCGGCCGTCAAGGACATCCCGTCGATCGAGCAGGCCACGAGCAACCTCTCCGAGACGCAGCCGTACATCGCCGTGACCGTCGACCGGGCGAAGGCCGCGGCCGCCGGGCTCAGCGAGCAGGCCGTGGGCGGCATCGTCACGGCCAGCCGGCTGCCGGCGGCGGTCGGGCAGGTCGTGATCGACGAGAAGACGCTGTCCATCTACATCCAGGACCCGGACGCCGCGCAGAGCCTGCAGGGGCTGCGCGACTTCCGGATTCCCACCGCGCGCGGATTCGTGCCGCTCAGCGACCTCGCGACCGTCGAGGTCGTGGACGGACCCGCGACCGTCACGACCACGGGCGGCTTCCGCAGCGCCACCGTGAGCGCGACGCCCGGCAGCGACGACGTGGGCTTCGCCTCGTCCGAGGTGTCGCAGGCCGTCGCGGGCGTGCAGCTGCCGGCCGGCGCGCAGGCGTCGCTCGGCGGCGTCGCGTCGCAGCAGTCCGACGCGTTCGGGCAGCTGGGGCTCGCGGTGCTGGCGGCGATCCTGATCGTCTACATCATCATGGTGGCGACGTTCCGGAGCCTCATCCAGCCGCTCGTGCTGCTCGTCTCGGTGCCGTTCGCGGCGACCGGCGCGGTGCTGCTGCAGGTGGTGACGGGGATCCCGCTGGGCGTCGCGTCGATCATCGGCCTGCTGATGCTCGTGGGCATCGTGGTGACCAACGCGATCGTGCTCATCGACCTCGTGAACCAGTACCGGACGCGCGGCATGGGCTTGCGGGAGGCGATCCTGCAGGGCGCCGGTCGACGGCTCCGGCCCATCCTCATGACGGCGCTCGCGACGATCTTCGCGCTGCTGCCGCTCGCGGTCGGCCTGACCGGACACGGCGGGTTCATCTCGCAGCCGCTCGCGATCGTCGTGATCGGCGGCCTGCTGTCGTCGACCGTGCTGACGCTGCTCGTGCTGCCGTCGCTGTACTCGCTCGTGGAGCGCGCGGCGCTGCGGATCCGGGCGCGCAGTGAGCGGAAGCGGGCCGAGCTCGGGCTGCCGGCCGGGGGATCCGCGGCGCCGACCGAGTGCGGCACCGCGGGCTGATCCGCGCATCATGACCCCGCCCGGGGGCGCCGCGTGGCGCGCCCGGGCGGAGCGGCGCCCTGGTGCCCGGGACGCGCGTCCGGTAGTGTGCTCCAGTCGGCTCTTGACACCGCTACCGGACCATCCATCCGGGCGGATGGATT
The DNA here is from genome assembly GCF_021216655.1 of Clavibacter michiganensis. NCBI lineage: Bacteria > Bacillati > Actinomycetota > Actinomycetes > Micrococcales > Microbacteriaceae > Clavibacter > Clavibacter michiganensis. The sequence goes on from NZ_CP080437.1 coordinate 3,142,321, forward strand.
TGTCAGTCAGGTGGGCCGGTTTCCCCCTCTCGTTCCGCAGAGGGGTACGTCACGCGATGACACGGCCCCCGGTCGACGACTGCCCGGGTTGAGAGCAGCTCTGCGCACCCTGATCCTGTAGCGCGCTGCTTCGAATGAGCATTGTCATGCACTCGAGCAGAACGAGGAATCCCTCATGCCCTACAACAACGACTCCCCGCGCGGCGCCAAGCGCGCCCCCGCCGGATCCCGCAGCCCGAACCACCGCGGCTACAACTCCGATCCCGCGCCCAAGAAGCAGCGCTGGAACGCCGACGAGCGCGCCCAGCGCTCCGGCCAGGACGACCGCCCCCAGCGCGGCGGCGCGGCCCGCCCCGCGCGCGGCGGCGACCGCCCCAACTGGGAGCCCCGCGCCGAGCGCCCGGCCGGTCGCGGCGAGCGTCCCGCGTACGGCGACCGCCCCAACCGCGCCAACGCGCGCCCCGAGCGCGGCGACGCCCGCCCGCAGCGCGGCGAGCGCCCCTCCTACGGCGGCGGCAACGACCGCGGCCAGCGCAGCGAGCGTCCCTCGTACGGCGCCGAGCGCGGACAGCGCTCCGAGCGTCCGTCGTACGGGAACTCGCGTCCCGACCGTGGCGGCGAGCGCTCCGAGCGTCCGTCCTACAACGACCGCGCGCCGCGCAACGACCGTCCGTCCTACGGGAACGACCGTCCGCAGCGGTCGGAGCGTCCCGCGTACAACGACCGTCCCGCCCGTTCGGAGCGCCCCTCCTACAACGACCGCGCCGAGCGTCCGTCGTACAACGACCGGAACGCACGCACGGAGCGCCCCGCGTACAACGACCGTCCGGCTCGCGGCGAGCGTCCGTCGTACAACGACTCGCGTCCGGCTCGCACGGAGCGTCCGTCGTACAACGACTCGCGTCCGGCTCGCACGGAGCGTCCGTCGTACAACGACTCGCGCCCTGCCCGCACCGAGCGTCCGTCGTACGGTGACCGCGCCGAGCGATCCGAGCGTCCGTCCTACAACGATCGCCCGGCTCGCACGGAGCGCCCCTCCTACAACGACCGCCCGCAGCGGTCCGAGCGCCCCTCCTACGGCGACCGCCCCCAGCGCAGCGAGCGCCCGTCCTACGACGACGCCCGCCCCAAGCGCGACAGCGACTTCTACCCGAGCAAGGAGGGCGCCCCGCGCCACGCTCCCGCCGAGGACGTCGTGCTCGAGCGCCTCGAGGCCCAGGCCACCACGGCCAAGGACGTCGACGGCGTGACCTTCGCCGCGCTCGGCCTCGGCCAGAACATCGTCCGCGTGCTCGAGGAGCTGGGCGCGGCGAGCCCGTTCCCGATCCAGGCCGCCACGATCCCCGACGTGCTCGCGGGTCGCGACGTGCTCGGCCGCGGCCGCACCGGATCCGGCAAGACCATCGCGTTCGGCGCGCCCCTCGTGGAGCGTCTGCTCGAGAACGACGGCGCGAAGAACCGCAAGATGGGCCGCAAGCCCCGCGCGCTGATCCTCGCCCCGACGCGCGAGCTCGCCATGCAGATCGACCGCACGGTGCAGCCCATCGCCCGCTCGGTGGGCCTGTTCACCACCACGATCTTCGGCGGCGTGCCGCAGTTCAAGCAGGTCGGTGCGCTGCAGCGCGGCGTCGACATCCTCATCGCGACCCCCGGCCGCCTCGAGGACCTCATCGACCAGGGCCGCCTCGACCTCTCCGAGATCGTCGTCACGGTCCTCGACGAGGCCGACCACATGTGCGACCTCGGCTTCCTCGAGCCCGTGCAGCGGATCCTCCGCCAGGTGAAGAAGGACGGCCAGCGCCTGCTCTTCTCCGCCACGCTCGACAAGGGCGTCGCGACGCTCGTCAACGAGTTCCTGCCGTCGCCCAGCGTCCACGAGGTCGCGGGCGAGGACCAGGCATCGTCGACCATCGACCACCGCGTGCTCCTCATCGAGCAGCGCGACAAGGCCGCGATCATCGAGCAGCTCAGCTCGGGCGAGGGCAAGACGCTGATCTTCGCCCGCACCCGCGCGTTCGCCGAGCAGCTCGCCGACCAGCTCGAGGACGCCGGCATCCCGGCCACGTCGCTGCACGGCGACCTCAACCAGGCGCGCCGCACGCGCAACCTGCAGCTCCTCACGAGCGGCAAGGTCCGCGTGCTCGTGGCGACCGACGTGGCCGCCCGCGGCATCCACGTCGACGACATCGGGCTGGTCATCCAGGCCGACGCGCCCGACGAGTACAAGAGCTACCTCCACCGCGCCGGCCGCACGGGCCGCGCGGGCAAGCAGGGCACCGTCGTGACGCTGATCACGAAGGCCCGCCGCCGTCGCATGGACGACCTCCTGGGTCGCGCCGAGATCAAGGCGACCACGGTCATGGCCGCCGCCGGGGACCGCGTCATCGCGGACCTCGCGCGCGTCTAGCGACCACGCACGACCACGACGGCCGTCCCATCCCTCGCGGGTGGGGCGGCCGTCGTTACTTTGCGGCCCGGACAGCACGCTTCTCCGCTGTCCACGTCGCTTGAGGTCAAAAAGCAACCGGGCGGGTCATCCGGTGTATTTAGATAAAATCGTCATCGAATTTGGCTCCGGGAGCGTAGCCGAGTTCGGCTCGTGTGCAGTTGAACCGTGCGCCGCGGAAATCGGCGCCAGAGAAGTCGGTTCCTTCAGTAGCGACGTCCCGCAGGTCGCAATCACGTAGTATCGCTCCTTGGAATTGCGCACCGCGAAGGTTCGCCCCGCGGAAGTCTCCCCTAATGATGCGAGCATTCTGCGCATCGCTCGCTTCTAGGTTGCATTTGATGAACTTTGCCCCTGTCAGGTCGGCGCCGGAAAGCGCGGCTTGACTCAAGTTTGCGCCACTGAAGTTTGCAGACATGGCCCTTGCGCTTTCGAAACGCGCGTGACTGGCGTCCGCATTTATGAAATTTACGTAGTCTATATTTGCGCCGACAAAGTCTGCATATTTTACAACCGACGATCGAAACGTGGCCTTTGTAAGCCGCGCGCGAGTGAATGTACCAACTGTAATTATCGCTTCTTCAAAACTTGCGCCTTCGAGGCCTGCATTGGTCAGGTCGGCCCCATCAAGCCGAGAATTAGAGAAGTTGGCGTTACCCAGGTTCGCATCGGTCATAGAAGCGCCTCGCAAGTTCGTAATGCTTAGCAACACTTGCGTTTGTATAGATCCCTTAATGTTGCTGAGTCGGCTAATGGTCCTCAAGGCGGCAATCGAGGTTGAAACTGGGAACTCGGCTAATACGCTTGCATCTGATTCGCGACGCGGAGACTCTTCGCGGATGTAGGCTGTCAAGACTTCGGTTATTGTAGCGCGATCTCTTTCAGAATCTTCAGCGATTCGCTCGAGGGCATATATCCCCCCGTAACGTACGGCCGCCTTGTCGTCACCTAGCTGCTTCACGGCTTCTGTGTATCTGTTCGTCCAGTTGGCATCGCGGTCAATTTCGTGCCTCGCCCTAGCAATCGCATCGCGCCGCTGGGTCAAGGCCAGCGTAAAAGCGGCAAGAAGTCCGCCGGCAGAAAGAAGGATGACTTGACGAGCTGCGGTGATTGCGGCCGTTTTCTCGGTCGCGGTGAGCGCGTTGATTTCATTTGCGCTTAAGGGCTGTTTGATGAGCCAGTCCGGTAAAGCATAGATGGCGGCCGTCGATATGACTACATAAGCTATAAGCCCAACTGTCCAGGCGTAAGTGCTTTTCGTTTGTACTTCGCCCGCGATGCGATGGCTGTTCCTTCTCACATAGAGAACGTACCTGCCGCTTCGCCGATAGGTGGCTGGGGAGGGGGTAGATGCTCACTTGGCCCTGTTGTGCTGACGTGTCAATGCCTTGATGGGAGACCGGGGGCGGTCTGGCATCCTCGATGCCGTGCCCGACCGGATCCGCCTGCTGACGCTCGACGACGCCCCCGCCCTGTCCGCGCTGCGCCTCGCGAGCCGAGCCCACCTCGCGCCGTGGGAGCCGATCCGGCATCCGGACCACGACACCCCCGCCGGTCAGCGCGCCGACGTCGAGGCGGCGCTCGCGCAGCACGCGCGCGGCCAGGGCGTGCCGCTCGCCATCCTCGACGACGACGGATCCGTGGCCGGGCGCATCAACCTGAACGGCATCGTCCGCGGCGCCTTCGAGTCGTGCGCGATGGGGTACTGGCTCGCGGCGGATGGCACCGGCCGCGGGCTCGCGACCTCCGCCGTCGATGCCGCGGTCGCCCTCGCGTTCGGCGAGCTCGGGCTGCACCGGGTCGAGGCCGGGACGCTCCTGCACAACGCCGCGTCGCAGGCCGTGCTCGCGCGCACGGGCTTCACGCGGTACGGGCTCGCGCCGCGCTACCTCCGCATCGCGGGCGTGTGGCAGGACCACGTGCTGTTCCAGCGGCTGGCGGACGACCCGCCCGTCTGAGCCCGGCGCGTCATGCCGGATAGCCTCGACCGCATGCGCATCCGCCCCGCCACGGACGCCGACTGGCCCCTGATCCACCCCTTCTACCGCGCGATCGTCGACGCCGGCCGCACCTACGCGCTCCCGGCCGGGCAGTCGCTCGAGGAGGCGCGGCCGAACTGGATGGCGGAGGCGCCGGCCCGCACCTTCGTGGCGGTCGACGACGGCACCGTGCTCGGATCCGCCAAGGCCGGACCCAACCGCCCGGGGCGCGGCGCGCACGTGGCGACGGGCTCGTTCCTCGTCGATCCCGCGCATGGCGGTCGCGGCGTCGGTCGCGCGCTCGGCGAGCACGTGATCGCGTGGGCGCGCGCCGAGGGGTACCGGGCGATCCAGTTCAACGCCGTCGTGGAGACGAACCACGCGGCCGTGCACCTGTGGGAGTCGCTGGGGTTCCGGATCATCGGCACGGTGCCCGCGGCGTTCGACCACGCGGACCAGGGGCTCGTCGGCCTGCACGTGATGCACCTGCCGCTCGACGGCGTCGTCCGCTGAGGGGTCGTGCTCCGAGGTCAGGGCCGCATGCCGGCCGGGCTACAGTCGCACCATGACCGACGACCGCCGCGATGACCTCCCCGCGGGCGGCGGCGACGGTGGCATCGGCGGCGACCTCGATGCCCGCCACGGCGGCTCCCGCCCCGTGTTGCGCGAACTGCCGGCACGCGCTCCGGCCGACCGCCGCTTCCGGATCCACGTCGCCGCGACCATGGCGTCCACCGCCGCATACGCCGCCGCCGTGGTCGTGACCGCCCTCGTGACGCCGCTGACGCAGTCCGTCCCGGTCGCCATCCTGGTCCCCCTGCTCCTCGTCGCGCTGCTCGTCGTGCTCGCAGGCGTCGATGAGGCCTTCCGCGGCCCCCGCGGCGCCATCTCCCGCGGTCTCGGCCAGCTGATCCCCGCGCTGTGCTGCTCGTTCCTCGGCGGCCTCGCCTCCGGCGTGATCCCCGTACCTGGCCTCCTGGTGGTCGTCGGCCTCGCGCTCGGCGCGGGCTTCGGGGTCGGGATGACGCGCGGCCGGTGACCCGGGTCGCGGTCGGCGGCGCCCTGACGCGCGATCGGGCGCGCGAAACCATGTGCCTATGTCAGAACATGCGCTACGTTGGAGGGACCGCAGCACCCGCCCATCGCCCTCCAGCCACGGAGAGGAAGCAGCGCCGCCATGAGCATCGCCTCGACCCCGATCCACGACGTGATCACCATCGGCCGCGTCGGCGTCGACCTCTACCCGCTCCAGGACGGCGTGGGCCTCGAGGACGTCGAGACGTTCGGCAAGTACCTCGGCGGGAGCGCGGCGAACGTCGCTGTCGCGGCGGCCCGGCACGGCAGATCCGCCGCCCTCATCTCGCGCACGGGCGACGACCCGTTCGGTCGCTACGTCACGCGCGAGCTCGAGCGCCTCGGCGTCTCCGCGGAGTTCGTGACGCCCGTCGACGACCTGCCGACGCCCGTCACCTTCTGCGAGATCTTCCCGCCCGACGACTTCCCCCTCTACTTCTACCGCCGGCCGAAGGCGCCCGACCTCTGCATCGAGGCCGAGACCCTCGACCGGGCGGCGATCCAGGACGCCCGCGTCTACTGGTCCACCGTCACGGGCCTCAGCGAGGAGCCGAGCCGATCCGCGCACCACGCCGCGTGGGCCGCCCGGGCACGTCGGCCGCTCACGGTGCTCGACCTCGACTACCGGCCGATGTTCTGGTCGTCGCCCGAGGACGCGACGCGCGAGGTCGGCCGGGCGCTCGAGCACGTGACGGTCGCGGTGGGCAACCGCGAGGAGTGCGAGGTCGCGGTCGGGGAGACGGATCCGTTGCGGGCCGCCGACGCGCTGCTCGACCGCGGCATCGAGCTCGCCATCGTCAAGCAGGGCCCGAAGGGCGTTCTCGCGAAGACGCGCGACGAGACCGTGGAGGTGCCGCCGTACGCGGTCGAGGTGGTCAACGGGCTCGGCGCGGGTGACGGATTCGGCGGCGCGCTCGTGCACGGGCTGCTCGCCGGATGGGACCTCGAGCGGATCCTGCGCTTCGCCAACGTCGCGGGCGCCATCGTCGCGTCCCGCCGCGAGTGCTCCACCGCCATGCCGACGACCGCCGAGGTCGACGCCGTGCTGGAGCGCATCCGATGACCGCGGTCGACGCGACCCAGGCGCCCGCCGAGGCGCTCCGCGCGGGCGACCTCCCGGGCGCGCTCCAGCGCCTCCGCGACCTGCGCGCCACGGATCCCGATGCCGTCGCCCGCGCGCTCGCCGGCCGCGTCCGCCGCCCGCTGATCCGCGACGACGGCCGCCTGCTCATCGTCGCCGCCGACCACCCCGCCCGCGGCGCGCTCGGCGTCGGCGACGACCCCATGGCCCTCGCCGACCGCGACGAGCTGCTCGCCGGCCTCGCCACCGCCCTCACGCGCGACGGCGTCGACGGCGTGCTCGGCACCCCGGACATCGTCGACGACCTCGCGCTCCTCGGCCTCCTCGACGACAAGGTCGTGGTCGGATCCATGAACCGCGGCGGCCTGCGCGGCGCCGTCTTCGAGATGGACGACCGCTTCACGGCCTACGACGTCGCCGGGATCGTGCGCGACGGCCTCGACTTCGCGAAGACGCTCGTGCGGATCGCCCTGGGCGACGCCGGCACGGCCGCGACCCTCGAGGCCAACGCGCGCGCGGTCGACGACGCGGTGCGCGCCGGGTTGCCGATCATGCTCGAGCCGTTCATGAGCGCGTGGCAGGACGGCCGGATCGTCAACGACCTCACGCCCGACGCCGTCATCACCTCGATCGCCGTCGCGTCGGGGCTCGGCTCGTCGTCCGCGCGCACGTGGATGAAGCTGCCCGTCGTCGACGACATGGCCCGCGTCATGGCAGCGACCACCCTGCCCACGCTGCTGCTCGGCGGGGATCCGCAGGGCGCGAGCGAGGACACCTGGGCCGGCTGGGAGCACGCGCTCGACCTCCCCGGCGTCCGTGGCCTGGTCGTCGGCCGCACGCTGATCCACCCCGCCGACGGCGACGTCGCGCGCGCGGTCGACCAGGCCGTCGACCTCGTGCACGGCCGCGCCCGCCCCTGACCCCGAAGACCGACCCGACCCCGATCCGCCACCGCTGACCGCCTGAGGACACCATGACCGACACCGCCCCGCTCCCCGTCGTCCCGCACTGGATCGACGGCGCCCGCTCGCCCTCGACCTCCGGCCGCACCGCCCCCGTCTACGACCCGGGCCGCGGCGTCGTCACGAAGGAGGTCGCGCTCGCGGACGGCGACGAGATCCAGCGCGCCATCGCGTCGGCGAACGCCGCGTTCCCCGCCTGGCGCGACCTGTCGCTCGCCAAGCGGCAGGCGATCCTCTTCCGCTTCCGCGAGCTGCTCGAGGCGGAGAAGGGCGAGCTGGCGGAGATCATCACGTCGGAGCACGGCAAGGTCGTGAGCGACGCGCTCGGCGAGATCACGCGCGGCCAGGAGGTCGTGGAGTTCGCGACCGGCCTCGCGCACCACCTCAAGGGCGAGTACTCGGAGCAGGTGTCCACGGGCGTCGACGTGTACTCCACGAAGCAGCCGCTCGGCGTCGTCGGGATCATCTCGCCGTTCAACTTCCCCGCGATGGTGCCGATGTGGTTCTTCCCCATCGCGATCGCGGCCGGCAACACGGTGATCCTGAAGCCGAGCGAGAAGGACCCGAGCGCGGCCATCTGGATCGCCGAGCTGTGGAAGCGCGCGGGCCTCCCCGACGGCGTCTTCACCGTGCTGAACGGCGACAAGGAGGCGGTGGACGGGCTGCTCACGCACCCGGACGTGCGGGCGATCTCGTTCGTGGGATCCACGCCCATCGCGCAGTACGTGTACGAGACGGGCACGAAGCACGGCAAGCGCGTGCAGGCCCTCGGCGGCGCGAAGAACCACATGCTCGTGCTGCCGGACGCCGACCTCGACCTCGTCGCCGACTCGGCCGTCAACGCGGGCTTCGGCTCGGCGGGCGAGCGCTGCATGGCGATCTCCGTGGTCGTCGCGGTCGAGCCCGTGGCCGACGCGCTCATCGAGCGGATCACGTCGCGCATGTCCGGCCTCCGCGTCGGCGACGGCCGTCGCGGCTGCGACATGGGGCCGCTGGTGACCGAGGCGCACCGCGACAAGGTCGCCTCCTACATCGCGATCGCGGAGGAGGACGGCGCGCGCGTCGTCGTCGACGGCCGCGGCATCGAGGTCGACGGCGAGGCCGACGGCTTCTGGCTCGGCCCCACGCTCATCGACGAGCTGCCCACGAGCTCGCGCGCGTACACGGAGGAGATCTTCGGACCCGTGCTCGGCGTCGTCCGCGTCCGCTCGTACGAGGAGGGCGTCGCGCTCATCAACCAGGGCGCGTTCGGCAACGGCACCGCGATCTTCACCAACGACGGCGGGGCCGCGCGGCGCTTCCAGAACGAGGTCCAGGTCGGCATGATCGGGATCAACGTCCCCATCCCCGTTCCCGTCGCCACGTTCTCGTTCGGCGGCTGGCGGTCCAGCCTCTTCGGCGACACCAAGGCCCACGGCGCGGAGGGCGTGCGGTTCTTCACCCAGCAGAAGGCGATCACCAGCCGCTGGCTCGACCCGTCGCACGGCGGCGTCGACCTCGGCTTCCCGCAGAACTGATCCGCACCACCCACCGTACGGCCGGGCATCCGACCACGACGAAGGAGACGCGCATGACGACGGACGAGTGGCTGCACCCCCGCGGGAGCCTCGGTCGGGACGGCTGGGAGACCGTGGTCGACGGATCCCTCCCCGACTGGGAGCACACGGGCCTCCGGGTCGCGGTGCTCGCCGAGGGCGACGCGCTCGAGCTGGCCGCATCGGGCGTCGAGCGCATGGTGGTGCCGCTCGCGGGATCCTTCGCCGTGCGGCACCGGGAGGCCGACGGCGACGAGCGCGTGACCGACCTCGAGGGCCGCGCGTCGGTCTTCGCCGGGCCGACCGACGTGCTCTACCTGTCGTGCGACGCGAGCGCGGTGCTCACCGGATCCGGCCGCGTGGCCGTCGCCGAGTCGCCGGCGACGCGGCCCGTGCCGAGCCACCGGATCGCCCGCGAGGACGTGCCCGTCGAGCTGCGCGGTGCCGGCCGCTCGAGCCGCCAGGTGCACAACTTCGGGACCCCCGGCACGCCCGGATCCCTCGACGCCGAGCGCCTCATCGTCTGCGAGGTGCTGACGCCCGCCGAGAACTGGTCGAGCTACCCGGCGCACAAGCACGACGAGGACAAGCCGGGGGAGGAGTCGCGGCTGGAGGAGATCTACTATTTCGAGACCGCCGTCGGTCGCGGGCTGGACGCGCCCGCGGACGCGGATCCCTTCGGCCTGTTCCACACCTCGTCGTCGCCCGCGGGCGAGATCGCCATCGACGCCGTCGTGCGCACGGGCGACGTCGCGCTCGTGCCCTACGGCTACCACGGGCCCGCCGTCGCGGCGCCCGGCTACGACCTCTACTACCTCAACGTGATGGCCGGTCCGGGCGCCGACCGCGCCTGGCTCATCAGCGACCACCCCGCGCACGGCTGGATCCGCGGCACCTGGGCCGGGCAGGAGATCGACCCGCGCCTGCCGTTCGCCCCCGACCAGGAAGCCCCGACCCCATGACCGAGCCCACCACCCGCATGACCGTCAGCCAGGCGCTCGTCGCGTTCCTCGCGAACCAGTGGACGGTCGACGGCGACCACCGCGAGCGCACCATCCCCGGCGTCTTCGGGATCTTCGGCCACGGCAACGTCGCCGGGATCGGCCAGGCGCTCATGCAGGCGAACGCGCAGGATCCCGACCTCATGCCGTACCACCAGGCCCGCAACGAGCAGGCGATGGTGCACCAGTCCGTCGGCTTCGCGCGCATGCACCGCCGCCTCGCCACCTACGCGAGCGCCGCGTCCGTCGGGCCGGGCGCCGCGAACATGCTCACGGGCGCGGCCCTCGCGACGGCCAACCGGCTGCCGGCGCTGCTCCTGCCGAGCGACACCTTCGCGACGCGGGTCGCGGATCCGGTGCTGCAGCAGCTCGAGCACCCGCACGACACGAGCGTGAGCGTGAACGACGCGTTCCGCCCGCTCTCGCGCTTCTTCGACCGCGTGCAGCGGCCCGAGCAGCTGTACTCGATCGCGCTCGCGGCCATGCGCGTGCTCACCGACCCGGCCGAGACGGGCGCCGTGACCATCGCGCTGCCCGAGGACGTGCAGGCGGAGGCGCTCGACGTGCCGCTCGCGTTCCTCGCGCCGCGCGAGTGGCACCTGCGCCGGCCGCTCCCGGAGCGCGGGCCGTTGGCGCGCGCCGTCCAGGCGATCCGCGAGGCGCGCACGCCCCTCATCATCGCGGGCGGCGGCGTCATCTACTCCGCGGCCGAGCAGGCGCTCCTCCGCTTCGCCGAGCAGACCGGCATCCCGGTCGGCACCACGCAGGCCGGCGGCGGATCCCTCGCCTGGGACCACCCGCAGTACCTGGGCGGCGTCGGCGCCACCGGATCCACCGCCGCGAACCGCCTCGCCGCTGAGGCCGACGTGGTCATCGGCATCGGCACGCGCTACTCCGACTTCACCACGGCGAGCCGCACGGCGTTCCAGCGTCCGGACGTGACCTTCGTGAACGTCAACGTCGCCGCGTTCGACGCGTACAAGCACGGCACGCAGCTGCCGGTCGTGGCCGACGCGCGGGAGACCCTGGAGGCGCTCATCGCGGCGCTCGCCGGCACGCGCGTCGACGCCGCGTACGCCGACCGCATCGCCCGTGAGAAGCGCGAGTGGGACGCCGCCGTCGACCGCGCGCTCGCCCCCACCGGCGGCGCGCTGCCCGGCCAGCCCGAGATCATCGGCGCCGTGCAGGCCGCCAGCGACCCGCGCGACGTCGTCGTGCAGGCGGCCGGATCCCTGCCCGGCGACCTCCACAAGCTCTGGCGCGTGCGCGACGCGCTCGGCTACCACGTGGAGTACGCGTTCTCGTGCATGGGCTACGAGATCCCCGGCGGCCTCGGCGTGAAGCGCGGAGCGGAGGCGTACGGCGACGACCGCGACGTGATCGTCATGGTCGGCGACGGCTCCTACCTCATGCTGCACACCGAGCTCGTGACCGCGGTGGCCGAGGGCATCAAGATCATCGTCGTCGTGATCCAGAACCACGGCTACGCGTCCATCGGCCACCTCTCCGAGACGGTCGGCACCGAGCGCTTCGGCACCCGGTACCGGCAGCTGGATCCCGCGACGCGCAACTTCGAGGGCCGCGAGCCGCTGCCCGTCGACCTCGCGGCGAACGCGCGCAGCTACGGCGTCGACGTGATCGAGGTCGCCCCCGGCCCCGACGCCACGACCGCGCTCTGCGACGCGGTGCGGCAGGCGAAGGCCTCCGACCGCACCACCGTGATCCACGTCGAGTCCGACCCGCTCGTCTACGGCCCCGACGGCGAGGGCTGGTGGGACGTGCCCGTCCCCGGCGTCTCCGAGATGCCGTCGACGCAGGCGGCGCACGCGGAGTACGTGGAGCGCAAGAGGGCGCAGCGGCCGCTGCTCGGCTGACGCGGGGTCGCCGTGACGCACCGGATGGCGGCGGTGAGTCGTGCTGACGGACGACGGCCGACGTCTCCGCGGGGGAGGCGTCGGCCGTCGATGCGGGCGGATCCGGCTAGCGAGGAGCCGGCGCGTGGTGCGTGAAGATCGTCCAGTCGAGGTACTGCCTGTCGATCGGACCGCGTCCGCCGACCCTCCCGTAGTCGTAGTCGTAGCCGGTGCAGTGGGGGCCGGAGAAGCTGGTGACGGTGGTGTCGTAGATCTGCGGCAGGACGACGCCCGCGTACCGGACGTCGTCGATCTTGTCGCTGTAGCCGGTGTACGACACGCACTCGTTGACGTCGTTGTAGGCCAGAGTCCCACCCGGCCTGACCGAGTGGCCCTGGACGCGGAAGGACCGGATGTTCTGCCCCCCGTGGGCGACCGGGATCCAGTGCGTCTGGAACACGAACCGGAACAGCGGGCCGGGCCACTTGGGCGCCGGGCCGGGCTTGGCTCCCGGGACGGTGATCTGGGACGCGTCGGTGGAGGTGGACGCCGATGCCGGCGCCGCGGAGGCCGGCGCGATGCCGAGGCCGAAGGTGGCGGAGAGCGCGATGGTGGCGGCGGCGGCGAGTGTCCCCGCTCGACGGAGGCGACGCGAGGATGGGGTGGAGGGCGTGGTCGATGGCCTGGTGATGGTGCTCCGTTCTCGGGTGGAGCTCGAGACTAAGGAGCCCGTCCATCCCCCGTGGACGCGCCTCCACAGACAGTCGTCTAGGCCGACCTCGGCGAGCAGGCGGACCGGGTCGCCGTCCCCCCTGGTCGCGCGGATGCTATTTCCTATAGGATCTTGACCCCGGGCACCCGGGACCCGACGACCGCGATGGAGCAGCATGCCGGACACCCCCGCGACCCACCCCGCCCCCGCGTTCACCGCCGCGGACTGGCCCATCGCCACCTGCCTCCACTCCTTCGCCACCGTCGGTCGTGACGGCACCGCCCTCCACGACGCGGATCCGGCCGTCTGGGACCGCATGTTCGCCGACATCGCGCGCGAGGGCTTCACCCTCGCCGAGCTCGCCGACAGCCACGTCCGTCCGGCCGACCTCGAGTCCTCCCGCCGCGACGAGCTCGTCGCCATCGCGCGGGCGCACGGCGTCGGGATCCCCTCGGTGCACCTGCAGCGGCAGAGCGTGATCATGCCGGGCCACGAGGAGGAGAACCTCGCCTATGCGCACCGCACCATCGACGCGATCGCCGAGATGGGAATGGAGGTCTTCTCGACCGGGCTGCACCAGCCGTTCAGCGAGGCGCAGCGGAAGGCGCTGTGGTTCTGGACCGCCGAGGGACCCAGAGACCCCGACGACCCCGAGGTGTGGGACGCCGCCGTCACGCGCCTCCGCGAGCTCGGCCGGCACGCGGCGCAGCTGGGACTCCGGATGGCGCTCGAGATGTACGAGGACACCTACCTCGGCACGGCGGACAGCGCGGTGCGGCTCGTGGAGGAGATCGGCCTCGACAACGTGGGGCTCAACCCGGACGTCGCGAACCTCATCCGCCTGCACCGCCCGGTCGAGAGCTGGCGCGAGCTGTACGCGAAGACGCTGCCGTACGCCAACTACTGGCACGTGAAGAACTACATGCGCGATGAAGCCGCCGACGGCAGCTGGGCGACCAGCGTGCCCACCACCATGAAGGCCGGCCTCATCGACTACCGGCAGGTGATCCGCGACGCGGTCGAGCTCGGCTTCGACGGGATCATCCTCACCGAGCAGTACGGCGGCGACAGCCTCGGCGTCTGCGCGGAGAACCGCGACTACATCCGCACGCTGCTGCCGCAGACGCGCGACGCAGAGGGAGAGGCACCATGACCGACCAGCACAGCACCGCACGCCGCATCGCCATCGTCGGATCCGGGTACATGGGCGGCGGAATCGCGCAGGTGCTCGCGCTCGCGGGCGCCGAGGTGCGCATCGCCGACATCTCCGAGGAGATCGCCGTCGCGAACCACGCGCGACTGCTGGAGGAGGCGGCGAGGTTCGTCGCCGACGGGCTGTTCCCCGCCGACGCCGTGGAGCGGATCCGCGCGGCCGTCACGCCCGCCGCGTCCATCGAGGAGGCCGTCGCCGACGCCGACTTCATCGAGGAGGCCGTGCCGGAGAAGCTCGAGATCAAGCACGCGACCCTGCGGCGGATCTCGGCGGCGGCCCGGCCCGACGCGGTCATCGGATCCAACACCTCGACGATCCTCATCGGCTCGCTCGCGGAGGCCGTCACGAACCCCGAGCGGTTCCTCGGCGTGCACTTCTCGAACCCGGCGCCGTTCATCCCGGGCGTCGAGCTGATCCCGCACGCGGGCACCGACGAGTCCGCGATCCAGGCGGCGGAGGCGCTGGTCGCCTCGACCGGCAAGGAGACCGCGCGCGTCACCGACTCCACGGGCTTCGTGCTCAACCGCCTGCAGTACGCGCTCTTCCACGAGGCGACGCAGATCGTGGAGGAGGGCATCGCGACCCCCGAGGACATCGACACGATCGTCCGCACGACCTTCGGCTTCCGCCTGCCGGTGTTCGGTCCGTTCGCGATCGCCGACATGGCCGGCCTCGACGTCTACGCTTTCTGCTACGCGTCGCTCCAGACCCGCTGGCCCGAGCGGTTCGCGACGCCGGCGTCGCTCCAGGAGCACGTCGACGCGGGCGAGTACGGCACGAAGACCGGATCCGGCTACCTCGACGTGCCCGCCGAGCGCACCGAGGCGCTCGTCGCGTACCGCAACAAGGCGTACGTGGCGATCAAGGAGCTGATGGACGAGCTGGGGCCGGCGCCGATCGGCTAGCTGCCGCGCGTTACCGGCCCGCGCGCCCGTGCCTCAGTGCGTCCGCTGCGCGAGCATCGCGAGCACGTCCGCGTGGCGCCCCTCGGCCTCGGCGTCGCGGAGGAACCGCACGCGCTCGACCAGCACCTCCTCCACGTCGGGCTGCCGCTCGAGGATCCGCATCACCTCGTCGAGGAACTCGTCGAGCGGCATCGCCGACTCCTCGTCCTGCTGTCCCATGAGGGTCGTCCGCACCGCCGGCGGCACCAGCTCGATCACCTGGAGGGGCGTGCCGGACCACTGCACGCGCAGGCTCTGCGTGAACGAGTGCACGGCGGCCTTCGTCGCCGAGTAGGTCGGCGTCGCCGGCAGCGGCACGGACGCGAGCCCCGAGGACACGGTCATGAGCACGCCGTCGGGCTGCGCCGCGAGCCATGGCCCGAAGGCCGCTGCCGTGCGGATCGTGCCGAGCAGGTTCGTCGTGATGGTCGACTCCGCGACCTCGAGGTGCGCCGGGTCGCGCAGGTCCTCGGGGAGCATGACGCCGGCCATCGTGACGACGACGTCGAGGCCTGGGTGCTCCTGGGTGACCCGCTCGGCGGCGGCGGCGATGGACGCGGGATCCGTGACGTCGAGCTCGACGGCGTGCATGCCGGGGTGCGAACGGACGATCTCGTCGAGCAGCGCCCGGCGGCGGCCGGCGACGATGACGATGTCGCCGCGATCCTGCAGGCGCTCGGCGAGGCCGAGGCCGATGCCCGACGTCGCTCCGGTGATCAGGACGGTGCTGCCGGTGGTCTTCATGGTGCCTCCTCCGCGGGGCCGTGCGCCCCGTCGCCGTCCAGCCTGCGTCGGACGCGACCGGCCGGGAAGGGAGCGCGCATCGGGGGAGCGGCGGTCCCTGGATGCGCGGCTCACCGGGGGCGAGGATGGGGCCATGGACCGTCCCGGACTCGCCGACTTCCTCCGCGCGCGCCGGGAGGCGCTGCGGCCCTCCGACGTGGGCCTGCCCCCGGGCGCCCGTCGCCGCACCGCGGGCCTCCGCCGCGAGGAGATCGCGGCCGTCGTCGGCATGTCGGCCGACTACTGGGCGCGGCTCGAGCAGCGCCGGGGCCCGCAGCCCTCCGACCAGATGCTCACGGCCATCGCCCGCGGGCTCCGCCTCGGCCTCGACGAGCGCGACCACCTCTTCCGCCTGGCCGGGCACGGGACGCCGCGGCGGGCACGGCTGTCGCCGCACGTCAGCCCGGGCCTCATGCGCGTGCTCGACCGCCTCGACGACACCCCCGCCCTCGTCATCACCGAGCTCGGCGAGACGCTCGCGCAGAACCGCCTCGCCTCCGCCCTCTTCGGCGACGACGTGACCCGCACCGGCCTCGACCGCAGCGGCGTGCACCGCTGGTTCGCGCACCCCGAGGAGCGCGGGCACTACCCGGAGCGCGACCACGAGCGGCAGGGGCGGCTCCAGGTCGCCCAGCTGCGGGTGGCGGCGTCGCAGGCGGACCCGGATCCGCTCGCCGCCGAGGTGCTCGCGAGCCTGCTCGCCACGAGCGCGGAGTTCCGCCGCTACTGGGACCTGCAGGAGGTCGGCAACCGGTTCGACGAGCGGAAGACCCTGGTGCATCCGGAGGTGGGCGAGATCGAGGTGCACTGCCAGGCCCTCTTCACGGAGGACCAGTCGCAGGTGCTGCTCGTGCTGACCCCGGTGCCGGGATCCGGGGCCGCGGAGGCGCTCGCGCTGCTCGGCGTCGTGGGGGAGCAGCGGTTCGAGCGGTCCTAGCCTGTCGTCGCGTCGGCCGGCGGGAAGTCCGCTCCTCGGATGAGGGACGTGCTGCTCCCCGACGACGACGCGGCGCGTGCGCGGTGTCACGCTCGGATGCATGCCCCGTCGTGTCACCGCCGTCCTCCTCGCCGTGTCGGGATCGGTGCTCGCGCTGGCCGCCCTGGCTGCTTCCGTCCTCGCCGCGCACAGGGACCCGGAGCGGGTGCTCGTCGTGGGAGAGCTCGGGCCCGGTGCCCTGTGGGAGGTCACGTGGATCGGCGGCGGCCTCGCCCTCGTCGTCGCCTTCGTCGTCGGGACCTCAGCGGTCACCGCGCGTGCGCACCGGGTGATCCGCATCGGCGCGATGTCGATCGCAGTGGTGACGGCCGTCGGGGTGTCGCTCCTGCTGTGCCTCTATGTCCTGTTCTCGATGCTCGGCGCCGTCCGGTACCTCGATGTCGGCACCGTCGACGGCCAGATGGTGGCCGTGGCCGAGGGGTCGTCGCTCGCGGGGGTGTCGGTCTCCGTGGGCCGTAGGGAGGGCTGGTCCTTCGTCCCCGCGCCGTCCTCCGCTCCCGACCGATCGCCTTCCTCGATGAGCGTGGACGGCGGGCCGCCGCCGTCGAGTGGGGGTGGCTACCGCGTGCGGCGTGACGGCGATGACGTGGTGGTCACGTTCTCGATCGCCGGCGAGGAGCACGAGCTCCGCGTCGGATCCTCGTCCGCGCACGACGGGGAGGAGGCGACCGGCGCTCGATGAGGGTGCGTCACGCCGACGTCGCGTCGTCCGCGTCCCGGCGCGACCGCTCGCGCACGCGCTCGATGTGCGCCCGCATCGCGGCAGCGGCGGCCTCCGGCCCCTCGCCGATCGCGGCGATGATCGCGCGGTGCTCGTGCACGGCGTCGTCCGCGTCGTGCACACCCGTGCGCATCGTCTGGCGCATGCGGTGGACGCGCGTGGAGATCGCCTCGGACATGTCGAGGAGGAACGGGTTGCCGGTGGCCTCGAAGATCCGGTGGTGGAAGTCCCAGTCGACGACGAAGTACTCGCGGATGAGGCCGACGGGCATCTCGCTGTCGCCGGTCGCCGCGCGCACGCGCCGGGTCGTCTCCTCGTGCGCGGCGAGCGCCTCCTCGAGCGCGGGGACCAGGCGCGTCGGATCCGCGGCGGCCAGCGCCGTGGCCCCGCCCTCGAGCACGAGCCGCGCGTCGAACAGCGCCTCCAGCTGCTCTCCCGCGATGGGCGGCGCCACCCGGTAGCCCTTGTGCGCCTCGCGGGCGACGAGGCCGGTGCGCTCCAGCTGCACGAGCGCCTCGCGCACGGGCGTGGGGGAGACGTGGAGGTCGCGCGCGATCTGGTCGATGGCGAGCCGGGAGCCCGGCTCCATCGCGGATCCCATGAGCATGTCGAGCACGAGGTCGTAGACGCGGTCGCGGAGGCCCTGCCGGGCGGGCATCGAGGTCGCGTCGAGCGGGAGGCCGGTGGTCACCAGGACAGTCTGCCGTCAGCGGGCGGCGTCGGACGCCGGGCGGGCCGCGGCGCGCGCGTGCACCTCGTCGAGGATCGAGGCGACCGCGCGCGGGTCGTGCGCGAACCGGCCGAGGAAGAGACCGTCGACGTCGTCGCCGATGCGGGTGAGGAGGCCGGGCCC
The DNA here is from genome assembly GCF_021216655.1 of Clavibacter michiganensis. NCBI lineage: Bacteria > Bacillati > Actinomycetota > Actinomycetes > Micrococcales > Microbacteriaceae > Clavibacter > Clavibacter michiganensis. The sequence goes on from NZ_CP080437.1 coordinate 3,160,475, forward strand.
CGCGCTGCCGCCGTAGATGACCGCGGATCCCGGGTGCGCGTCAAGCGCCCGCACGTGCGCGCGCAGCTCCCGGCAGACCGCGCGGATGTGCGCGTCGGAGGCGGGCTCCGCCGCGCCGATCGCCCACTGCGGCTCGTACGCGACGACGATGCGCCCGCCGTGCCCGGCCGCGCGGGCCGCCGCGAGCGCGTCGTCGAGCTGGCGGATGCACTCGCGTGCGGCGTCGGCCGGATCCTGCCTGGTCTCCTCGCCGACGCAGAGGATCGGCACGAGCCCGGCCCGCAGCGCCGCGTCCGCCTTCCGCCGCACGACCTGGTCCGTCTCGCCGAACAGGCGCCGCCGCTCGGCGTGCCCCACCTCGACGAACGCGCCGCCGAGCTCCCGGATCTGCCCGCCGGACACCTCGCCCGTGAACGCGCCGGCGTCCTCCGCCGCGAGGTCCTGCGCGCCCACGGCGGCGAGCCCGTCGAGGATGCGGACGGCGGCCGGCACCGACAGGTACGACGGCAGCGCCACGAGCTCCGCCTCGCCGCCCGTCGTCGCCGGATGCGTGCGCGCGATCGCCGCGACGGCCTCGCACCACGCGACCGTCTCCGCGTGCCCGAGGTACATCTTCAGGCTCACGCCGATCATCGCCGGCCGCGCGGTCACGCGCCTACTTCGCCTCGTACGCGCGGATCTCGTCCACCTTGTCGTTCGACGGGCTCGACGTGTCGAACTCGTACGTCAGCCACTCGCGCACGTTCCGCCGCGCCAGCTCCAGGCCGACCACGCGCTGCCCCATGCAGAGCACCTGCGCGTCGTTGGACAGCACGCTCCGCTCCACCGAGAAGCCGTCGTGCGCGGTGACGGCGCGGATCCCGGCCACCTTGTTCGCCGCGATGGCCATGCCGAGCCCCGTGCCGCAGATCAGCACGGCCCGGTCGGCCTCGCCGCGCGCGACCATCTCGGCCGCCGTGGTCGCGACGGTCGGGTAGGCGGTGTGCCCGTCGGCGTCGACGCCCACGTCCACCACCGAGACGACGAGGCCGCTCGCCTCGAGGTCGGCTTTGATCGCCTCCTTGTGGTCGTATCCCGCGTCGTCCGCGCCGACGACGATGCGCCAGGTCCTGGTCATCCGGTCCTCCTCATGGTGGTGCTGATCGTGCTGATGGCGTCGCCGGGTCTCACCGGTCGGCGAGCGCGCGGCCCACGGCCGCGGCGATGAGCGCGAGCGAGATCGCGCCCGGGTCGGCGGTGCCGACGGAGCGCTCGCCGTGCGACCTCGCGCGTCCGATGCCGGGCTTCATGGCCGCGGTGGCGTCGGCGGCCTCCTGCGCGGCGTCGCTCGCGGCGGCCCACGCGTCGGCGAGCGGGGCGCCGGATCCGACCCGCTCGGCGAGCGCGTCGGCGAACGGCACGAGCGCATCCACCATGGTCTTGTCGCCGAGCGTGGCCTTGCCGTGGCCCATGACCGCGTCCCGCGCGGCGCCCACGCCCGCGGCGACGGACTCGGCGGTGACGGGATCCGCTCCCTCGTCGTCGAGCGCGTCGCCGACCGCCTGGAGTATGAGCCCCCAGAGCGCGCCCGAGGTGCCGCCGCCCTTGTCCGACCACGCGTCGCCCGCGAGCCGGAGGACCGTGCGCGCGCCGGCGCCCTGCTCCACCGCGGAGGTCGCGCGCTCGGAGGCGGCGCGGGATCCGCGCAGCATGCCGATGCCGTGGTCGCCGTCGCCCGCGACCGCGTCGAGGCGGCCGAGCTCGTCGGCGTGCTCCGCGACGACCGCGTGCACGGCGTCGAGCGCGGCGGCGATGCGCCCGGCGGCCTCCCGCGACGCGTCGCTCGCGTCCGGGATCGCGGCGTCGACCTCGTCGTCCTCGCGCGCGTCGACCGGCTGGAGCGCGGATCCGTCGAACGCGCCGCTGCGGAACGCCGGGGTGTCGGCCGGCGCGGTCCACAGCCGCTCCAGCTCCTCGTCGAGCCAGAGCAGCGTGAGCGACGCGCCCGCCATGTCGAAGCTGGTGCAGAACTCGCCGACCTGCGGATCCACGAGCGTGATCCCGGCCTCCTCGAGCAGGTCCGCGACGCGCGTGAACACGACGAAGAGCTCCTCGCTCTTCACCGAGCCGAGGCCGTTGAGCACGGGCACGACGCGGGCGCCGCGCACCGTCACGCCGTCCGGGATCTCGGCGTCGGCGAGCAGCTGCCGCACGAAGAGCTCGGCCAGGCCGTCGGCGGACGGGATGTCGGTCTCGTCGATGCCGGGCTCGCCGTGGATCCCGAGCCCGATCGCCATGCGCCCCTCCGGCACGGAGAACAGCGGCTCGTCGGCGCCCGGCAGCGTGCAGCCCGTGAAGGCGACGCCCATCGAGCGCGTGCGCGCGTTCGCGAGCCGGGCGACGCGCTCGGTGCCGTCGAGGTCGTAGCCCGCGGCGGACGCGCCGCCCGCGACCTTGAAGACGGTGAGGTCGCCCGCGATGCCGCGGCGCTTCGCCTGCTCGTCGGGCGAGGCGCTGAAGATGTCGTCCGTCACGACGACGGTGCGGCAGTCGATGCCGTCGCCGCGCACGCGCTCCTGCGCGTCGTCGAAATGCAGCACGTCGCCCGCGTAGTTGCCGTAGAGGAGGAGAGCGCCGCGGCCCTGCTCGCTCGAGCGGATCACCGACTCGACCTGGTGCGCGGAGGGCGACGCGAAGAGGTTGCCCATCGCGGCGCCATGCGCGAGGCCGGGGCCGACGAGCCCGCCGAACGCGGGGTAGTGGCCCGAGCCGCCGCCGATGACGACCGCCACCTCGGCCTCCGCCGAGCGGGTCGAGCGGGAGACGCCGCCGTGCACGCGCCGGACCCATCGCCCATTGGCGCGGACGAAGCCGTCCGTCATGTCGTCCGCGAAGTCAGCGGGGTCGTTCCAGAGCCGGGTCATCCGTGGAGTCCTCCTCATCGAGCACGTGAGGAGATCCTATAGGATATTGGATCCGATCGGCAGGGTCCGGGCGGGCAGAGCTACCGGTCGACGAGCGTGATCTCGAACGAGTACAGGTCGGGTCGGTAGCAGTGCTGCCCGTACTCGACGGCGCGGCCCGAGCTGTCGAACGCCGTGCGCGACATCGTGAGCACGGCGCCGCCGCGCGGCAGGTCGAGCAGGCGCGCCTCGGACGCCGTGGCCGCGCGCGCGCCGATGCGCTGCTTCGCGACCCGCATGATCACGCCGCGGCCGCGCAGCAGCTGGTAGAGCCCGTGGGTGGCGAGGTCGTCCGGATCCAGGTCGACGAACGGCTCCGGGAGCACGTTGTCGAGGACCGCGAGCGGCATGCCGTCCGCGGTGCGCAGCCGGGTGAGGTGCAGCACCGGGCTGCCGACCTCGACGCCCAGCGCCTCGGCGACCTTCTCGTCGGCCTCGCCGCGCGACGACGACAGCATCTCCGTGCGCGGCGTCTGGCCCTGCCGCTCGAGGTCCTCGTAGAGGCTCGTGAGCTCGACGTTGCGGGTGACCCGGCCGTGCACGACCTGCGTGCCGATGCCGCGACGGCGCACCAGCAGGCCCTTGTCGACGAGGTCCTGGATCGCCCGGCGGATGGTCGGGCGCGAGAGGCCGAGCCGGGTGCCGAGCGCGATCTCGTTCTCGAGCCGGGCGCCCGCGGGGAGCGTGCCGTCGTGGATCGCCGTCTCCAGCAGGTTCGCCACCTGGTAGTAGAGGGGGACCGGGCCCGAGCGGTCCAGCGCGAGGAACAGGTCGGGGGGCAGGATCTGCTCCGGTTGGCTCACGTCGATCGCTCCCTCGTAGGTCAGGTCAACGCCTCATCCTGGCATGCGGGGGTTCAGCGGCCGGACGCCGGCGCGGCTCCCTCCGGGCCTGGGTCCGCGCCCGGATCGCGCGCGAGCTCGTGCGCCAGCGAGTCCAGCTCCGCGCCGCCGGCCATGAGGCTCGTCAGCTCGCCGAGCGTGATCTCGTCCTTCTCGAACGTGCCGAGGCTGGATCCGCGGTTGAGCAGCAGGAACCGGTCGCCCACCGGGAACGCGTGGTGCGGGTTGTGCGTGATGAAGACCACGCCGAGCCCCCGGTCGCGCGAGCGCGCGATGTAGCGCAGCACGACGCCCGACTGCTTGACGCCGAGCGCGGCGGTCGGCTCGTCGAGGATCAGCACGCGGGCGCCGAAGTGCACGGCCCGGGCGATGGCGACGCACTGGCGCTCGCCGCCGGACAGCGTGCCGATGGGCTGGTCGACGTCGCGGAGGTCGATGCCCATCTGCGCGAGCTGCTCGTGCGTGATGGCCTTCATGGCGGCCACGTCGAGCCGGCGGAACGGCCCCTTCCCCGTGGTGATCTCGGAGCCGAGGAAGAAGTTCCGCCACACGGGCATGAGCGGCACGACCGCGAGGTCCTGGTAGACGGTCGCGATGCCGGCCTGGAGCGCGGCGCGCGGGGATCCGAGCGTCACGGGCTCGCCGTCGAGCAGCATCGTGCCCTCGCTCGGCGCGTGCACGCCCGCGAGCATCTTGATGAAGGTCGACTTGCCTGCGCCGTTGTCGCCGAGCACGCACGTGACCTCGCCCGCGGCGACCACGGTCGAGACGCCCGTGAGCGCGTTGACGGCGCCGTAGCTCTTGCCGATGTCGCGGACCTCGAGGATGGTCGTGCCGGCGGTCGGCAGCGGGGGAGTGGGGCGTCCGCCGGCCTCCTCGGCCGCGCCGGGGACGGCGCCCGCGAGAGGCTCGGAGGCGGCGCTCGCGCTCGTCCCGGTCGTCATCGTCCGCCTCCCGCCCGCGTCCGCACCAGGTTGTTGAGGAGCACCGCCGCGAGGAGCATCACGCCGAGGATCGTGCGCAGCCAGTTCGTGTCCCACTGGGCGAACGTGATGCCCTGGAAGACCATGCCGTAGATCAGCGCGCCGAGCGCCGCGCCGATGGCGGAGCCGAAGCCGCCCGTGAGCAGGCACCCGCCGACGACCGCGCAGATGATGTAGATGAACTCCTGGCCGACGCCCGTGTTCGCCTGCACCGTGGAGGTGCGGAACAGCGAGATCATGCCGACGAGCCACGCGGCGCCCGCCGTGCCCATGAAGAGGCCGACCTTCGTCGTGAAGACCGGGACGCCCACCTGGCGGGCGGACTCCTTGGCGCCGCCGACCGCGAAGATCCAGTTGCCCGCGCGGGTGCGCAGGAGGATCCAGGTCGCGACGGCGGCGACGAGGAACCACCACAGCACCGAGACGTAGAAGTTGCCGCCGCCGATCTGGAGCGACGAGCCGAAGATCGGCTGGATGGCGTCGTACGACGGCACCTTCGTCATGCCCTGGATCGCCACCTGGCCGGTGATGAGCTTCGTGACCGCGAGGTCGACGCCCGCGAGCGCGAAGAACGTGCCGAGCGTGACGATGAAGCTCGGCAGTCCCGTCTTCATCACGAGGAAGCCGTTGAGAGCGCCGACCGCGAGGGCCGCCGCGAGCGAGACGAGCACCGCGACCCAGATGCTGAGGCCGTAGTGCGACGTGAGGATGCCGACCACGAGGGCCGAGAAGCCCGTCATGACGCCGGCGGAGAGATCGAACTCGCCGCCGATCATGAGCATCGCGACGGCGACCGCCATGATCCCGAAGGTCGAGGCCGACTCGAGCCACACTCCCGCGCCGGCGAGGGTGAGGAACTGCGGCGTGTAGAGGGAGAAGAACACCAGCACGGCGAGGGCGGCCACGAGGGCGCCGATCTCCGGCCGGGCGAGGATCTTGCGGATCGGCCTGTTCTCGAGGCGCGGCCTCGTGGCGATCGTCACGATGTCCGTCGTGGTCAACGCGGGCTCCTTCGGTGGGCGTCGGGCGGGGCGATGGGTGCGGTGCGGATGGGGGAGAGGGGAGACGCCGGGCCGGGCGCTTCGGGCGCGCCCGGCCCGACCGCCTAGCGGGTGCCGTTCTTCGCGAACTCGGCGACCTGGGCCGCGTTGTCCTTGGTCACGAACGCGGGTCCGGAGTAGACGGGCTGGCCGCCGCCGATGACGTTGCCGTTGGTGGCGTAGAGGTCGAGCGCGGTGATCCCGAGGAAGCCCTGCACGTACGGCTGCTGGTCGACCGCGAACAGGATCTTGTCGGCCTCGACCGCGCTGACGACGTCCTCCGAGAGGTCGAACGTGCCGATCTTCGCCGAGCTCCCCGACTCCTCGACAGCGCCGACCGCGTCGAGCGCGTACTGGCCGCCGAGCGTGAGCACGCCGTCGATGGAGGGATCCGCCTGCAGCTTCGACTTGATCGTCGCCTTCACGTCGGCGTCGTTGGTGCCGTCCACCTGGAGGTTCGCCATCTGGCCGGAGAACGCGCTCGCCGCGGAGGAGCAGCGCTCCTCGAGGCCGACGTTGCCGGCCTCCTGGATCACGCAGAGCGCGTTCTTCAGGCCCGCCTCGCCGAGGCGCTTGCCGACGGCCTCGCCCGCGACCGTCTCGCTCTGGCCGATGTGGGTGAGGGCGCCGAACTCGGCCGACCGCTCGATCCCGGAGTTGATGGTGACGACGGGGATGCCCGCGGCCACGGCCTTCTCGACGCTGTCCTTCACGCCGTCCGGGTTCGCCATCGAGACGACGATCCCGTCGACCTCCTGCGCGACGGCGTTGTCGATGAGCTGGGACTGCTTGGCGGGATCCGGGTCGGAGTTGTACGTGACCGTTGCGCCGTACTGGCCGCCTGCCGTCTCGGCGCCCGACTTCACGCGATCCCAGAAGGCGTCGCCCGTGCTGGAGTGCGTGACCACCGCGAACGTGAGGTCGCCGCCGCCGTTCGCTCCGCCCGCGGTGGGCGCGGCCTCCTGGCCGGTGCCCGCGCACGAGGTGAGGAGGAACGCGGCGGCGACCGTGAGGCCGAGGGGGGCGAGGAATCTGTTCTTCATCGAATGCTCCTTGTCGGGCGGACGCCCGCGCGGGGGTCCTGGACGTCGTCGTCGGGGCGATCTTCGTCCCGCCCGACGTTGTTTGTCAACACATGCTGACAAGACGGATCCATGTCGTGACCCGCCGTCGTCCTGCCGGCGGAGCCGAACGATCCGACCCTCCAGTGTGCCGCCTGCTCGGGCCCTCCCGCGCGCGCGACGAGGCCCGACCGCGTCGGGCGCGGTCGGGCGGGTGGGCGCGTGCGTGCGCCGGGCTCAGAGCGAGACGGGTACCGCCACGCGCTCCACGGCCGAGCGCTGCGCCGCGTCCGCGAGCACGAGCGCCGCGCGGCCGTCCGCGAAGGTCGGGCTGTCGGATGCCTCGCCGCGGGCCAGGCGGATGAAGGCGCGCAGCTCCGCGACGTACGCGGCGGCGTAGCGCTCGAGGAAGAAGTCCTGGTACGGCGGCTTGCCCTCGACGCTCGTGGCGGTCGAGACGCTGACGAGGCTCGTGAGGGCGTTCGAGACCTGCAGGGATCCGTGCGAGCCGAACGCCTCGATCCGCTGGTCGTAGCCGACGGCGCTGTGCCGCGAGTTGGTGATGACCACGAGCGCGCCGGTTGAGGCCCGGAGCGTCACGACCGCGGTGTCGTAGTCGCCGTGCTCACGCGCGCCGGGGTCGAACGTCGTGGACCCGGTCGCCTGCACCTCCACGATGTCCGGCAGGAACGCGCGCGCCATGTCGAGGTCGTGGATGGTCATGTCGCGGAAGATCCCGCCCGAGACCGCGACGTACGCGGCGGGCGGCGCGGCCGGGTCGCGGCTGATGATCGACAGCTGCTCGAGCGCGCCGATCTCGCCCGCGGCCACGCGGGCGCGCGCCTCCGCGAACGCCGGGTCGAAGCGGCGGTTGAAGCCGAGCGCCACGGGCACGCCGGACGACTGCACGCGGGGGAGGAGCGCGTCGACGCGCGCGATGTCGAGGTCGATGGGCTTCTCGCAGAGCACGGGCAGGCCGTGGTCGATGGCGGCCGCGATGAGGTCGACGTGCGTCGGCGTGGGCGAGGCGATGAGGACCGCGTCGACACCGCCCGACGCCATCATCTCGGCCGCGTCCTCGGTGACGCGGCCGCCGAGGCGGGTGGAGAGGGCGTGGGCGCCGTCGACGAAGGGGTCGCAGATCCACGCGAGCTCGGCGTCCGGATCCGCGGCGATGTTCGCGGCGTGGACCTGGCCGATGCGGCCGGTGCCGATCAGGCCGAAGCGCAGGGGGGTCGTGGTCATGTCGTGGGTCCTCGTTCGTCGTGGTGGTGGTGCCGGTGCGCTCGGGGTGGCGCGCCGGATCAGGCCCAGGTGCGGAGGGCCTCGCGATTGACGCGCTGGTCCTCCGTGCGCTCGGCGCGGAAGCCGCGGATGTCGGCGTCGGGCGCGTTGAGCACGTCCTGCTCCACGACCACCCAACCGTCGTAGCCCTGCGCCTCGATCGCGGTCATCACGCTCGCGAGGTCGACGTCGCCGAGGCCGAACGCCACGAACGCCCCGGAGGACCAGACCTCGCGCATGCCGCCGCCGGCCGCGAGCACCCGTCCGAGCTCGGCGGCGTCGACGTCCTTGAGGTGCAGGTGGGTGATCCGCGCGCCCCAGCGGGAGATCGCCGCGATCGGGTCGCCGCCCGCGATCACGAGGTGGCCGGTGTCGAGCGTGAGCCCCACGTCGACCTGGTCGAGGAACCGGTCGATCTCCTCGGGCGACTCCACGAACGTGCCCGCGTGGTGGTGGAAGGTCGGCTCGAAGCCCGCGGCGCGCGTGATCTCCGCGGCGCGCGCGGTGTTGCGGACGAGGCGCGACCACGCGGCGTCGTCGAGCGGGTCGGCCTCGGCGCCGCGGCCGGGGGCGGCGGCGCGGGTCGCGGATCCGGCGTCGGCCAGCGTCGGCAGCGGCAGCCGCGTGGGCCCCGACTCGGCCGCCTCCTGGAACACGCGCAGCGACGCGGCGAGCTCGGGCAGCGACGCCTGGAACGCGTCGTCGTCGGAGAGGGGGAGCTGGATCCACCCGCCCGCGAGCTCGAGGCCCGCGCCGGCGAGCCGGTCGCGCAGCTCGCGGCCGCGGCCGAGGTAGCCGACGGGCCCGAGGTCGATCCCCGCGTACCCGGTCTCGGCCAGCGCCTCCACCATGTCGTCGGGGGTCACGACCTCCGCCCCCTCGGGCGTCAGCTCGAACACGCCGAAGCTCACGGGCGCGCCGGCGACGGTGGCCCTCACGCGGCGGATCCCGCGGGTCGGCTCGGGCGGGCCGTCGAGGCGGCGCGGGATGCGGGGGTGGTGCGGGTCTGGACCATGCGGCGTCGCACTGCTCCTCGGGCCGTAGGGCGGATGTTTGTCCTGACGATAGTACGTGGCGGCGGTCCCGCGCCATCGTGCCGGTCGCCCTGCTCCTGCGTGCCGCGACGATCGCGTGACGAGCCGGTGACGATCCGGTGGCGGCCCTCCGCCCGGGGTCGCGCCCGGCCTACGCTCGACGGGTGATCCCCCACGCGGGGGAACCGCGACGCCGAGGGGGACGACGCCATGACCGAGACCGACACCGCACCCGCATCCCGAGAGCGCCGATCCGGCCCGGGGCGCCGCATCGCCCGCCCGCTCGCCGTCGCGACCGCCCTGGCGCTCGGCCTGTCCGCGCTCGTCGCGTCGCCCGCCGAGGCCGCGACCGTCGCCATCGCCGACGTGCAGGGCACCGGCAGCGCGACCCCGTTCGCCGGTCGCGTCGTCACGGTCGAGGGCGTCGTCACCGCCGACTACCGCGGGGCGAGCGGGTATGCCGGCATCGTGATCCAGACCCCGGGCTCCGGCGGCGCGACCGACCAGACGCCCGGCGCCTCCGACGGGATCTTCGTCTACCTCGCGAGCGCCGACCCGGCCGTCGCGATCGGCGACCTCGTCCGCGTCACGGGCACCGCGTCCGAGCGCCAGGGCCAGACCCAGCTCGCCGCGACCGCGACGGACCTCGTGCGGGCCGGCGTCGGCGTGCCCGCCGCCACCCCGCTGCCCGACACGCTCCGCGGCGCCGACCGCGAGTCGCTCGAGAGCATGCTCGTGACGCCCACGGGCGACTACCGCGTCGGATCCGCGCACCAGCTCGACACCTTCGGCACGCTCTGGCTGAGCGCCGGCGCGGATCTGCCCGTCAAGGCCACCGACGTCGTGCGGCCGGGCGCCGAGGCCGACCGGATCGCCGCCGACAACCGCGCGCGCCGGCTCCTGCTCGACGACGGCTACAACATCCAGCTCACGAACGCGGCCTATCCCGCGGGCGCGACGCAGCCCTACTACACGGCCGACCGCGTGGTCCGCAACGGCGACGTCCCGGTCTTCCCGGCCACCCCGTACGTGCTCGCCTACGGCTTCGACGACTGGCGCCTCCAGCCCACGACGCCGCTCACGTCGCTCGACGCGGCCGGCCGCGTGCCGACCTTCACGAGCGGCAACCCGCGTCCGGCGTCCTCGCCCGAGGTGGGCGGCGACGTCCGCATCGCCGGGTTCAACGTCCTCAACTACTTCACGACGCTCGGGGAGCGCGGCGCCGCCACCGCGGAGGAGTTCCGGAAGCAGCGCGCCAAGATCGTCACGGCCATCACCGGCCTCGACGCGCAGGTCGTGACGCTGATGGAGATCGAGAACTCGACGCGCTTCGGCGAGCCGGCGGACACCGCGACGGCCGACCTCGTGCGCGGCCTGAACGACGCCGCGGGGAAGCCGGTCTGGGACTACGTGCGCACGCCCGCCGAGCTGCAGTTGACGCCGACCGACGAGATCCAGAACGCGATCATCTACCGCACGGACGCCGTGACGCCCGTGGGCCAGGCGGCCACGCAGATCGACGAGACGGTCTGGGGCAACGCGCGCGAGCCCGTCGCGCAGTCCTTCCGTGGCGGCGACCGGACCTTCACGGTGGTCGCGAACCACCTCAAGTCGAAGTCCGGGTCCGGAACGCAGCCGGCCGACGGCCAGGGGTTCTTCAACGCCGACCGCGTCGCGCAGGCGAAGGCCGTCGCGCGCTTCGCGGGCGAGCTCGAGGCGTCGAGCGGATCCGACCTCGTCTACCTCCTCGGTGACTTCAACGCCTACTCGGAGGAGGACCCGATCCAGGTCCTCCGTGACGCCGGCTTCGTCGACCTCGTGGCCGCGAAGGCGCCCGGCGAGCGCACGTACTCGTTCGACGGCGAGGTCGGATCGCTCGACCACGTGCTCGCCACCCGCGCGGGCGCCGCCGCGGTCACGGGCGTCGGCGTCTGGGACATCAACGCACCGGAGTGGGCCGCGCGCGAGTACGGCGGGGCCGCGACGGACGGATCCAGCGCCTTCCGCTCGAGCGACCACGACCCCGTGAAGGTCGGCCTCGACACGATCCGCGACGCGTCGACCCTCGTCGGGTACGCCGACCGCCTGCTCGTCCGCAGCGGGCAGCCGGTGCGGTACACGGTGAAGCTCGCCGCCGGCGCGACGGCTCCGACCGGCCGCGTGCAGATCCTCGACCGGGGCCGCGCGATCGCCTCCGTCGACGTCACGGCGGCCGACGCCGGCCGCGCGACCGTGACGCTGCCGCGCCTGTCCCGCGGGATCCACCTGCTCGCCGCGAGCTACGCGGGCGACGACCAGGCGAAGGGGTCGAGCACCGTCTGGCCGTCGATCGTCCTCGTCTGGTAGCCGTCTCCCGCACGCGGAATGCGCGGGCCGCGGGCCCGGTTGCACCCCGAGACCGCACGAACCGAGCACGAGAAGAGGACGCACCATGGCCACCACCGAGCTGACCGCCGAGAACTTCGAGAGCATCGTCGACTCCAACGGCATCGTCGTCGTCGACTTCTGGGCCGACTGGTGCGGCCCCTGCAAGCAGTTCGCGCCCGTCTTCGACAAGTCGAGCGAGAAGCACGCCGACATCGTCCACGGCAAGGTCGACACCGAGGCGCAGCAGTTCCTCGCGCAGCAGGCGAACATCTCCGCCATCCCGACGCTGATGATCTTCAAGGACCAGACGCTGATCTTCAGCCAGGCGGGCGCGCTGCCCGCCCCGGCGCTCGAGTCGCTCATCGAGGAGGTGCGCGCCGTCGACGTCGCCGCCCTCAAGGAGCAGGCCGCCGCCGAGGCCGCGCAGGCCACGCCCGGCGCGAGCGCCGACCCCACCGCGATCTGACCCGCGCCTGATCCGCGCCGTGCGGCCCCTCCCCACCCGGGAGGGGCCGTCCGCGTCCCCACCCCTCTCCTCCCCGGCATCCGCCGACCGGCCCCCGGATACGATTGCCCCGATGACCTCCACCCCTCCCGCTCCCGCCGGATCCGCCGCGTCCGGCACCGCCCTGGCCCCCGCCCTCGAGCGCCTCGGCACGGTGTTCGGGTACGACGCCTTCCGCGGCGACCAGCAGGAGATCGTCGAGCACGTCATCGGCGGCGGCGACGCGCTGGTCCTCATGCCCACGGGCGGCGGCAAGTCGCTCTGCTACCAGATCCCGAGCCTCGTCCGCGAGGGCACGGGCGTCGTCATCTCGCCGCTCATCGCGCTCATGCAGGACCAGGTCGACGCGCTGCGCGCCGTCGGCGTCCGGGCCGCGTTCCTCAACTCCACGCAGGACCTGGAGACCAGCCGCGAGGTCGAGCGCGCCCTGCTCGACGGCGACCTCGACCTGCTCTACCTCGCGCCCGAGCGCCTCATCCTCGACCGCATGGGGCGCCTCCTCGACGAGGCGCGCATCGCGCTGTTCGCCATCGACGAGGCGCACTGCGTCTCCCAGTGGGGCCACGACTTCCGCAAGGACTACCTCGCGCTGTCGATGCTGCAGGAGCGCTGGCCGGAGGTGCCACGCATCGCGCTCACCGCGACGGCCAACGAGGCCACGCACGCCGACATCACGGCGCGCCTGGGCCTGCAGGACGCGCGCCACTTCGTCTCCTCATTCGACCGCCCGAACATCCGCTACCGCATCGTGCCCAAGGCCGAGCCGCGGAAGCAGCTGGTGGATCTGATCAAGAACGAGCACGCGGGCGACGCGGGCATCGTCTACTGCCTGTCGCGGAAGACCGTCGAGCAGACGGCGGAGGCGCTGAACAAGCAGGGCATCGCCGCGCTGCCATACCACGCGGGCCTCGACGCCGCGGTGCGCCAGCGCAACCAGGCGCGCTTCCTCCGCGAGGACGGCATCGTGATGTGCGCCACCATCGCCTTCGGCATGGGCATCGACAAGCCCGACGTGCGCTTCGTCGCCCACGTCGACCTGCCCAAGTCCATCGAGGGCTACTACCAGGAGACAGGGCGCGCGGGCCGCGACGGCCTGCCCTCCACCGCATGGCTCGCGTACGGCCTGCAGGACGTCGTGCAGCAGCGCCGCATGATCGACCAGTCCGAGGGCGACGCGCAGCACCGCCGCCGGCTGTCGCAGCACCTCGACGCGATGCTCGCGCTGTGCGAGACGGTCGGCTGCCGCCGCGTGCAGCTCCTCCGCTACTTCGGCGAGGAGACGGGTCCCTGTGGGAACTGCGACACGTGCCTCGAGCCCGTCGAGACGTGGGACGCCACGGTGCCGTCGCAGAAGCTGCTGTCGACGATCGTCCGGCTGCAGCGCGAGCGGAACCAGCGCTTCGGGGCCGCGCACCTCATCGACATCCTGCTCGGCAACGAGACCGACCGCGTCCGCCAGCAGGGCCACGACCAGCTGGCCACGTTCGGCATCGGCGGCGAGCTCACCGACGTGCAGTGGCGCGGCGTCGTGCGCCAGCTCCTCGCGCAGGGCCTCCTCGGCGTGAGCGACGACGGCTACGGCACGCTCGTCATCACCCCGGGCAGCGGCGACGTGCTCACCGGATCCCGGCAGGTGCCCATGCGGCAGGAGCCCGAGCGCATCGTGCGCGGTCGCGGCACCCGCACCACCCGGGCGAAGGGCGGCCAGGTGGTCGACCTCCCGGAGGAGGCGCAGGGCCTGTTCGAGGCGCTCCGGGCGTGGCGCTCGGAGCAGGCGAAGGAGCAGGGCGTGCCCGCGTACGTCGTGTTCGCCGATGTCACCCTGCGCGAGGTCGCGACCGTGCGCCCGCAGGATCTCGGGCAGCTCGCAGGCATCACGGGCGTCGGGCAGAAGAAGCTCGACACGTACGGCGAGGGGCTGCTCGCGGTCGTCGCCGGATCCGCCGCGGTCGACTAGAGCGCCCGCCGAGCAGGGCGTCCGCGGCCTGGAGCGCCGGCCGGCCGGAGCGGCGGCGGGGGAGAGGGACCCGGTCCCGAGCCTCGAGGGCTGCGGGACCGAGCCGCGCACACGGCCGACTTTTACCCGAAGACCGGCCCGGCGCTGGCGGGATAGCTCACCCGAAGAGCTGTCGCCGTTGCCCACGATCGTACTGGTCCGGCCGAGCGCCCTCTGCGGGCTGTGGGGAGCGGCCGGGGCGTGGTATCCGTCGGGCCCGGCGACGGCCGTGCCAGCGGGGCCGCATGTAAACAGCGTGTAACGGGAGGCCGCAAACGCTTCATCGGGATTGCCAACACCGTATGGCGTATTTGTAATATGTCACCTACCACCGGCTGCCCGAGGCCGGACGAGGGAGCGCCATGGCAGTGACCGGAGCAGATGCGGATGCTATGCGTGTGGGCGCACGTCGCGCCGCCGTCCTCCCCAGCGTCGGATCCCGGCGCCCGCTGGGCACCGAAGCCGTCACCCTCGAAGGTGGCCTGCTCGCCGCCTGGCAGGAGCGCAACCGGTCCCGCACCATCCCCCACGCCATCGCCTCGATGACGACCGCCGGCAACCTCGACGACCTCCGCGCGGCGGTCGACGGGCCGGGCGAGCGGCCCGTCCCGCGGTACCCGTTCCTCGACACCGACGTCTACAAGACCCTCGAGGGCGTGGCCTACGAGGTCGGCCGGGGCGCCGCGACAGCGGAGATGCGCGCGTTCCTCCACGAGGCGACGGATGTGCTCGAGCGGGTGCAGGCGGCCGACGGCTACATCGGCTCGTACGTGCAGCGGCCCGGATCCGACCGCGAGCCCTGGTCCGATCTCGCGTGGGGCCACGAGCTCTACAACCTCGGGCACCTGATCCAGGCCGCGGTCGCCGACTCCCGCCAGGGCGGCGACGGCCGCCTCCTCGCCGTGGCCCGCCGCTTCGCCGACGCCGCCGTCCGCGAGTTCGGACCGGGCGCTCGCGCCGAGGTCTGCGGCCATCCCGAGGTCGAGATGGCGCTCGTCGAGCTGCACCGCGAGACGGGGGAGCGCGCCTACCTCGACCTCGCCTCCGCGTTCGTCGACCGGCGCGGCCACGGCACGGTGGCGACGCGGATCTTCCCGGCCGAGTACTTCCAGGACGCGCATCCCTTCCGCGAGATGCCGGCCGTCACCGGCCACGCCGTCCGCATGGCGTACCTCGCCGCGGGCGCGACGGACGTGGCGACGGAGACCGGCGACGCGGATCTCCTCGCCGCCTCCGTCCGCCTGTTCGACGACGCCGTGCGCACCCGCCTCTACGTGACGGGCGGGCTCGGCAGCCGCCACTCGGACGAGGCCATCGGCGACGCGTACGAGCTGCCGAGCGAGCGCTCCTACAGCGAGACCTGCGCGGCCATCGCCGTGATGCAGTGGGCCTGGCGCCTCTTCCTCGCCACCGGCGAGCCCCGCTTCCTCGACACGTTCGAGACCGTGCTCGTCAACGCCTACGCCGTGGGGCTCTCCGCCGACGGCACGGGCTTCTTCTACGACAACCCGCTCCAGCGCCGGCCCGACCACCACGCGCAGTCCGGCGCGGAGACCGAGGGCGAGCTGATGCGCCGCCCGTGGTTCACCTGCCCGTGCTGCCCGCCGAACATCGTCCGCTGGATGAGCGAGCTGCAGGACCACGTGGCCGTCCAGGACGGCGACGACCTCGTGATCGCCCACCCGGCCGACTGCGTGATCCGCACCGACGCGCTCGACGTGCGCGTGACGACCGACTACCCGTGGGACGGCACCGTGCGCGTCGAGGTGCTGCGCGCATCCGGCGCCGAGAGCGGCATCGTGATCCGCCGCCCGGGCTGGTGCCGCTCCGCGACCGCGGTCGTGCAGGGCGCCGACGGGTCCACCGCCGAGGTCGACGCGGAGGCCGGCGACCGATGGATCCGCGCCACCCGCACCTGGGCCGCCGGCGACGCGCTCGTGGTCGAGCTGGACATGCCCGTGCGCGCCCTCGGATCCCACCCGCACCTCGACGCCACCCGCGGGACCCTCGCGGTGGCGCGCGGACCGATCGTGTTCGCCCTCGAGCAGGAGGACGCCGGCGCACCCGTCGACGACCTGCTCCTCGACCCGCGCGACCTGGCGGCGGCACGGATCGTGCCGCTCCCGCTCGCCGCGCCGTGGGGCCCGGCGTCGGACGCCGCCGATCCCGCCTCGGGCGTCGCGCTCGCCGTGCGGCTCCGCCGCGCGTTGCCCGCTCCGGACGAGCTCTACCCCGAGGTCGTCCCCGGCACCACCGCACCCGCCGCGTCGGCCGACCCCGTCGACGCCGTGCTCGTGCCGTACGCCCTCTGGGGCAACCGGTCGCCCGCCGCCATGCGGGTCTGGATCCGCGCCGCCGACACCGGCTGAGCCGTCCCGCGCGCGCACGCCACCCGTTCCCACCCGATCCGGGGCGGTCGCGCGCACCTCCACTTCCTCCCCATCCCTCCCATCGCACGACCCCGTCCGTCACTCCCCACCCGGCGCGCCACGGCCGCCATCCACGAAACGAGAGTCCGATGAACCGACGAATCACCGCAGTAGGGCTGGCCGTCGCCGCCAGCCTCGCCCTCACGTCCTGCGCCGGCGCCGGCGGCGGCGCCGCCGCAGGCGGCGTCACCGGCCCCGCCGACACAGGCGGCACCATGCAGGTGCTCGCCAGCACCGACTTCTCGCACCTGGATCCGGAGATGGGCTACGACACCGGCGTCGCCGACCTGTACCGGCTCATCTACCGCACGCTCACCACGGCGTCCGGCGAGGACGGCGCGACGATCGCACCCGACCTCGCGACCGACACCGGCACGCCCAACGCCGACGCGACGGTGTGGACTTTCACGCTCAAGGACGGCCTGAAGTTCGAGGACGGGTCGCCCATCACGAGCGAATCGGTCAAGTTCGGCGTCGAGCGCTCGTTCGACCCGGCGCTCGCCATCGGCACCCCCTACACGCGCCTCTACCTCGCGGGTGGCGACTCCTACAAGGGCCCGTACGAGTCGGGCGACCTCTCCTCCATCGAGACGCCGGACGCGAAGACCATCGTCTTCCACCTCAACCGCTCCGTGCCCGAGTTCGCGAGCGTCGCCGCGCAGAGCACGTTCACGCCGTTCCCGGCCGACAAGGACAGGGTGACGGTCACGAGCATCGACCAGCAGCCCATCGCGTCCGGACCGTACCGGGTCACCGCCCGCACCGCGGGATCCTCCCTCACCCTCGAGCGCAACCCCGAGTGGGACCAGGCGACCGACGACGTGCGCACCGCCAAGCCCGACAAGTGGCAGTTCACGATCGGCCTCGACCAGGCGACCATCGACGAGCGCATGCTCGCCGGCCAGGGCGACGACAAGAACGCGATCGCCTACACGATCACGGCCGCCAGCGTCTCGCGCATCCAGACGCCGCAGATCAAGGCCCGCACCGTGACGGGCGACCAGGCGTGCACCACCTACCTGGGGCTCAACACGACCAAGCCCCATCTCAGCGACGTGCGCGTCCGGCAGGCGATCTCCTACGCGATCGACAAGAAGTCCCTCGCGGACGTCGCCGGCGGCCCCTCCATCGCGGAGCCCGCGTCCACGATGCTCACCCCTTCCATCCCCGGCCACAAGGACTTCGACCTCTACCCGAGCACCGACAGCGCGGGCGACGTCGACAAGGCGAAGGCGCTGCTCGCCGAGGCGGGCGTGCCCGATGGCTTCACGATGACCCTCGACGTGCGCAACCTGCCCTCCTCCCAGAAGCAGGCCGAGGCGCTCCAGCAGTCGCTCGCCAAGGTGGGCATCACCGTCGAGTTCAACATCCTCGACACCTCGACCTACTACGAGACCATCGGCACGACCTCCCAGCAGCACGACGCCGCGGTCACGGGCTGGTGCCCTGACTGGCTGTCGGCGAGCACGGTCCTCCCGACCCTGTTCGACGGCCGCCAGATCAGCCCGAAGGGCAACAACGACATCTCGCAGCTGAACGACTCGGCCGTGAACGCGAAGATCGACGAGGTCTCGGCCATGACCGACCTCGACGCCGCGAAGACCGCGTGGGGCGACCTGGACGAGCAGATCCAGCAGCTCGCCCCGACCGTGCCGCTCCTGTTCGCGCAGTCGGTGCTCGTGGTGGGGGAGAACGTGCGGAACGCCTACTCCAGCCCCCTCTACGCAGGCGGGATCGACTACGCCACCATCGGCCTCCACACGGGGAAGTAGGCGGTGACCGCCACCCTCCAGGGCGCGTCCGCGCCCGACTCGGCCCCCGCCTACCCGACGGGACGGCCGCCGGCCGTCACGCCGGCCAAGCGCGTGGTCGCCGCCCTCCGGTCGAAGCCGTCCGTGATCCTCAGCACCGCGTTCGTGGTGATCGTCCTGGTCCTCGCGGTGTTCGCTCCGCTCCTGTCCGGGATCACCGGCTGGGGCCCCACGACCTTCGACCCCGACGCCGTGGATCCCGTCCTCGGCGGCCTCCCCCTCGGCCCGTTCGGCGGCGTCAGCGCCTCGCACTGGTTCGGCGTCGAGCCGCAGAACGGCCGCGACCTGTTCGCCCGGATCGCGTACGGCGCCCGGGTGTCCCTGCTCATCGCGGTCTCCGCCACGGTCGTCACCACGACGATCGGCGTGTTCGCGGGCATGGTCGCCGGCTACTTCGGCGGGATCGTCGACCAGGTCGTCTCACGGATCATGGACTTCCTCATGGCCTTCCCGGCGCTCATCTTCATGATCGCGATCCTGTCGGCCCTGCCCGCGGGCAACCGCCCGGCGCTGCTCGTCCTGGTGCTCAGCGTCTTCGGCTGGCCGTACACGGCGCGCATCGTGCGCGGCCAGACCATGACGATCCGCACGCGCGACTTCGTGGAGGCGGCCCGGGCGTCCGGCGCGTCCTCCATGGGCGTCATCTTCCGGGAGGTGCTGCCGAACCTGCGCGGCACCGTCATCGTGCTGGCCACGCTCGCGGTGCCGAGCTACATCGGCACCGAGGCGAGCCTGTCGTTCCTCGGCGTGGGCGTGCTGCCGCCGACGCCGTCGTGGGGCCAGATGATCGCCGACTCGGTGACCTGGTACACGGTGGACCCCGCGTACTTCATCGTGCCGGGCTCGTTCCTCTTCCTCACGGTGCTGTCGTTCACGGTCTTCGGCGACCACCTCCGCACGGCGCTGGAGCAGGGGGAGGCGGCATGATCGGCTACCTCGTCCGCCGCGCCGGATCCGCGCTGATCGTGCTCGCGCTCATCAGCCTGTTCACCTACATGATCTTCTTCCTGCTCCAGCCGGACCCCGCCGTCACCATCTGCGGCAAGACCTGCACGCCGGACAAGATCGACTCCATCCGCCAGCTCCTCGGCCTCGACCGGCCGTTCTGGGCGCAGTACGGCGACTTCATCACGGGCATCTTCACCGGACGCACCTACGGCGACGGCCCCACCGCGATCCAGTGCTCCGCGCCGTGCCTCGGCTTCAGCTTCCAGACGCAGCAGCCCGTGCTCGACCTGATGCTGTCCCGCCTCCCCGTGAGCGTCACCATCGCGGTCGGCGCGGCGGTCCTCTGGGTCGTCTTCGGCGTGGCCGGCGGCCTCGTCAGCGCGATCAAGCAGGGCAGCGTGTGGGACCGGACCGCCATGGCGGCGGCGCTCACCGGGATCAGCGTGCCGATCACGTTCGCGGCGCTGCTCCTGCAGTACGTGCTCGTCGTGCAGCTGCAGGTGCTGCCGTTCCCGCAGTCCGTGGCGTTCGGCGACGACCCCGTCGCGTGGTTCGACTCGTATCTCATGCCGTGGCTGGTGCTCGCGCTCGGCTACGCGGCCATCTACGCGCGGATCGTGCGGGCCAACGTGATCGACACCCTGCAGGAGGACTACCTGCGGACGGCGCGCGCCAAGGGCCTGTCCGCGGCGCTCGTGATCCGCCGGCACGCGCTCCGGCCGTCGCTCACGCCCGTGGTGACGCTGTTCGGCATGGACTTCGCCGGGCTGCTCGGCGGGGCCGTGATCACCGAGAGCGTCTTCGGCCTCAACGGCGTCGGCAAGCTCGCCGCCGACTCCATCGCCAAGAACGACCAGCCCGTCATCATGGGCGTCACGCTCCTCGCCGCGGCCTTCGTGGTAGTCGGGAACGTGGTCGTCGACGTGCTGTACACCGTGCTCGACCCCCGAGTGAGGATCACCTCGTGACCGCCACCGCACCGCACCACCAGCCCGCCCGCGCCGTCCCCGGGACCCCGCTCCTCGAGGTCGAGCACCTCACCATCGCGTTCCCCACCTCGCGGGGGCCGGTCGAGGTGGTGAAGGACCTCTCCTTCCGGGTTGAGCCGGACAGCACCCTCGGCATCGTGGGCGAGTCCGGGTCCGGCAAGTCGATGACCTCGCTCGCGGTGATGGGCCTCGTGCCGCGCGGCGGGAAGGTCACCGGATCCATCAAGCTGGCGGGCGAGGAGCTCGTCGGCCGGAGCGACAAGGAGCTGCGGGCCATGCGCGGCGACCGCATGGCGATGGTGTTCCAGGATCCGCTCTCCTCGCTCAACCCCTACTACACGGTGGGGCTGCAGATCGAGGAGGCCTACCGGTCGCATCGCTCCGGCTCCCGGAAGTCCGTGCGGTCGACCGTGGTCGCGGCGCTCGACCGGGTGGGGATCAAGGAGGCCGCGACGCGCGTCGACCACTACCCGCACCAGTTCTCGGGCGGCATGCGGCAGCGCATCATGATCGCGATGGCGCTGTGCCTCGAGCCCGAGCTGCTCATCGCCGACGAGCCGACCACCGCGCTCGACGTGACGGTGCAGGCGCAGATCCTCGACCTCATGCGCTCCATCCGCGCGGAGACGGGGATGGGGATGCTCGTCATCACCCACGACCTCGCCGTCGTGTCCTCCCTCGCCGACGAGGTGCTCGTCATGCAGGGCGGGCACCGCGTCGAGAGCGGCACCACCGAGCGCGTGTTCACCGCGCCGGAGGATCCGTACACGCACGCCCTGCTCGAGGCGATCCCCCGCATCGACGCCGCATACGACCGCCAGACGACGGGACCCGCATCATGAGCCGCCACGACGCCTCCGCGCCCGCATCCACCTCGACCGCGCCCGCCGCGGCGACGCCCGAGCCGTTCCTCTCCGCGCGCGACCTCACGAAGGAGTACGTGACGCGCGGCGGCCGCGGGCTCCGACCGCCGGTGCGCCGCTTCCTCGCGGTCGACGGCGTGAGCCTCGACGTGCCGACCGGGCAGACGCTCTCGATCGTGGGGGAGTCCGGATCCGGCAAGTCGACGACCGCGCGGATCATCGCGCACCTCCTCGACCCGACCTCCGGCACGTTCGCGCTCAAGGGCGAGGACATGACGCACGCGAAGGGCGCGGCCCTCCGCGAGTTCCGGCGGCAGGTGCAGGTGGTCTTCCAGGATCCTGCGTCGTCGCTCAACCCGCGGCACACGGTGGAGCAGATCATCAGCGCGCCGCTGCGGTACCAGGGCATCACGACGCCCGGCGGCCACGGGCAGCTCGTGCGCGACCTGCTCGACCGCGTGGGGTTGAACCCGGATCACGCGCAGCGCTACCCCGCGCAGTTCTCGGGCGGGCAGTGCCAGCGCATCGGGATCGCCCGGGCGCTCGCCGTGAGCCCGGGCCTCATCGTGTGCGACGAGGCGGTCTCCGCGCTCGACGTGACGGTGCAGGCGCGCGTCATCGCGCTGCTCCGGGACCTCCAGCGCGAGCGCGGGCTCAGCTACGTCTTCATCGCGCACGACCTCGCCGTCGTGCGGCAGCTCTCCGACCGCGTCGCCGTGATGAGCTCGGGCAGGGTCGTGGAGGAGGGGACGCGCGACGACGTGTTCGAGCGCCCGCAGCACCCGTACACGCGCGCCCTGCTCGACGCCGTGCCGCGCATCGACCCCGAGTGGGACCGCAAGCGGCAGGCCGCGCGCGCCGCGGCCGGTCTCGACACCACCGCCATCGAGACGGCGGGCGGGTCGGCGGCGTGATCGTCGGATCCGCGACCGTCCCCGGCGTCCACGTCACCGACCACGAGATCGAGGTCCCGCTCGACTGGGCCGCGGCGCGCGCCGGCGAGCCCACCGCGACGATCACGGTGTTCGCCCGCGAGCTCGTCGCGCCCGACCGCCGCGGCGACGACCTGCCCGCGCTCCTCTACCTCCAGGGCGGCCCGGGCGGGAAGTCGCCGCGCGTGCTCGACGACGGCGGGTGGATCGGCCACGCCCTCCGCACGCACCGCGTCGTGCTCCTCGACCAGCGCGGCACCGGGCGGAGCACGCCCGTGACGGCGCGCACGATGATGCGGTTCGGCGACGACCACGCGTCCGCCGCCCGGTACCTCGCGCTGTTCCGCGCCGACGCGATCGTGCAGGACGCCGAGGCGCTGCGGCAGCACCTCGAGGGCGGGCGCCGCTGGTCGACGCTCGGCCAGAGCTACGGCGGGTTCCTCACGCTCACGTACCTGTCGCTCGCGCCGGAGGCCCTGTCGGCCTGCTACGTGACGGGCGGCCTCGCGTCGCTCGACCCCGACGCCGAGGAGGTCTACCGCCGGACCTACCCGCGCACGGTCCGGAAGAACGTCGGCTACCACGCGCGCTACCCGGCCGACGTGGGGATCCTGTCCCGCCTCGCGGACCGGCTCCAGGTCGGCGACGTGACGCTGCCCGACGGCGACGTGCTCACCGTGGAGCGCCTGCAGACGATCGGCATCGACCTCGGCATGGCGCCCGGGCGCGAGCGGATCCACGCGCTCCTCGACGAGGCGCTCGACGACCGCGGCGAGCCGACCGACGTGCTGCTCGCCGAGGTGATGCGCCTCACCTCGTACGCGGCGAACCCGCTGTTCGCGGCGATGCAGGAGAGCATCTACGCGTCGGGCACCCGGCCCGCCACCGCGTGGGCCGCCGAGCGGGAGCGCGGCAGGCACCCGGCGTTCGCGCCGACCGCCCGGCCGCTGCTGCTCACCGGCGAGATGATGTACCCCTGGATGTTCGAGGAGATCCGCCTGCTGCGCCCGTTCCGCGGCGCCGTGGAGGAGATGGCCCGCCGCGACGACTGGCCGGAGCTCTACGACCCGGCCCGCCTCGCCGCCAACGAGGTGCCGCTGGCCGCCGCGATCTACCACGACGACATGTACGTGGACGCGGGCCTGCAGCAGGACACGGTCGCGCGCGTGGGGAACGCCCGCGCGTGGATAACGAACGAGCACGAGCACGACGGCCTCGGAGCGCCCGGCGTGCTCGGGCGGCTGATGGACACGATCGCCCGCGATGGAGGAGGCCTGCCCCGATGACCGACACGACCCACGACACGGCGCCCGCCACGGACCCCGGGGCGCCGCGCGCCCCCTTCACCCCCGAGGACCGCCGCCCGCCGCGCCTCGCGGAGCTGCCCGCGTTCCAGGACCTCATGGCCGGCGGCTGGATCACGCCGGACCGCACGCCGACCACCGTGCCCGGCGCGGTCGAGGCCGCGGCCGCGCACCGCGACCGCCTGAGCGCCGCGATGCCCGGCGTCACCCTCGCGGTGGTGAGCGGGTACGCGCCCACGCGCAACGACGACTGCCGCTACGCGTTCCGCGCCGACAGCGACTTCGTGTGGCTCACCGGCGTGCAGATCGAGGGCGCGGTGCTCGTGATGCACGCGGTGCCGGGCGGCCACGACGCCGTGCTGCACGTGCCCGCGCCCGCGCACCCGGGGGATCCGCGCTTCTACTCCGACGCCGACCACGGCGAGCTCTGGGTCGGCCCCGCGCCCGCGCACGCCGACTGGCACCGGGTGCTCCGGATCCCCGTGCGCGACCCAGGCCGCTTGGCGCCCGACCTCGCCGGCGTCCGCGACGTCCGCCGCGCGGGCGCCGTCACCGGCGTGCCGTCCGCGCTCGCCGACGTCCCGCGCGACGCTGCGCTCGTGGCGGCGCTCGGCGAGCTGCGCGTCATCAAGGACGCGTGGGAGATCGAGGAGCTGCGGCGCGCGGTCGACGACACCGTCGAGGGCTTCGCCGAGGTCGTGCGCGCGATGCCGCGTGCGCGCGCGCACGGCGGGGAGCGCTGGCTGCAGGGCACGTTCGACCGGCACGCGCGGACGGTCGGCAACGGCCCCGGCTACGCCACCATCGTGGGTGGCGGCGGGCACGCGACGACGCTGCACTGGGTGCGCTGCGACGGCCCGCTCCGCGACGGCGAGCTCGTGCTGCTCGACATGGGCGTGGAGGCGCGCAGCCTCTACACGGCGGACGTCACCCGCACGATCCCCGTGGACGGCACCTTCACCCCCGAGCAGCGGCTCGTGCACGACATCGTGGAGCGCAGCCACCGCGCGGGCCTCGAGGCCGTCGCGCCCGGTCGGCCGCTCGTCGACTTCCACCACGCGTCCATGGAGGTCATCGCCCAGGGGCTGCACGACCTGGGGATCCTGCCGGTCTCGGTCGACGAGGCGCTCTCGCCCGCCGGGCAGCACCACAGGCGCTGGCTGGTGTGCGGCATCGGGCACCACCTCGGGCTCGACGTGCACGACTGCTCGGGCGCCGGGGTCGCCGGCTACGACCGCGCGGTCGAGCCGGGCATGGTGCTGACCGTGGAGCCCGGCCTCTACTTCGCGCCGGACGACGGGATGGTACCGCCCGAGCTGCGGGGCATCGGGGTGCGGATCGAAGACGATATCGTGGTGACGCAGACGGGGTCCGACGTGCTGTCGGACGCGCTGCCGATCGACGCCCAGGGCCTGGAGTCCTGGATGCGGGAGCAGCGGTCCCCGTCCTGACACAGAGGAGGACCCGCGTGAGCCTCTCCGCACTGCGTCCCGCACCCCCGCGCGAGAGCCTGCGCGAGCACGTGCACCAGGCCCTGTCCGCGGCCATCGTCTCGGGCGAGCTGGAACCCGGCACGCTCATCACCGTGCCCACGCTCGCCGTGCGCTTCGACGTCTCGGCCACGCCCGTCCGCGAGGCGGTGCTCGAGCTCGAGAAGCGCGGCTTCGTGGAGACGGTCCGCAACAAGGGCTTCCGCGTCACCGCCGTGAGCGACGAGGAGCTCGGCCACCTGGTGCAGGTGCGGCAGCTCCTCGAGGCGCCGGCCATGGCGCGGCTCGCCGGGCACCTGCCCGAGGGCGCGCTGCCCGGCCTCGAGGCGCTCGCCGACCGCATCGAGCAGGGCGCGCGCGAGGGGGACCTCCGCGCGTACCTCGAGGCCGACCAGGAGCTGCACCTCTCCCTCACGCGCATGCTCGGCAACCCCGTGCTCACGGCGGCCATCGCCGACCTCCGCTCGCGCACGCGCCTCGTCGGCCTCGCGTCGATGAAGGAGAGCAGCCTCCTCGACGCCTCGGCGGCCGAGCACCATGAGCTGCTGCGGGCGTTGGTCGCCGGCGACGGATCCGGGGCGCACGAGCTGATGGTGCGGCACATCCGGCACGCCACCGGCTGGTGGGCGGGGCGCGGCGAGGACGAGCCCGCGGCGGATGCAGGCGCGTCCCGGGTCGACCACGACGCCTGATCCGCTCGGCACCGCCCCGCTTCCCCTACGCGGCGATGTGTGACATATTACTGTCACCGCCGTACGCCACCCGCCTCCCCGAGGCGCATCCACCCGTGAGAGCAGGGACACCATGACGCGTCACGTGGTCGTCGTGGGCGGCGGCATCGTCGGGGCCGCGTGCGCCCGGTCGCTCGCCCGTGCGGGGATGCGCGTCACGGTCGTCGAGCGCGCCGCCGTCGCGTCCGGCACGAGCGCCCAGGGCGAGGGCAACATCCTCGTGTCCGACAAGGGGCCGGGCGCCGAGCTCGAGCTCGCGCAGCTGGCCGCCCGCCGTTGGCCCGAGGTGGCCGCCGAGCTCGCGGACGAGCTGGGCGACGCGCTGCCCTCCATCGAGTACGAGCCCAAGGGCGGGCTCGTCGTCACGACCACCGACGAGGGCGCGGATCCGCTCCTCGCCTTCGCCGCCACCCAGCGCTCCGCGGGCGTCGACGCCGTGCCCGTCGACCGGCGTCGGGCGCTCGAGCTCGAGCCGTGGCTGAACCCCGCGATCACCGCGGCCGTGCACTACCCCGAGGACGCGCAGGTGCAGCCCGCCATCGCGACCGAGGCGCTCGCCGCCTCGGCCAGGCGGGCGGGCGCGGTCGTGCGCACCGGGGTCGAGGTCATCGGGCCGCTGCTCGACGCGGACGGCGCGCTCCGCGGCGTGCGGACGAGCGCGGGCGACATCGCCGCGGACGACGTGCTGATCGCGGCGGGACCGTGGTCGGGCGAGGTGGCGCGGACCCTCGGCGTCGAGCTGCCCGTGCTGCCGCGGCGGGGCGTCGTGCTCGTCACCACGCGCATGCCGCACCGCATCCGGCACAAGGTCTACGACGGCGACTACGTGGGCGCGGTCGGATCCGGCGACGGGGCGCTGCAGACCTCGGGCGTCGTGGAGTCGACGCCGTCGGGCACGGTGCTCATCGGATCCAGCCGCGAGCGCGTGGGCTTCGACGCGTCGCTGCGCGTGGCCGTGCTCGAGGAGCTCGCCGCGAAGGCCGTGCGGCTCTTCCCCTTCCTCGTCGAGGCGAACGCGATGCGCTCCTACGGCGGCTTCCGCCCGTACCTGCCCGACCACCTGCCGGTCGTCGGGCCGGATCCGCGACTGCCCGGCCTCTGGCACGCGAGCGGGCACGAGGGCGCCGGCATCGGCCTGTCGGTCGCGACCGCGGACCTCATCGTGGCGCAGATGACGGGCGAGGCGACCCCGCTCGACGTGCGGCCCTTCTCCGTCGCGCGCGCCTCGCTCGGGCTGCCGATGCCCGGGGGCGCTGCGCCCGGAGCCGCCGCGCCCGGCCTCGCGCTGCCCACCGACGCGGCCGGAGCGCGCGCATGACGCCGCGGCGCGTGGATCCGGCGCGCGACCCGATCCGCCCGGGACCCGCCGAGGCGGTGCGCTTCACCATGGACGGGGATCCCGTCGAGGGCGTCGGCGGCCAGACCATCGCGGGCGCGCTGCTCGCCTCCGGCACGCTCGCCTGGCGCACGACCGCGAGCGCCGGCCGGCCCCGCGGCGTCTTCTGCGGGATCGGCGTGTGCTTCGACTGCACCGTCACCGTGAACGGGCTGCCGGACGTCCGCGCCTGCCAGCGCCGCGCGGTCGAGGGCGACGTGGTCGAGACCGGGCCGGGCGCGACCGTGCCCGACGCGCGCGCGGGGGAGGCGTCGTGAGCGGCGCGGACGACCGGCGGCACGTCGTCGTGATCGGCGCGGGACCGGCAGGGCTCGCGGCCGCGGTCGCCGCCCGCGGTCGCGGGGCGCGCGTCACGCTGCTCGACGCGTCCGACGAGCTCGGCGGCCAGTACTGGCGGCACCTGCCGGCGACGCGGCCCGCCGCGCGCGAGCGGATCCTGCACCACGGCTGGGACGCGTTCACCGCGCTCCGCGGACGGCTCGCGGCCGACGACGGCTGCGAGATCGTGACGGGCGCGCAGGTGTGGGCGATCGAGCGGCCGGCACCGGACGCGCCCGCCGTCGCCGACTCGTCCGCGCCGCCCGCCGCCGTCGTGCACGTCCTCGTCGGCCAGGTCGACGGATCCCGCCGCGAGCCGCTGGCCCTCCGCCCGGACGCGCTCGTGCTCGCGACCGGCGCGCACGACCGCACGCTGCCCTTCCCCGGCTGGGACCTGCCGGGCGTCTTCACCGCGGGCGCCGCGCAGGCGCTCGCGAAGGGCGAGCGGGTCGCGATCGGCGACCGCGTGATCGTCGCGGGCGCCGGGCCCTTCCTCCTGCCCGTCGCCGTGTCGCTCGTGCAGGCGGGGGCGCGCGTGGTCGGGATCCACGAGGCCGCGCGCGTGCCCGGACTCGCCCGCGGGTGGCTGCGCAGTCCGCTCGGCCTCGCCCGCGCCCCGCACAAGGCCGCCGAGCTCGCCGGGTACGTCTCCGTGCTGGCGCGGGAGCGGATCGGCTACTCCACCGGCAGCGCGGTGGTCGCGGCGCACGGCACCGACCGCGTCGACGCCGTCACCGTGCAGCGCCTCGACGCCTCGTGGGCACCGATCCCCGGCACCGAGCGGCGGATCGCCGTGGACGCCGTGTGCGTGGGCCACGGGTTCACGCCCCGGCTCGAGCTGCCGATCGCCGCGGGCTGCCGCATCGGCGCCGACCGCTTCGTCGAGGTCGACGCCTCCCAGGGCGCCGGGCCGGCTGGCGTCTTCGCGGCGGGCGAGATCACCGGCATCGGGGGAGTGGACCAGGCGCTCGCGGAGGGCGAGGTCGCGGGGCACTGCGCCGCGGGCGGATCCCCGTCCGACGCCGCCGTCGCCCCCGCGGTCCGCCGCCGGGCCGTCGCGCACGACGTGGCCGGCCGCATCGAGGCCGCGCACGGGATCCGCCCCGGCTGGACCGGCTGGCTCCGCGACGACACGCTCGCGTGCCGCTGCGAGGAGGTGCCCGTCGGCCGGATCCGCGCGACCGCCCGCGCCGCGTCGTCCACC
The DNA here is from genome assembly GCF_021216655.1 of Clavibacter michiganensis. NCBI lineage: Bacteria > Bacillati > Actinomycetota > Actinomycetes > Micrococcales > Microbacteriaceae > Clavibacter > Clavibacter michiganensis. The sequence goes on from NZ_CP080437.1 coordinate 3,188,944, forward strand.
GACCTCCGCTCCATGAAGCTCGCGACGCGCGCCGGCCTCGGCATCTGCCAGGGCCGCGTCTGCGGGCGGACCGTCGAGCAGCTGCTCGCGGCGGAGGCTCCGGCGTGCGGATCCGCGCCCGCCGCGTCTCCCGCCGCCGCGCCCGGCCCCGGATCCGACCGCCGCCCCATCGCCTCGCCCGTGCGCCTCGGCGAGCTCGCCGCCGCCTACGAGCGCCGCGACACCGGACCCCCGTCCCTCGCCGCGGCCGCGCCCGGCGTCGACGACCCGCCGCCCGCCGGCGTCGCGGACCCGCCGCCCGCCGGCGTCGCGGACCCGCCGCCCGCCGACGACCCGCCCGCGGGCAGCGACCCGCCGCGCGACCCCGCGCCCCCGACCACCCCAGCACCTCCCCGCACCACCGACCGGAAGGACACCCCTTGACCGCACCCGCCCTGGACCTCGGAGGCGTCGTCGTCGCCACCACGCTGCCGTTCCGCGAGGACGCGTCGGCCCCCGCCGGCCTCGCCGTCGACTACGACGCGTACGCCGCACACTGCGACTGGCTCATGTCGAACGGCTGCCGCGGCGTCGGCCCGAACGGATCGCTCGGCGAGTACTCCTCGCTCACGGACGAGGAGCGCCGCAAGGTCGTGCAGGTCGCGGTCGAGACCGTCGGCGACCGCGGGATCGTCGTGGCCGGCGTGCACGGCGTCGGCTGGCACCAGGCCAAGAAGTGGGCCGAGATCGCGGCCGAGGACGGCGCCGACGGCGTGCTGCTCCTCCCGCCCACCATCTACCGGGCGAGCGACGACGAGGTCGTCGAGCACTACGCGCGCGTCGACGAGGTGGGCCTGCCGATCATGGCCTACAACAACCCGTTCGACACCAAGGTCGACCTCACGCCGCAGCTCCTCCAGCGCCTCGACGCGCTCGAGAACGTCGTGGCGATCAAGGAGTTCTCCGGCGACATCCGCCGCGTGACGGAGATCCAGGACCTCACGGGCCTCGACGTCATCGCGGGCGCCGACGACCTGCTGCTCGAGTCGCTCATCATGGGCGCCGTCGGCTGGTTCGCCGGCTACCCGAACGCGTTCCCGCGCGAGGCCGTCGAGCTGTACGGGCTCGCGACGAGCGGCCGCATCGAGGAGGCGAAGGAGCTGTACAAGCACCTCGTGCCCGTCTTCCGCTGGGACTCACGCACCGAGTTCGTGCAGGCCATCAAGCTGTCGATCGACGTGGCCGGCGAGAGCACGGGCGGCCCCACGCGTCCGCCGCGCGCGCCGCTGCCCGCCGCCATCGCGGAGCAGGTCACGCGCGACACGCGCCGCGCGCTCGACCACCTCGCCGGGCGATGATCGAGGCATGAGGTCCTCCCGCGTCTTCCACGCCGTCGACTCGCACACGGAGGGCATGCCGACCCGCGTCGTCACGAGCGGCTTCGGCGTGATCCCCGGCTCCACCATGAACGAGCGCCGCCTGCACCTCATCGAGCACCTCGACCACCTACGGCTCCTGCTCATGACGGAGCCGCGCGGGCACGCGGCGATGAGCGGCGCGATCCTGCAGCCGCCCACGCGCGACGACTGCGACTGGGGCGTCCTGTACATCGAGGTGTCCGGCTGCCTCCCGATGTGCGGCCACGGCACCATCGGCGTCGCGACCGTGCTGGTGGAGACGGGGCTCGTCGAGGTGCAGGAGCCGGTCACCACGATCCGGCTCGACACCCCGGCGGGCCTCGTGATCGCGCGCGTCGACGTGGAGGACGGTCGGGCCGCGTCCGTCACGATCGAGAACGTGCCGTCGTACGTGGAGCGGCTCGATGCCTCCATCGAGGTGCCGGGGTACGGCACCGTGCCGTACAGCCTCGCGTTCGGCGGCAACTTCTACGCGGTCGTCGAGCTCGACGCGCTGGGGCTGCCGTTCGACCGGGAGCGGCAGCAGGAGATCCTCCAGGCCGGGCTCGCGATCATGGGCGCGATCAACGACCAGGACGCGCCGTCGCACCCGGAGATCTCCGGGGTCGACCACTGCCACCACGTCGAGTTTCTCGCGCCCGGATCGGACGCCAGGCTCTCGCGGCACGCCATGGCGATCCACCCCGGCTGGTTCGACCGCTCGCCGTGCGGCACCGGCACGTCCGCGCGCATGGCCGAGCTGTGGGCGCGCGGCGAGCTGGCGGTCGGCGACGAGTTCGTCAACGAGTCGTTCATCGGCAGCCGCTTCACCGGCCGGATCCTCCGGGAGACGACCGTCGCCGGCCGGCCCGCCATCGTCCCCGCCATCACCGGGCGCGCCTGGATCACCGGCATGGGACAGTACCTGCTGGACCCCAGCGACCCGTTCCCGAGCGGCTTCCGGTTCTGAGCCGCAAGCCCCCACCGAGGAGAGACATGACCCCGCACGAGACCGACACGACCACCGACCCGACCGTGGATCCCTCCGTCGCCGCGACCGTCGACGCCGTCGCCGCGCGCGCCGCAGCGGCCGCCGCGCCGCTCGCCGCCCTGGCGCCGGCCGCCCGGGCCCGCGCGCTCGACGCCGTCGCCGACGCGCTCGAGCGGATCCGCCCCGAGCTGCTGCCCGTCGCCGAGCGGGAGACCGCGCTCGCGCCCGGCCGCCTCGCCGGCGAGCTGACGCGCACGACCGTGCAGCTGCGGATCCTCGCGGCAGCCGTGCGCGACGGCCGCTACCTCGACGCCCGCATCGACCACGCGGACGCCGACGCGGCACCCGCCCCGCGCCCCGACATCCGCCGCTACCTCGTGCCCGTCGGCCCGGTCCTGAACTTCGCGGCGTCGAACTTCCCGTTCGCGTTCTCCGTCGCGGGCGGCGACACCGCGTCGGCGCTCGCGGTCGGCTGCCCGGTGGTCGTGAAGGCGCACCCGGGCCACCCGGAGCTGTCGCGCCTGGTCGCCGAGGCCGCGTCCGCCGCGCTCGTCGCCGCGGGGCTGCCCGAGGGCACGCTCCAGCTCGTCGAGGGCGAGGAGGCGGGGCTCGCCATGCTGCGCGACCCGCGGATCCGCGCCGCCATGTTCACGGGATCGCTCCGCGCCGGCCGCTTCCTCGCCGACGTCGCGGCCGCCCGCCCCGACCCGATCCCGTTCTTCGGCGAGCTGGGCAGCGTCAACCCGGTCGTCGTCACCGAGCGCGCCGCCGCCGAGCGCGGCGAGGACATCGCGGCGGCCCTCGTGGCGAGCGCAGCCGGATCCGCCGGGCAGCTCTGCACCGCGCCCGGCATCGTCCTGATCCCCGCCGGCCACGGCCTCGACGCCGTGCTCGCGGAGGAGGCCGGTGCCGTCGCGCCGCACGGGATGCTCAACGCGAGGATCGCCGAGGGCTACGCGGGCGGCCGCGCCGCCGCCATCGCGGTCGACGGCGTCCGGCTCGTCGCGGAGGGCCGCGCGCCCGCCGGCGACGACGGATCCGTGACCCCCACCATCGCCGCCGTCTCCCTCGCCGACTTCGAGGCCGCGGGCGACGCCCTCCGGCACGAGGTCTTCGGCCCCTTCGCGCTCCTCGTCGAGTACCCGGCCGGCACCGACCTCGCGGCCCTCGCCGCCCGCACCTTCACCGGCGAGCTGACCGCGAGCGTGCACCTCGGCGCCGACGAGGCCGAGGCGGGCGGGGCGGCGACCGCCGACCTGATCCGCGTGCTCGCCGCCCGCGCCGGCCGCGTGCTCGTCGACGCCTGGCCCACGGGCGTCTCGGTCACCGACGCGCAGCAGCACGGCGGACCCTGGCCCGCGACCACGCTCGACCGCGGCACAAGCGTCGGCACGGCATCGCTCGACCGGCTGCTCCGCGGCGTCGCCTTCCAGGGCGTGCCCGACGCGCTGCTGCCGGAGCCGCTGCGCACCGCGAACCCGTGGGGCGTGCCGCAGCGCGTCAGCGCCCGCGGGCATCGCGCCTAGGGGAGCGCGGGGCGCCCGTCGGGGCCCCGCCGACGCCCGCGGCTGAGGGTTCCCACAAGCCGCGGGGGCCCCGCGCGGGAGGGCGTTGGAGGCCCGGCACGTGTTTTTCGGCAGGTGGAGGATCCGTGCATAGCGTGGCCGGTGCCGACGGGGACGCCGGCGCAGGCGAACTGGCGGAGGATCCATGGTCGACACGGCGGCACGAAGCACCACCCGCGGCACGAGGGGACGAGGCCCCGCGGCGGGTGCGCTCCGGGGGACGCCCGTGCCGGTCGCGGGCGAGGTCGACGCCGAGGTCGCGCAGGACCTCGACCGCACCGACGGCCGCCAGGACGCGCCGGGCGCCGGGCCGCGGATCGACGTCGAGGGCCTCGGCCGCGTGCTCCTCGGGCGCTGGGCCGACGTCCGCCGCTCGTCGCGCGAGCTGACCAGCCGCCCCGAGCTGCACCGCGTCGAGGGCCTCGACATGCACCAGCACCGGGCGCGCGTGAGCGAGCAGCTGAGGATCCTCGTCGAGCACGGCGGGGTGCACCGCGCCTACCCCGTGTCCGTCGGCGGGCTCGAGGACCACGGCGGCAACATCGCGGGCTTCGAGGAGCTCGTGGCGGCGGATCCGTCGCTCCAGATCAAGGCGGGCGTGCAGTGGGGCCTGTTCGGCTCCGCGGTGATGCACCTCGGCACCGAACGCCACCATCGCGAGCTGCTGCCGGGGATCATGACGCTCGAGACGCCCGGCGCGTTCGCGATGACCGAGACCGGCCACGGATCCGACGTCGCCAGCATCGGCACCTCCGCGACCTACGACCCGGAGACGGGCGAGTTCGACCTGCACACCCCGTTCCGCGCGGCGTGGAAGGACTACCTCGGCAACGCCGCGGTCGACGGCCGCGCGGCCACCGTGTTCGCGCAGCTCGTGACCCAGGGCGTGAACCACGGCGTGCACTGCTTCTTCGTGCCGCTCCGCGACGAGACCGGCGCGTTCCTGCCCGGCGTCGGCGGCGAGGACGATGGCCTCAAGGGCGGCCTCAACGGGATCGACAACGGCCGGCTCCACTTCGACCACGTGCGCGTGCCGCGCGCGAACCTCCTCAACCGCTACGGCGACGTCGCCGAGGACGGCACGTACACGTCGGAGATCGCGAGCCCCGGCCGCCGCTTCTTCACGATGCTCGGCACGCTCGTGCAGGGCCGCGTCTCGCTCGACGGCGCGGCGACCAGCGCCGCGAAGATCGCGCTGCAGATCGCGATCACCTACGGCAACCAGCGCCGCCAGTTCGTCGCGGGCGGCACCGACGAGGAGGTGCTGCTCGACTACCAGCGCCACCAGCGCCGGCTGATCCCGCGGATCGCCACCACCTACGCCGCGTCCTTCGCGCACGAGGAGCTCCTCGGCCAGTTCGACTCGGTGTTCTCCGGGAAGACCGACACCGACCAGGACCGACAGGACCTCGAGACCCTCGCCGCCGCGTTCAAGCCCCTCAGCACGTGGCACGCGCTCGACACGATCCAGGAGGCGCGCGAGGCGTGCGGCGGCCAGGGCTTCCTCGCGGAGAACCGGCTCGTCGGGCTCCGCGCCGACCTCGACGTCTACGCGACCTTCGAGGGCGACAACACCGTGCTCCTGCAGCTCGTCGCGAAGCGCCTGCTCACCGACGTGAACCGCCGGTTCGCGAAGGCCGACTTCGGGGTGCTCGCGCGCTACGCCGTCGAGCAGGCCGCGGATCGCACGCTCCGCTCGACCGGCCTCCGGACGCTCGGGCAGGCGCTCGCTGACCGCGGATCCACCGCCCGCTCCGTCGGCCAGCTCCGCGAGCCGGACACCCAGCGCGCGCTCCTCACGGGCCGGGTCGAGACCATGGTCGGCGAGATCGCGACCGCGCTCCGCGCCACCCGGAAGATGCCGCCGGCCGAGGCCGCGGCGCTGTTCAACCGGCACCAGGACGCGCTCATCGAGGCGGCCCGCGCGCACGCGCAGCTGCTGCAGTGGGAGGCGTTCACCGAGGCGCTCGACCCGGCGTCGGAGACCGGCCGGGCGATGGACGACGGCACGCGCCGCATCCTCACCTGGACCCGCGACCTGTTCGGCCTCCGCCTCATCGAGGACGACCTGGCCTGGTACCTGATCCACGGCCGCATCAGCTCCGCGCGCGCCCGCGCCGTCACGGCGTACGTCGACCGGCTCGTCGCCCGCCTCCGCCCGCACGCGCAGGACCTCGTCGACTCCTTCGGCTACACGCAGGCCCATGTCCGCGCGCCCGTCGCATCCGGCGAGGAGAAGGACCGCCAGGACGAGGCGCGCGCCTACCGCGACGCCCGGATCGCCGACGGCACGGCGCCGCGCATGGAGAAGAGCGAGAAGAAGAAGGGGTAGCGCGGGGCGCGCCTACTCGTGCAGCGCCGCCTCCGCGTCGCTCACGACGACCGTGCGCGGCAGGCGGTGGTCACACGGCGAGGAGGAGCCGCACCGCGGCCGACACCTCCGCCATGAGGTAGCCGGGGAGGTGGCCCACGGGGTGGGGCTCGATGAACTCGCGACTGACCGGCCCGATCTGAGGGACCACCGCCACCGAGTCCTTGTCCAGCCCGGACGCGGCCGCAGGGATGAACACGTTCCCCGGGAAGGCCTGGAGTCGCACCTGCGAGGTGAACGGGATCAGCACGATCGTGGCGACGCCGCTCTCGTTGAGCCAGTCGTCCTGGATGACGAGGGACGGCCGGATCTTCGCCGGCTCCGACCCTCTCGGAGCCCCGAAGTCGACCCACACGACATCCCCGCGCGCGATCACCACTCCGAACCGGTCCGCGCGATGCGCTCCGACTCGCGAAGGAAGTCCCCGCCGGCGGTGGGCTGTCCGACCTCGGCGATGGCAGCGTCCGCGAGGCGCGTCAGCTCCGCCTTGCCGGCTCCCTCCAGCTCATCGGCGAGCTTCTGTCCGGCGACGCGGTAGAACTCGGAGCGGGTCATCCCGAAGCGCTTGGCGACACGATCGAATCTCTCGAAGTCGACGTCCGGGACGGAGATGGCGGTCTTCATGACCGTGAGTATAACCGGTCATACCCCGCTCGTCCGGCTCGCCGTCGGCCGTGCTCGGAGCTCGCGTCCCCGTCAGCGGTCGACGGGCCGCGGGTCGCCGAGGAACGGCATGACCGCCTCGGCCCAGTGCGCGTGCATCACGCGGTAGGAGAAGCGGTCGCGGACGTGCAGGCGCGTGCCCGAGATGTCGGGATAGGGCGCGTGGATGACGCCGCGCTCCGGGTCGTCGAGGAGCGCCGTCGCCCCGTTCAGCCGGGAGACCTGGGCCTGCAGGAGCTTCCGGGCGACCATCGGGATCGGCTGGAAGCGGTCCATGGGCGGGATGCCCGTGACGACGATGCGGCACCCGTCGCCCGCCTGGGCGCGGATGCTGCCGACGATGCCGGTCAGCCGGTCGACCCACTCCTCGACCGACGTGGCGACGAGCACGTCCGGGATGCCGAGGGCCACCACCGCGAGGTCCAGGGGCGCCGAGGTGCGGCCGGCGACGGCCACGGCGGCCTTGCGCGCGGTCATGTCGTACGCCGCGATGCTCTCCCACTCCACGCCACGGCCCGTCTGCGCCGCGCGCCGGGCGGCGATCTGCGCGGGCATGGCCATCCCGGCGAGGAGCACGCCGTACCCGGCGACGCCGATGTCGCCGATGAACAGGATTCGCTCGGGATCCGGGCCCGGGGCCGTGGAGACGTCGTCGTGCTGCGGGAAGATGCCGGCCTCCATCTCGCGCATGTAGAGGAGGAGGTGCAGGCGCAGGGTGGGCCGCGCCACGACGGCCACGGCGCCGAGGGCCAGCGGCGTCAGCGCGGCGCGGGCGACGGTCCGCGGGGAGGGACGCCTCACGGGCAGGGCGGGCAATGGGTCCTCGTCTCCGGGCGGGGATGCGGTGGGTTCCCTCGCAGGGTACGCGGAGCGGGCCGCAGCGCCCACCCGACCCGCGGATCGACGGGGTGGTCGGCGGTGCCCGGACAGCGTCGCCCGGCTGGACCCGCATCGCCCGGCTGGACCCGCATCGCCCGCCCGTAGGCTCGTCGCATGCAGAGCCTCTTCCCCGAGATCGACCCGCACGACACCGGCATGCTCGACGTGGGGGACGGGCAGCTCCTCCACTGGGAGGTCTCGGGGAACCCGGACGGGATCCCCGTCGTCTTCCTGCACGGCGGTCCCGGCGGCGGCACGAGCCCGACCCACCGCCGCCTCTTCGACCCGGCCAGGTACCGCATCGTGCTCGTCGACCAGCGGGGCTGCGGCCGGAGCACGCCGCACGTCTCCACGCCGGAGGCGGACCTCTCCGTCAACACCACGTGGCACCTCGTCGCCGACCTCGAGCGGCTGCGGGAGCACCTGGGCGTGGAGCGCTGGCTGGTGTTCGGCGGATCCTGGGGCTCGACCCTCGCGCTCGCCTACGCCGAGACGCACCCGGCCCGCGTGACCGGCCTCATCCTCCGCGGCATCTTCACCCTCCGCGCGACCGAGCTCGACTGGTTCTACGAGGGGCCGGCCGGCATGGTCTACCCCGACGGCTGGGAGGCGTTCACGGCGCCCGTGCCCGGGGTGGAGCGCGGCGGGATCATCGCGGCGTACGCGCGGCTCCTCGCGGATCCCGACCCTGCGGTTCACGGGCCGGCCGCGGTCGCGTGGTCCACCTGGGAGGCGTCGGGCATCACGCTGCTGCCGAAGCCCGACGTGGTCGCGCGGTTCGCCGAGCCGACGTACGCGCTCGCGTTCGCGCGCATCGAGAACCACTACTTCATGCACGGCGGCTGGATGGAGGACGGGCAGCTGATCCGCGACGCGCACCTGCTGCGGGGCATCCCGACCGAGATCGTGCAGGGCCGCTACGACATGTGCACCCCGGCCGTCACCGCGTGGGACCTCCACCGGGCGCTGCCCGAGGCGCGCTTCACGATGGTGCCGGACGCCGGGCACGCGTTCGACGAGCCGGGGATCCTCGACGCGCTCATCGCGGCGACCGAGCGCGCGGCGGACCGGCTGGCGGCATAGCGCTAGAGAAGGCGCTCTGCCCGTGCGATTAAGCCATCGCGCCTTCTAGCAGGCAACCCCCACATGATAAGGATCGGTTCGGCGCGTTACCCACTTTGGCTGGCGCGGATTTTTGGAAACGTTTGTCTCTTGGTGAGGCAAAACATCGGGCAATGTTTTGTCAGTCGAAGTTCCGCGGTTCAATGCGTCAAAGGGACGCGGCCTGTAATTCAGTTCGGAGTGCGTCCTTCCAGTTGGATCCTGGATACTGCACATAGCTCAGCCCAGCAAGGTCTGATGGGCGTTCCACATCCGCGTCCACGACGACAACGTTCCTGCGACCCAGTTTGCCAATAAAATATCCGAGTTCCAAGACTACGTTTTGACGCGCCCTAGGATCCGGCTTGATGCCGGCCTGGTGCGAGCCTAATGTCTGCCCCACGTCATCCGGCGTCAGTAAGACGATTACATAGGAGGCATCATCACCTACGGCTTCAAATTTCTCGATGATAGTCTGCCCGCGGCCGGCCTCTTCTGCCAGCGATACAGGCATGATCCCTGTCAGCTTATGTACGTAAATGCGAATTGAGTTTAGCGCTGCTTCGTCGTGGCCATGTACAATAAAAAGCGATCGAGCGGCATTCGACTCTATCTCTCCTGAGACAAATCCGATCTCCGAGTCCGTAAACTCGGGAAAGATGAGCGGCGGAGTTTTTCTTGCCCACGCGGGTACTTCGCTCGTAGCATCAACCGGTTCCCCGTCGGCGTCATCGCCTCGCCATGCTGCAGGTATTTCTGATGCGTCTCGTGCCTCTAGATATTCTTTGAAGAGTCGCTTTGTGCGGGGAGGTGCGCTGGAGGCAATCCACTGCGGCAAGTCAGGCATGGAATCGGCGAAGAGTTCCATTCGTCCAGCTTCTCCTGACTCCTCGTCTACGGCTTCCGATAGTACCTGTCCAAGAACAGACAGAGCCGCATCTGGGTAGTCGTCGTCACCAAACCCCAGCGACCTATACAGTCGAGAGTGCGCGTTCAGGATGTCTGTAGTTCCGGTCTCGCGCCCAAGCGTGCGCCATTCGGAATCCGTCCAGTGTTCGGATGCATATGCGGCGACCGCATTTTGTAGGGGATCGACTCGAGGCATTCGTAACCACCATCTCTAATTACTGATATCTTGCACGAAAATGAGTAGACTCCAGGTCAGTACTTCAGTCTGAATTGTGGCCGCTACGCGAGCTGTATTTTAATGCTTAAAGCGTCGACATGACGATGCGGTTCGGTATGAGGGGGCTGGAATAGTCAGCGGGCGCCGCCACGTAGCGCGGCCTAGCGGCCGACGAGCGCGGGGGAGCTGTGCGCGGCGGGCTGGGCCAGCGTCGCCGCGGGTGCCGCCGCGGGCGCGCCCACGCCGCTGAGGATGTCGAGCGCGCGCCGCAGCCGGGTGCTGGAGGTGTGCATCGTGTACGGGAAGTACACGACCTCCACGCCGACGGCCGCGAACTCGGCCTCGAGGCGCTCGCCCTTCGGGGTGCCGCGCCAGTCGTCGCCCTTGAAGAAGACGTCGAAGCCGACCTCGCGCCAGGTGTCGACCTTGTCCGGCAGCGTCTCCGCGCGGGCCTGGTCGACGTAGCTGATGTGGCTGACGATCTCGAGGCGCTCGGCGAGCGGCACCACGGGCGTGATGCCCTTGTTGAGCTCGAGCATCTCGTCGGAGACGACGCCCGCGATGAGGAAGTCGCACCGGCTCTTGGCGTGCTTGAGGATGTTGAGGTGTCCGACGTGGAAGAGGTCGAAGGCACCGGCGGCGTAGCCGATTCGGGTCATGGCACACGTGTCTCGGGTCGTCCGCGTTCCGGGCGCGGGTACGCGCGGATGCGGGATCGGGTGCAGCCCGGTGCGGGTACGCCGGGCGGGGTCCTCCTGCTCCTCACGACGCGGGTACGTCGGCCGCCCTGGGTGGGGGCGACGGGGAGCGGGTGTACCTCCGGCGATCTTACGGGCGACCTGGCCGACCGCGGAAGCGGGATACCCGAACGGGGGGCATCCCGCTGATCCCGGGGGCGCGCCCCCGTCGCGGCGGCCGTGACCTCCGTTCGGGGGACACAACAGGCTGTTGCTGGGTTACATTCAACCAACCCCACCCGTCTGGTGGGTTTTCATCAGCCTGTCTGACGGATCGATCCGAGCGAGGACCCGCCCGCATGCGCCACCGCACCCCACACACCCGATCGATCCCCACCCGGACCGCGGCGCACGCCGCACCCGCATCACGCCCCCGCCCCGCCCGCCACCTGATCGCGCTCGCCGTCGCCGTCGGCCTCGCCGTCCCGGCCGCGCTCGTCGCCCCGCAGACCGCGGGCGCCGCGACCGGGCAGGACCTCGCCGCGGGCACCCCCGTCTTCTCCGACTCCTTCGCCCGCAGCGCGACCGGGGGATGGGGCGCCGCCTCGGGCACCGGGGCGTACTCCTACGACGGCGTCTCCGCGTTCCGCGCGAACGGCGCCCAGGGCGTCATCGACCTCACGCGGGCGGGCACCGCCGCGTCCGCCGCCCTGCCCGTGGCGGCCCCCGTCGACAGCGAGACCACCGTGCGCGTGCTGATCCCGCGCGTCCCCGCCCAGGGCAACGGCGTCTACGCGGGAGTCCAGCAGCGCGTGACGGGCTCCTCCTACTACCAGTCGAGCGTGCGGGTCGACAGCGCGGGCGACGCGCGGCTCTCGGTCGTGCGCGTGACCGGATCCACCGCGGCGCAGTCCACCGTGGTCGGCGACACCGTCGTCGCCCGTGGCGTCACGCCCGGCCGCGTGGTGACCATCCAGTCGCGCGTCTCCGGATCCGGCGCGGTCGCGATCGACGCCCGCGCGTGGGTGGACGGCCAGGCCGTCCCCGGCTGGCAGGCCGCCGCCGTCGACACGAGCGCCTCCCGCCTCGCCTCGGGCACGGGCACGCGCCTGTGGTCGTACCTCTCGAAGTCGTCCGGGCCGCAGGCGATCGCGTTCGACGACGTGGCGGTCCGACCGCTGACGGCGCCGGTCGCGGCACCCGCGCCGACGCCGGCACCCGCTCCGACGACGCCCGCCCCCGCGCCCGCTCCCGGTGCCGGCTCCGGCTCCGGCTCGTCCGACGCCGAGCAGGGCGTCTCCCTCGGCGACGCCCGCACGGGCGCGGGCTCCGCGCCCGTCGGATCCACCGCGTACGGCGTGCCCTCCGACGCGGTGTTCGTCGCGCCGACCGGCTCGAACGGCGGATCCGGCTCGAAGTCGTCGCCGTACGCCACGATCCAGAGGGCCGTCGACGCCGCCCCCGCCGGGCGCACCATCGTCGTCCGCGCGGGCAGCTACCACGAGTCGGTCGTGATGCCGCAGGGCAAGGCGCTCACGCTGCAGTCGTACCCGGGCGAGAAGGTGTGGCTCGACGGCAGCCGCCAGGTCTCCTCTTGGACGGCCTCCGGATCCACCCGCTACGCCAGCGGCTGGACCGTCGCGTTCGACGCCAGCCCCACCTACACGCGCGGCAAGCCCGATGGCACGGCGGTCGGCTGGCGGTTCGTGGACCCGGCGTACCCCATGGCCGCGCACCCCGACCAGGTGTGGATCGGGCAGACCGCGCAGAAGCAGGTCGCGTCACGCGACAAGCTCGCCGCCGGCACGTTCTTCGTCGACACCGCGGCGGACCGCCTCCACCTCGGATCCGACCCGGGCAGCCAGACCGTGCGCTCGAGCGACCTCGTGCAGGCGCTGAGCGTGCGCGGCGACGGCAGCACGGTGCGCGGCATCGGGATCCGCCGCTACGCGCCCTCGGTGCCCGACCTCGGCGCGGTCGTCGTGCAGGCCAGGAACGTCACGGTCGAGAACCTCGTGATCACGGACAACGCCACCACGGGCATCTCCATCACGGCGACCGGCGCGAAGGCGACCGCGCTCACCGTGGCGCGCAACGGCATGCTCGGGATGCACGCGAACTACGCCGACGGGCTGCGCGCCTCGCAGCTGCTCGTCGCCGACAACAACACCGAGCGATTCAACCGGGCACCCGTCTCCGGCGGGTTCAAGATCACCCGCAGCCGCGACGTGGACGTGGAGGACAGCGCGATCCTCCGCAACGCCGGCAACGGCCTCTGGTTCGACGAGTCGGTCCACGACGCGAACGTCACGGGGAACGACGTGATGGACAACTCGGGATCGGGCGTCGCCTTCGAGCTCTCGGCGACCATCGCGATCGTCGACAACGTGGTGGCCCGCAACGGCGCGGAGGGCGTCTGGATCGACGACACCGGACACGTGGACATCTGGAACAACACGTTCGTCGCGAACGACCGGAACATCGACATCTCGCAGGGCACGCGCCGCGCGTCGAACCTCTCCACGCCCGGCCACGACCCGCGCCAGAAGCTGCCGGACCCCACCGTGACGTGGGTGGTGACCGACATCGACATCGCGAACAACGTGATGCAGGGATCCACCGGGAACGCCCTGCTGGCCGTCGAGGACCACTCGCACCAGCGCTCGGCCGGCCAGATGGGCATCACGACCTCCGGCAACGTGTACCAGCGCGACGCCGGGAACCGCCCCGGCTGGGCCGTGATCTGGTCCCGCGGCGCCGGCGACCCGGCCGTGTACGGATCCGTGCAGGCGTTCAGCGCGGCGACCGGCAACGACCGCACCGCCCTCGCGGTCGACGGGCGGCCGGTCGTCGGCTCCGGCTTCCGGCTGACCGACGAGGTGCGCCGCGTCGAGACCCAGGTTGCCGTGCCGCTCATCGGCGCCGTGGCGGGCCTCATCGGCTGGCTGACCGGGGCGCGCGAGCTCGGGGCCGACGTGGGCTGATCCCGCGCGCGCACGACAGGACGGGCCGATCCCCTCGGGGGTCGGCCCGTCCTGTCGTGCGCGCGCGCCTCCTCGCGTCACCGCGCCCGACGCGGTGGCCGCCGGTAGGGGCGCCGGTAGGCCGGGAGGCGGCGTCAGGGCGGCGACCAGTGCGGCATCCGGCGGGATGAGTACGACTACTGGCCCCTGCGCCGCGACCGGCGGGCGGCCGCGACGGAACCTGGGACGAGCACCCACGAGCCCGTCCCCGGACGGGCATCCACCGCCATCCGCCGCCGCGCCCACGCAAGGACCGTCCCATGAACGGCACGCCCCGCTCCCTCCGCTCCACCTCCTCGACCCGCTCCGTCCGCCCCCGGCACGCGATCGCGCTCGCGGTCGCCGCCGGGCTCGTCCTGCCCGCCGCGCTCGTCGCCGCCGGTCCCGCGTCCGCCGCGGGCGGCCAGGACCTGGTCGCGGGCACCCCGGTCTTCTCCGACGCGTTCACGCGCAGCGCGACCGGCGGCTGGGGCACGGCCCCCGGATCGGCGGCCTACGCGTACGACCTGCCGTCGGCGTTCCGGGTCAACGGCACGCAGGGCGTCGTCGACCTGCCGCGCTCCGGTGCCTCCGTCTCCGCGACGCTGCCCGCCGCGGTCTCCGCCGACGCCGAGGCGACGATGAAGGTGATGCTGCCGAGGATCCCGTCCGCGGGAGGCGGCGTCTACGCCGGCCTGCAGCAGCGCGTGACCGGCTCGTCGTACTACCAGACGAGCGTCCGCATCGACCCGGCGGGGGACGCCCGGCTGTCCGTCGTGCGCGTGAACGGATCCACCGCCGCCCAGACGACCGTGGTGGCCGAGGTCGTCGTCGCGCGCGGGCTGGCGCCGGGCAAGGTGCTCAACGTTCAGTCGCGTGTGTCGGGCTCGTCCGCGGTCGCGGTGGACGCCCGCGTCTGGCCGCTGGGCGCCGCGGTGCCCGCGTGGCAGGCCGCCGCGGTCGACTCCGGCGCCGCCCGCCTGACCGCCGGATCCGCGACCCGCGTCTGGTCGTACCTCTCCTCGTCGTCGCCCACGCAGGCCGTCGCGTTCGACGACGTGACGGTCCGTCCGCTCACGACAGCGGCATCGCCGGTGCCGACCCCGACCCCGACCCCGACCCCGACCCCGACCCCGACCCCGACGCCGACGCCGACTCCGACGCCGACCCCCACCGCCCCCGCGCCGACCTCGTCCGACCCGGAGCAGACCGTGCCCCGCGGCGACGCGCGGCCCGGGACGGGATCCGGCTCCGCCGCGGTCGGCACCACGACCTACCCGGCACCCGCCGACGGCGTCTACGTGTCGCCCACCGGCTCGAACACCGGCGCCGGCACGAAGGCGTCGCCGTACGCGAGCATCCAGAAGGCCGTCGACGCGGCGCCGTCGGGGCGCACGATCGTCGTCCGCGCCGGCACCTACCGCGAGACCGTCGTGATGCCCGCCGGCAAGGCGCTCACGCTGCAGTCGTACCCGGGCGAGGCGGTGTGGCTCGACGGCAGCCGCACGCTGACCTCGTGGACCGCATCGGGATCCATCCGGTACGCCTCCGGCTGGGACGTGACCTTCGACGCGAGCCCCACCTACACGCGCGGCGCCCCCGACGGCACGCGGGAGGGCTGGGCGTTCGTGGACCCGGCACGTCCGATGGCCGCGCACCCCGACCAGGTCTGGATCGGCCAGGCGGCGCAGCGGCAGGTCGCGTCGCTCGCCCAGGTGACCGCGGGCACGTTCTTCGTCGACACCGCCGCCGACCGCCTCTACCTCGGCTCGGATCCGGGCAGCCAGACCGTGCGCGCCAGCGACCGCGTGAGCGCCCTCGCCGTGCGCGGCGACGGCAGCACCGTGCGCGGCATCGGCGTCCGCCGCTACGCGCCGTCGGTGCCGGACATGGGCGCGGTCGTCGTCACGGGACGGAACGTGACCCTCGCGGACGTCGCGATCACCGACAACGCGACCACGGGCCTCTCGGTCCAGTCCACGGACGTGACCCTCCGGGCGGTGACCTCGGCGCGCAACGGCATGCTCGGGATCCACGCGAACTACGCCGACCGGCTCCGCGCCTCCCAGCTCCTGGTCGCGGACGACAACACCGAGGGCTTCAACCGGGCCCCCGTCTCGGGCGGGTTCAAGATCACCCGTAGCCGCGACGTGGACGTGATCGACAGCGCGTTCCTCCGCAGCGCCGGCAACGGCCTCTGGTTCGACGAGTCGATCTACGACGCGACGGTGGCGGGGAACGACGTGCTGGCGAACACGGGCAACGGCGTCGTGTTCGAGCTCTCCGCGCAGCTCGCGTTCGTCGACAACGTCGCGGCGGGCAACGGAGCCGCCGGCCTCTGGATCGACGACTCCGGCCACGCGCAGGTCTGGGCCAACACCTTCTCCGGCAACAGGCGCGACGTCGACATCGCGCAGGGCACCCGCCGCGCGGCGAACCTGGGGGAGGCGGGCCACGATCCGCGGCAGCAGCTGCCGGACCCGACGGTCACGTGGATCGTCACCGACATCCAGGTCGCGGACAACGTGATGCAGGGCAGCACGGGCAACGCGCTGCTCGCGGTGGAGGACCACTCGCACGAGCGCTCCGCCACGCAGATGGGGATCACGACCGCGGGCAACGTCTACCAGCGCGACGTCGCCTCGAGCCCGCGGTGGGCGATCGTGTGGGCCCGCGGCCCCGGCGACCCGGCCGTCCACGACACGGTCGGGGCGTTCACCGCGGCCACGGGGAACGACCGCACGAGCCTCGACGTCGTGGGGCGGAAGGTGCTCGGATCCGGCTGGCGGCTCACGAGCGAGATGCAGGCGCAGCAGGCCACGGTCGCCGTCGCGGTGCCCGCCGCGGTCGCGACGCTGCGCGGGGTGGCCACCGGCGCCCGCGTGATCGGCGCGACGGCCGGCTGAGGACGGCCGGACCGCGGTCGGGGGACCGCGGGACCGGCGACGGGGGACACGGTCGGGGACCGTGTCCCGGGGGAGCGGGCGGCGGGGCGGACGGGGTCCGTCCCGCCGTCGCCGCGCGCGGCCGCGGAGGCCACCCGACGGGGTCCGGGGGACATCCGTCCCCCGAAGGGGGAGGGGCGACGGGGCACAGGGTGCGTTTAGCATTGCCACCGTCACCACCCGCTGTTCACCCGTCGTACCCGCGATGGACGCTCCCGGACGAGGCCCACCCAGCCTGTCCTTCCCCGAGCCGTGGACCTGACGAGGTCTTCCCGGACCGCGTCGCACCCCGCATCACCCACCTGTAACCCGAAACGCAGGCACACACCCGATGAACCCGTCATCGGCGCAGGACAGTACCCGCCGTCCGCGCCCGAACGCGCCCACCCGCCCCTCCGACACCCCGCGACCGCTCGACGCGCTGCCCGGCACGCGATGAGCACCACGAGGAACCGCCCCGCGACCCGGGGCGAGCGCACCCGCCTGCGCACCGAGCGCCGCTCGGCGCACCGCCCGATCATCGGATCCGGCGTGGCACCCGTCGCGCCCGCCGTCCCGTCGGGCCGTCGCTGGGCCCGCGACTACCGCACCCGCCTCATGGCGAGCGACTGGGCGATCATCGTCGCCACCGTCCTCGTCGCCCAGTTCACGCGCTTCGGCACGGGGGACGCGGCCGTCGACGCCGGCTCGATGCAGCTCGACTACGGCATCGTCTCGGTGATCGTGGTGGCCGCGTGGATCGCCGTGCTCGGCGCCTTCCGCACCCGCGACGCCCGCATCGTGGGCGTCGGCGTCTCCGAGTACAAGCGGGTCGTCAACGCGTCGGCCATCACGTTCGGCGCGCTCGCGGTGGGCTTCCTGCTCCTCAAGGTCGACATCGCCCGCGGCTACGTCGTGCTCGCGTTCCCGCTCGGCGTCGTGGCGCTGCTGGTGAGCCGGTGGACCTGGCGCCAGTGGCTCATCCGCCGCCGCGACCAGGGCGCGCACCTCTCCCGCGTGGTGGTCGTGGGCGCCCGGGCCGACGTGGAGGACGTGGCCGCGCAGATCCTGCTGCGTCCCGCCTCCGGCTACGCGGTCGTGGGCGTCGCGATCGACGACCACCTCGACGGCCTCGAGGTCGCCGGGCGCACGATCCCCGTCGTCTCCGACCTCGGATCCGTCGCCGCGGCCGCTGCCCGCACCGCCGCCGACGCCGTCATCGTCGCCAGCCAGCCGCGCGCCGGCAGCAACGCCGTCCGCACGCTCGGCTGGGAGCTCGAGGGCTCGTCGATCGAGCTGGTGCTCGCGTCGCGCCTCACCGACGTCGCCGGCCCGCGGATCCACTTCCGCCCGGTCGAGGGCCTCCCTCTCATCCACGTGGAGATCCCGCAGTTCGAGGGCGGCAAGCACGTGATGAAGCGTGCCCTCGACATCGCCGTGGCCGGCCTCGCGCTCGTGGTGCTCGCGCCCGTGATGCTCCTCATCGCCGTCGTCGTCCGCATCGACAGCCCCGGCGGCGCCATCTTCCGCCAGGAGCGCGTGGGGAAGTCCGGCCAGGAGTTCCACATGCTGAAGTTCCGGTCGATGCGGGTCACCGCCGAGGCCGAGCTCGCGGCGCTGGCGGAGGCGAACGAGGGATCCGGGCCGCTGTTCAAGATGCGCAGCGACCCGCGCGTGACCCGCGTGGGGACCGTGCTCCGCCGCTACTCGCTCGACGAGCTGCCGCAGCTGTGGAACATCCTCGTCGGCGACATGAGCCTGGTGGGCCCGCGCCCGCCGCTGCGCCGCGAGGTGCAGGGCTACGAGAGCCACGTGCACCGCCGTCTGTTCATCAAGCCCGGCCTCACGGGCATGTGGCAGGTGAACGGCCGGAGCGACCTGAGCTGGGACGAGAGCGTCCGGCTCGACCTGTACTACGTCGAGAACTGGTCCCTGACCGGCGACGTCATGATCATGTGGCGCACCTTCCGGGTGCTCACCCGACCCGTAGGGGCTTACTGAAATGTCTGTCATCGAACCGCGTCGTCTCCGCATCGCCATGGTCGGCACCCGGGGGGTCCCCGCCGCCTACGGCGGATTCGAGACCGCCATCGAGGAGATCGGGCAGCGCCTCGCCGCCCGCGGCCACGACGTCACCGTCTACTGCCGCTCCGCGAACCGCGCGCGCCCCCGCACCCACCTCGGCATGACGCTCGTGCACCTGCCCGCGCTCAAGACCAAGTCGATCGAGACGCTCAGCCACACCGCGCTGTCCGCGATCCACCTGGCCCTCGGCAAGCGCCAGGACGCGGCCTTCGTCTTCAACGCCGCCAACGCGCCGTTCGTCCCCCTCATCCGCTCGCGCGGCACGGCCACGGCCGTGCACGTCGACGGCCTCGAGTGGAAGCGCGGCAAGTGGGGCCGCATGGGCAAGAGGTACTACCGCGTGGCCGAGCAGATGGCCGTGAAGAACGCCGACGCGCTCATCTCGGACGCCCAGGGCATCGCCGACTACTACGACCACGAGTTCGGGATCCCGACGGAGCTGCTCACCTACGGCGCCAACATCCTGCGCGACCCCGCGAGCGACCGCCTCGCCGAGCTCGGCCTCGAGCCCGGCCAGTACCACCTCGTCGTCGCGCGCTTCGAGCCGGAGAACCACGTCGACGTCATCGTCGACGGGTACACCGCGTCGGGCGCGACCCTGCCGCTCGTCGTCGTGGGATCCGCGCCGTACTCCGCCGCGTACACCGACCGCATCGAGCAGGTCGCCGCCGCCGACCCGCGCATCCAGCGCCTCGGCGGGGTGTGGGACCAGGAGCAGCTCGACCAGCTCTACGCCCACGCGCTCACCTACATCCACGGCCACTCGGTCGGCGGCACGAACCCGTCGCTGCTGCGCGCCATGGGCGCCGCGACCGCGACGCTCGCGAACGACAACGTCTTCAACCGCGACGTGCTCGGCGAGGACGGCCGCTTCTGGTCGGACGCCGCCGGTGTCGCCGCGCTCGTCGAGGGCGCGGAGGCCGCGGCCGACGAGGCCGTCGCGATCGGCCGCCGCCTGCAGGAGCGCGCCGAGGAGACGTACGACTGGGACGCCATCGCCGACGGCTACGAGGAGCTCGCGGCCCGCATGACCCGCGGCTACTCGACGCACGGCATGAGCCGCGGGATCCGCTCGGCCACCCGCTGGGAGCCGGAGCTGCGCGCGAGCGACGCCGGCCGCACCTCCTTCCTCCTCGAGGAGAGCCGGTGACCGCCGGCACCGCCGCGACCGGAGCGCGCGCCGAGTCGTACGCCGACGTCGTCCGCCGCCTCGCATCCGCCCAGAAGAAGGCGGCCCGGGGCGCGCCCGCGTACTCCATCCGCGTCAACCGTCCGGCGGGCCGCCTGCTCGCCGCGTGGGCGTACCGCCAGGGGCTGACCCCGAACCAGGTGACCGCGATCAGCGCCGCCTTCACGTTCACCGGGATCGCCCTGATCGCGCTCGTGCAGCCCGCGGCCTGGCTCGGCATCGCCGTGTGGCTGCTGCTCGCGGTGGGCTACGCGTTCGACTCGGCCGACGGCCAGGTCGCGCGCCTCCGCGGCGGCGGCTCGCTCTCGGGCGAGTGGCTCGACCACGTCGTCGACTGCATCAAGATCTCATCGCTGCACCTCGCGGTGCTCGTGTCGCTGTTCCGCTGGCCCGCCACGGACTCCGACGCGTGGCTCCTCGTCCCCGTCGTCTACGCGATCGTTGCCGCCGCGAGCTTCTTCGCGATGATCCTCAACGACCAGCTCAAGCGCGTGCACCAGGTCTCGGGCGCCACGGCCCCGGACGCCGGCCGCTCGACGCTCCTGCGCTCGCTGCTCGTGATCCCCACCGACTACGGCTTCCTCTGCATCGTGTTCGCGCTGCTCGGCGCCCCGGTCGTGTTCCTCGCGGTGTACACGCTGATGATGCTCGCGAACGCCGGGCACCTCGCCCTCGCGTCGGTGAAGTGGTTCCGCGACATGGGCGCGCTCGACGCGCGCCGTGCCGAGGCCGCGGCGAACCCGGCGGCGTCGGCCGTCGCAGGATCCGCGCGGGTGACCGCGTGACCGCCTTCGCCGGCGTCGAGCACGCGCTCGCGCAGGCCGACGGCGACGGCGCCGACCTCCGCGGCCGCACGATCCTCGTCGCGCACCCGAGCGCCGAGCTGTATGGATCCGACCGCGTGCTGCTCGAGAGCGTCGCGGGCCTCGTGTCCGCCGGCGCCCGCACCGTCGTGACCCTCCCGACCGACGGCCCGCTCGTCGCCGCGCTCACGGGCGTCGGCGCGACCGTGCACCGCGCCCCCACGCCCGTGCTCCGCAAGAGCATGCTGCGCCCGCGCGGCTTCGCGGCCCTCGTCGGCCAGTCCGTCCGCGGCCTGTCCGCGGGTCTCGGCCTCGTGCGCCGCACGCGCCCGGACGCCGTGTACGTCAACACCGTCACGATCCCGCTCTGGATCCTCGTCGGCCGCCTCGCCGGCCGCCCCGTCCTCGCCCACGTGCACGAGGCGGAGGGATCCGCGTCGCGCGCCGTCGGCACCGCGCTCGCCCTGCCGCTCGCGCTCGCCACGAGCGTGGTCGCGAACAGCCGCTACAGCGTCGACGTGCTCGCCCGCGCCCTGCCGCGGGTCGCGCGCCGCGCCCGGGTGGTCTACAACGGCGTGCCCGGCCCCGCCGCGGTCCAGCCCGCGCGCGCCGCGCTCGACGGGGGCCTCCGGGTCCTCTACGTCGGCCGGCTCTCCGACCGCAAGGGCGTGGACGTCGCCGTCGACGCGATCGTCGAGCTCCGCGACCGCGGCGCCGATGCGTCACTCGACATCGTGGGTGCCGTCTTCCCCGGCTACGAGTCCTACGAGGAGCAGCTGCGCACGACGATCCGCGTGCTCGACCTCGAGGACCGCGTCACGCTGCACGGCTTCCACGCCGACGTCACCCCGTTCGTGGCCGCCGCCGACGCGTGCGTCGTCCCCTCCCGGGTGGACGAGCCGTTCGGCAACACCGCCGTCGAGGCGCTGCTGGCCGCGCGGCCCGTGGTGGTCAGCGACACCTCCGGCCTCCGCGAGGCCGCGGGCGGATACGAGTCGGCGCAGCTGGTGCCGCCCGCGGATCCGGCCGCCCTCGCCGACGCCCTCCAGTCCATCGCGACGGACTGGGACGCGTACCGCGCCCGGGCCGCCCGCGACCGCTTCCGCGCCGAGCACCGGCACGGACCCGAGCTCTACCGGCAGCGCATCGCGCGGTCGGTGGGCACGATGCTCAGCGCCACGACGCGCGTCGGCAGCCCCCGACCGGCCAGCGACCGCTGACCACCGGCCCCCTCCCTCACCCGCTCCACCCACCCGAAGCAAGGACGAAATGAGCATCCTCTCCTCCGCGGGGCGTCGCCTGGCCGCGATGACCGCGGCCGCCGCGGTCATCCTGTCCGCGGTCGTCGTCGCGCAGCCCGCGATGGCGGACTCCGCGCCGGTCGACCCGACCGACCCGAAGACGCCCGTCACGGTCACCGCCGACCCGCTGCCCACGACCCAGATCGACGGCGTCGCCTGGTCGCAGGTCGTCGTCGGCAACACGGTCTACGTGGCCGGCAAGTTCCAGAACGCGCGCCCCGCGGGCGCCGCGGCCGGCACGAACCTCACGCCCCGCAGCAACCTGCTCGCGTACGACATCCGCACGGGCGCGCTCATCACGTCCTTCGCGCCGAAGCTCAACGCGCAGGCGCTGTCGGTCACCGCCTCGCCCGACGGATCCCGGATCTACGTGGTCGGTGACTTCACCGACATCGACGGCCAGGGCTTCTACCGCGCCGCGGCGTTCAGCACCGCGACCGGCAAGATCATCCCGGCCTTCCGCCCCATCATGGGCAGCCAGACCCGCACGGTGAGCGCCTCGAACGACACCGTGTACCTCGGCGGCACCTTCCAGAGCGTCAACGGCGCCGCTCGGAAGTACCTCGCCGCGGTGTCCGCGACGAACGGCCAGAACACGGCCTTCGTCGCGGATGCGGACACCGTCGTGGACGCGCTCACCCTCACGAAGGACGCGTCCAAGCTCATCGTCGGCGGCCGCTTCACGCAGCTCAGCGGCACGCCGACCTACGGGCTCGGCGCGGTGGATCCCGCCACGGGCGCCTCGCTCCCGTGGGCCGCGAACCAGCAGGTCAAGAACGCCGGCGCGGAGTCCTCCATCACGAGCCTGTACGCGACCGACGACCGGGTCTACGGATCCGGCTACACGTTCGGCGCCGGCGGCAACCTCGAGGGCGCCTTCTCGGCCGACCCGAACACGGGCGTCGTCACCTGGGTCGAGGACTGCCACGGCGACACCTACTCGGTCTTCGCGACGAGCAAGGTCGCGTACGTCGCGGGCCACCCGCACTACTGCGGCAACATCGGCGGCTTCCCGCAGACCGAGCCGTGGACGTTCCAGCACAGCCTCGCGTTCTCGAAGACCGCGACGGGCACGGCCGCGGCCGACCCCTACGGCTACCACAACTGGGCCGGCACGCCCTCCCCGTCGCTGCTCAACTGGTTCCCGAAGTACGTCACGGGATCCTTCACCGGCCAGGGCCAGGCGGCCTGGAGCGTCAACGGCAACGAGGACTACATCGTCGTCGGCGGCGAGTTCCCGTTCGTGAACACCACCGCGCAGCAGGGCCTCGTCCGCTACGCGATGGCCAAGGACGCCCCCAACAAGGTCGGCCCGAACGGCAACGACCAGCTCGTCCCCAAGTCGATCTCCTACACGAAGGGCGAGGCCCGCGTCTCCTGGCAGGCCACCTTCGACCGCGACAGCTCGCGCCTCACCTACAAGGTGATCCGCGACGGCAAGACCGCGACGCCCGTCTACCAGGTCACGCAGGACTCGACCTTCTGGAACCGGCCGTCGATGGGCTTCATCGACAAGGGCCTCGTGCCCGGCAGCTCGCACACCTACAAGGTGGTCGTGACCGACGCGGCCGGGAACTCCACCGACCGCAACGGCGCCTCGCCCGTCACCATCACCGACCAGTCGGGCAGCGACGCCTACGCCACGAGCGTGAAGGACGACGGCGCGACCGCGTACTACCCGCTCGACGAGAACGGCGGCACCGCCGGCCTCGACCACGTCGCGTTCGAGGACCTCCGGGTCGACAACGCCGCGCGCGGCGCAGCGGGCCCCATCGACGGATCCACCGCCACCACCTTCTCCGGCCAGGACGGGTCCTTCGCGGTCACGCCCCAGGCGGTGCAGGCGCCGGACACCTTCAGCGTGGAGTCGTGGGTCAAGACGACCTCGACCTCGGGCGGCAAGGTCGTCGGCTTCGGCGGCAGCAACACGGGCACGTCGGGCAACTACGACCGCATGGTCTACCTCGACAACGACGGCCGGATCCTCTTCGGCGTCTACACCGGCGCGACCCAGACGCTGAGCTCGGCCCCCGGGTTCAACGACGGGAAGTGGCACCAGATCGTCGCCACCATGGGCGCGGAGGGCATGAAGCTGTTCGTCGACGGCAAGCTCGCCGGCCAGCGCGCGGACACGACCCGGGGCCAGGACTACACGGGCTACTGGCGCGTCGGCGGCGACAACCTCGGCGGCTGGCCCAACCAGCCCAGGAGCTACTACCTGGCCGGCGACATCGCCCAGGTGTCGATCTACCCGACCGCCCTCACGCGCGCCGACGTCGTCGACCACCTGGTCGCGTCCGGCCGCACCTCGCCCATCCCGCCGGCGCCCTCGGACGCCTATGGCAAGGCCGTGTACGCGGCCGACCCGTCGTCCTACTGGCGCCTCGACGACGCCGACGGCTCGACGACGCTCAAGGACGCCGGGCAGAACGACGTCGGCGCCAACGTCGGACGCAACGTGCGCTTCGGCCAGGCCGGCGCCCTCACGGGTCCGGTCGGCCAGGCGGCGGCGTTCTCCGACAGCATCGCGGTGAGCCAGCAGCGGGTCTCGAACCCGACCTCCTACTCGCTCGAGATGTGGTTCCAGACGACCACCACGCGCGGCGGCAAGCTGATCGGCTTCGGCGACAACGCGGATCCGTTCAACTTCTCCGGCAGCTACGACCGCCACGTCTACATGCAGGACGACGGACGCCTGCAGTTCGGCACGTGGACGGGCCAGACCAACCTCGCGAGCTCGCCCCGCGCCTACAACGACGGCCAGTGGCACCACATGGTCGCGTCGCAGGGATCCGACGGCCTGAAGCTGTACGTGGACGGCGACCTCGTCGGCCAGAACGGCCAGACGCAGGCGCAGGGCTACGACGGCTACTGGCGCATCGGCGGCGACAACACGTGGGGCTCCTCCAGCGGCACCTTCGAGGGCCGGATGGACGAGGTCGCGGTCTACGCGACCGTGCTCGCGGCCAGCACCATCGCGACGCACTTCTCGCTCGGGACGACCGGCCGCGTGCCGAACCAGGCCCCGAAGGCCGCGTTCACGCAGACCGCGGACTTCCTGACGGCCTCGTTCGACGCGACGGGATCCACCGACAGCGACGGCACGGTCACGGGCTACGCCTGGGACTTCGGCGACGGCGTCCAGGCGTCCGGCGCGCAGCAGTCGCACACGTTCGCGGCGGCCGGCAGCTACCCGGTGACGCTCACGGTGACGGACGACCGCGGCGCGACGAACCGCACGCAGCAGGACGTCACGGTGAAGGCGGCTCCCGTCAACATCGCGCCGACCGCCGTCGTGACGGCCACCGCGACCGACCTCACGGCGAAGCTCGACGGATCCGCGTCCACGGACGCCGACGGCACCGTCGCCTCCTACGCGTGGGACTTCGGCGACGGCAGCACGGGCACCGGCCCGACGCCGACGCACGCCTACGCCGCGGGCGGCACCTACACGGTGGCGCTGACGGTCACGGACGACAAGGGCCTCACGGGCACCGCGTCCACGCAGGTGACGGTGGTGGCGCCCCCGGTCAACCGGGAGCCCACCGCGGTCATCGCGTCGACCACCGCGGACCTCGTCGCGAACCTCGACGGACGCGCATCCAGCGACCCGGACGGCACCATCGCGTCCTGGGCGTGGGAGTTCGGCGACGGCACGACCGGCACCGGGGCGTCCATCGCCCACCCGTACGCGAAGGCCGGCACCTACACGGTCGCGCTGACGGTGACGGACGACAAGGGAGCCACCGGTCGGACGACCGCGAGCGTCACGGTCACCGCCCCGCCCGTGAACCAGGCGCCCGTCGCCGCGTTCACGAGCACCGTGGCGAACCTCGTCGCCTCGCTCGACGCCTCCACGTCGAGCGACCCCGACGGCACCGTGGCGTCCTACGCCTGGGCCTTCGGCGACGGGACCACCGGCACGGGCCGCACCACGACCCACGCCTACGCCGCGGCCGGCACGTTCGCGGTGTCGCTCACGGTCACGGACGACAAGGGCCTCGCCACGACGACCACCTCGCAGGTGACCGTCCAGGCGCCCGCGTCGAACGTGCTCGCGCAGGACTCGTTCGGCCGCGCGGTCGCCACGGGCTGGGGCACGGCCGACCTCGGCGGCGCCTGGCGCGTCACGGGCGGAACGGCCATCGTCAAGGTGCAGGACGGCACGGGCCAGGTCGTCTCGCCGAAGGGCGAGACCCGCACGATGACCCTCGACGCGGTGTCCACCACGTCGTCGGACGTCAGCGCGACCTTCTCGCTCGACTCCGTCCCCACGGGCGGCGGCTCCTACACCCGGGTCAACTCCCGGCAGGTGGGGTCGGCCTTCTACCAGACGCAGGTCTGGATCAAGGCGACCGGGCAGATCCAGCTGGTGCAGTCGGAGGGGGCGACGACCATCGGGTCGTACGTCCTCCCCGGCACTACCTACCAGGCCGGCCAGCAGCTCCGCGTCCGCGTCCTGACGACCGGCACCTCGCCGACCACCGTCAAGGCCAAGGTGTGGGTCGCCGGCCAGGCCGAGCCCGCCGCCTGGCAGACGAGCGTCACCAGCTCGACCGCCGCGCTGCAGGCCGCCGGCACCGTCGGGATCCAGACCTACCTCTCGGGGTCGGCGACGGCTCCCGTCACGACGCGGATCGACGACCTGGTCGTCGCCCGCGACGGCCAGGCACCCGCACCGGTCCCGGCCAACCAGGCCCCGACGGCGGCGTTCACGTCGACGGCCAATGGCCTGACGGCGTCGTTCGACGGATCCACCTCCGCCGACGCCGACGGCACGGTCGCCTCGTACGCCTGGGCGTTCGGGGACGGCACGACGGGCACAGGGAAGACCGCGACCCACGCCTACGCCGCGGCCGGCACCTACGCGGTGTCGCTCACGGTGGCGGACGACAAGGGCCTCGTCTCGGCGAAGAAGGACGACACGGTCCAGGTGACCGCGCCGGTCGTCACGCCGGCCAACCAGGCCCCGACGGCGGCGTTCACGTCGACCGCCAAGGACCTGACGGCCTCGTTCGACGCATCCACGTCGACCGACGCAGACGGCACCGTCGCCTCCTACGCCTGGGCGTTCGGGGACGGCACGACGGGCACCGGTCGCACCGCGACCCACGCCTACGCCGCCGCGGGCACCTACACGGTGTCGCTCACGGTCACGGACGACAAGGGCCTGGCGTCGGCGAAGAAGGACGGCACCGTCACGGTGACGGCGCCGGTCGTCGCGCCGCCCGCCGCCGGGATCCTCGCGCAGGACACCTTCACCCGCACCGCCGCGAACGGCTGGGGAACGGCGGAGACCGGCGGCGCCTGGCGCATCACCGGCAACGCGTCGATCCTCAAGGTGGCGGACGGGAAGGCGCAGGTCGCCAGCCCCGCCGGCGAGACCCGCACCGCGAGCCTCGACGCCGTGAGCACCACCGCATCGGACGCGCAGGTCTCCTTCGCGCTCGACAAGGTGCCCACGGGCGGCGGCGCGTACGTGCGGATCAACTCGCGCCAGGTCGGCACGTCGTACTACCAGACGCAGGTCTGGGTGCGGTCGACCGGCCAGGTCATGATCGTGCAGTCCGAGAACGGCACCAACCTGAAGTCGGTCGTCGTCCCGAACGTCACGTACACGGCCGGGCAGCAGCTGCGGGTCCGCGCGCAGGTCACGGGCACGTCGCCCACCACGATGAACGCGAAGGTCTGGCCCGTCGGCCAGGCCGAGCCGACCGCGTGGCAGTCGACGACGACCGGGACCCTGGCGGCCCTGCAGACCGCGGGCACGTTCGGGATCCAGACGTACCTGTCGAGCTCGGCCGCCGGGCCCGTCGCGTTCACGCTAGACGACCTCGTGGTCACGGACGGCACGGCCCGATGAGCTAGGAGCCGGATGACGACGCCCCGGCGGGCGGGTCCCACGCGGACCCGCCCGTCGGGGCGTCGCACTGAGATGATCGACAGGGCCGTTCCGCGGCCGGGGGAATGGAGAGGGGGAGACATGGCGCAATCACGCCCGCGCGCGCTCCCGGGGGAGGGGACTCGATGAGCGCCCTGCTCGCCGGATCCGGCCTCCAGACCCTGCTCCTCCTCGGCATCGCGCTCGCGGGCGGCGCCCTCCTGCTGCTCGTCCTGCGGCGCCTCCCGCGCACGGCCGTCGCCCTCTGGCTCGTCGTGCTCTCCTTCGTCCCGGTCTGGTCGGGGGTGCCGCTCGGCGGCTACTACCTGCCGCCGTCGACGGTGGTCGCCGTCCTCGTGATCCTCGCGATCGTGCCCGTGCCGGCCTTCCGCGTCTCACCGCTCGACGTGCTCGTGGTGCTGATGACCGCGGCCGGATTCGCCGGCGTCGTCGTCGGCGGGAGCGCGGGCATCGGCATGTCCACGCTCGTGACGTTCCTCACCTACGCGCTGCCGGGGTACCTGCTCGGGCGCATGGCGGCGCACCGGATCGGCATGGCGTCGTTGCAGGCGATCATCGCCGTGGTCTTCACGGTCGTCGCCGCGCTCGCGATCGTCGAGTTCGTCACCGGCTGGAACCCGTTCGTGCTCCTCCCCGGCAACGCGGGCCTCCGCGAGACGTGGGCGACCCTGCAGGGGCGCGGCGGCATCGTCCGGGCGGAGGGCGCGTACGGCCACTCGATCGCGCTCGGCTCGGCGCTCGCCATCGCCATCCCGCTCACGCTCGCATCCCGCTTCGGGCTGCCTGCGCGCCTCGGCATGACCGCCCTGATGATGCTCGCCGCGGTCCTCACCTTCAGCCGCGTCGGCATGCTCGGGGCCGTCCTCGGCCTCGCGCTGTCCATCGTGTTCCTCCGCGACGCGATCTCGCTCCGCGTGCGCGCGACCGTCACCGCGGGCGTCGTCGTCGTCGCGGCCGCGGTCGCGCCCTTCGTCCAGTCCGTGTTCGACGACGCCGGCACGGAGGCGAGCGCCAGCTCCGACTACCGCGGCGACCTCTACAGCCTCGTGCCCGGCATGGGGATCCTCGGCACGACCCCCGAGGCCCACCGTGGCAGCGACGGCCGCGTCTTCTACGGCCCGTTCCGCTCCATCGACAGCCAGCTCGTGCTCACGGGCCTGACCTTCGGGCTGCTCGTCGCGGGCGCGGTGCTCGTCGCCCTCGCGATCGGCGTCTGGCTGGTCCTGCGGGGTCACGCGACCGCGGCGACCATCGCGCTCGTGGCGCAGATCCCCGCGCTCGCGTCGGTGGCGCTCATCACGCAGTACGCGACGCTCGTGTGGTTCCTGGCGGGAGTCGCGGCGACGAGCCAGATCCTCCGCCGCGACGGCGCGCCCCTGCCCGAGCCGCCGCCCGACCCCGTCGACGCACCGGCCGTCGCCGACGCCGCCGACCACCCCGATCCCGCCCGCACCACCGCCCCGCCGCTCCTACCCGGAAGAACCCCCTCACGATGACGCTCCACGAGTTCACCGCCCTGCTCCGCCGACTCTGGTACGTCGTGGTCGCCGCCACGCTCGCGGGCGGCGCGGTCGCGTTCGGCCTGTCCCAGCTCGCGACGCCCGTGTACACCGCCCAGTCGCGCCTCTACTTCTCGCTGAGCAGCGGATCCAGCGCGAGCGACCTCAACCAGGGCGCCACCTACACGCAGAGCCAGATGCTCTCGTTCGGCGAGCTCGCCGAGTCGCCCGCGGTGCTGGAGCCCGTGATCTCGGGCCTCGGCCTCGACCAGACGCCGCAGGAGCTCGCGCGCGCCGTCACCGTCACGACGCCGCAGAACACCGTGATCATGGAGATCAGCGTCACCGAGCCGTCGCCCGCGCAGGCTGCCGACATCGCCAACGCCGTCGCCACGAGCCTCCGCGACACGGCCGAGGCGTACGCGCCGACGGGCGCCGAGGGCTCGCCGACCGTCTCCGTCCGGGTGATCCAGGAGGCCCCCGAGCCCGAGTTCCAGTCCGCCCCGAACGGCCGCACCAACACGCTCGCCGGCCTGCTGCTCGGCCTCCTCGCGGGCCTCCTCGGCCTCGCGCTCGTGCGCCTGCTCGACACGCGAGTCCGCTCCGCCGAGGCCGTCGCGCACCTCACGACCGCGCCCCTGCTCGGGGCGCTCGAGCGCGAGCGCGGGGTGACCGGCCTCGCGATGGCGGTCCGGCCGCTGTCGACCGCGGCCGAGGGCTTCCGCCAGCTCAAGGCGAACCTGCGCTTCGTGCTCCTCGGCGACCGGTCGTCGAGCATCGTCGTCACGTCCTCGATCCCCGGCGAGGGCAAGTCCACGGTCGCCGCGAACCTCGCGATGTCGCTCAGCGAGGGCGGGCGCCGCGTGCTGCTCGTCGACGCCGACCTCCGCCGGCCCGTCGTCGCGCAGTACCTCGGGCTCGAGGGCGACGCGGGCCTCACCACCGTGCTCGTCGGCCAGGCGCTCCTCGAGGACGTCGTGCAGCCCTGGGGCGACGGCACGCTCCACGTGCTGACCAGCGGCGAGATCCCGCCGAACCCGAGCGAGCTGCTCGCGTCGTCGCGCATGGAGGACCTGGTCGGCCTGGCCAAGGCGACCTATGACGTCATCGTGATCGACACCGCCCCTCTCATCGCCGTCGCCGACGCCGCGTTCGTCGCGCGCATGACCGACGGCGCGATCGTCGTCGCCGACCAGACGCGCGTTCACCGCGCCCAGCTCTCCGAGGCGCTCGACGCGGTCGAGAAGTCCGGCGGATCCGTGCTGGGCGTCGTGCTCAACAAGGTGCGCCCCACGAAGGACAAGCGCGCGTACTACCGCGCGGAGGCGGAGCAGACGGGCCGCGCGGCGCGCGCGGCGCGGAAGGCGCACGCCGCGGGGTGATGCGCGGGACGGACGACGAGGGGCGCGGCCGGACCGGCCCGGATCGGGACGCGTTGCTCCGACGCGTGAGCCAGCGGGTGTCCGGGTGGGGATCGGTGGTCGAGACACCGAGAACCAGACGGGATCCGATGGCCGACGCGGACTACGGGAGCTGTGGGGGCGCGATCAGCTCGAGGAATCCACCGAGGGCACCTTCGAGGTAGATGATGCGCGTGCCGGCTCGGGGGCCACCGGCCATCCGGTGAGGTGTCCCGACCGGTCTCCAGCCGTGTCCAGCGCAGAGCTCGAGCACACGATCGAGGTCGGAGACCGTGAGCGCGATGTGCACCACGCCGACCTGCGCGGGCGAGCCGGCGGACTCGAGCAGTCGGGGCGGGTCGTACTGCAGCAGCTCCACCCGGTGGGGGCCGAGCGTCACCGTCGCTGCGCGGATCACGGCTCCATGGACGCCGGTGGTCGCCGCCGTGACCTCCACGTCGAGCGTGAATGTGCGCTCGAGCACGAACCCGAGACCGGAGCACCACAGCGCCAACGCGTCGTCGAGGTCGGCCACGGTGAGACCGGAGTGGGCGATGTCGGAGATGAGCGGTGATGCCATGGCATCAGTATCGAGCTCCGACACGCGCAGCGTCGCCGCTACTGGAACACGACCACCGGCGACCCGGCGTCGCGCGCCACGACCACGCTGATCGCGTCGGCCGACGCGGCGGGCACGCTGAACACGTAGTCGCCGGTCGCGGAGGCGCCGGGCGCGAGCGAGCCGCGGATCACGGTGTCGGAGTCGGCGGGCGTCGCGGGCGTGCGGTCGGCGCCGTAGTAGACGTTGACGGCCACGGAGTCGACCGCGACGGCCGCGTCCGTGACGTTCACGAGCTCGAGCCGCACGTCGACCGCGTCGCCGCTCAGCTCGCCCACGCGTCCGCCGTCGGTGCTCGTCGGCGTGACGGAGACGATGCGCGCCTGGATCGAGCCGGGGAACGTCGCGGTCTCGTCGAGGCCGACGGTGGTCGCGACCTCCTGGCCGAGCGCCCGGGTGTCACCGTCGGGGAGCGGGGCGGGAGCCTCCGTGGCGCCCGCGGTGGGCGCGACCTCCGACCAGTCCTTCGTGTCGGCGGCGGCCGCGGGGGCGTCGGATCCGGATCCGTTCACCACGACCGTGCCGACCACGGCGGCGACCGCGAGGACGGAGGCGGCGCCGATCACGACGACGGTGGTGCGGCGGCTGCGGGCGCGACGCTCGCGGCGCGGACGCAGGTCGGACGGGGTGCTCTCGGGTGCGGGCATGGCCTTCTTCGCTCGTCGGGTACGGCGGAAGACGGGCCCGACGACCAGGGCGGGTCGGCGGCGCGGTGCGGGCGGGCGATGGGTGGTCGACCGACGCAGGATTCCGGGTCTTCTGCCCTGGCATCGTACGTCCGGCTGCGCGCCCCGACGAGACCCCCGTCCAGGGGAGGCCGCTGGCGGCCAGGCCGCGCGGATCCGCTCAGTCGCGCCGCGCGTACTCCTGGTACGACCAGCCGAACGCGCCCGCGACCATGCCGGCGCCGCGCGCCAGCGTGCGGGTGCCCTTCGCGCGGTGCGCGACGCTGCCCGTGACGGCGCCCACCGCGATCCGCCCGGTGCCGCCGAGCGCCCGCACGAGCCCGCGCGCGGTCGCCTCGGCGCGGATCCGGGTGCGCGCGACAGGGGAGGCCGGTGCGAGCGCGACGGAGGTGAGGCTCCACGAGTTCCCGCTGCTGAAGGCGCGGAGCACGACCCAGCGGCGCGTGGTGCGGGCGCGCGGCACGACGTCGACGACGCCCGCCTCGGCGCACCAGGTGAGGAGCCCGCCCGACGCGACGAGCTGGCGCGTGAAGAGCGTGTCCTCGCCGCCCTGCGTGCCGAGGTCCACGTCGAAGCGCAGGCCAGCCGCGCGCACGGCGCGGAGGTCGAGCAGGAGGTTGTTCGTCGCGGCGACCTCGAGGCGCGTGCCGGTCGCGGGGCGCCGGCGTGCGAAGAAGCCGCCCGCGGTGACCCACGCGTCGGGCTCGACCTCGTACTCGCTGCGTACGGGGCCCGCAACGCCCGCGCTGCCCGTGGCCTGGCGTGCGCGGGCGAGGGCGGTGAGCCAGCCGGCATCCGGCCGCTCGTCGTCGTCGAGGAACACGAGCAGGTCGTCGTCGCCCGCGGCGTCGAGCGCGCGGTTGCGGGCGGCGGAGATGCCGGGCGTCGGCTCGTGCACGTAGGCGATCGGCACGGGGGAGTCCACCGCGGCGTCCTCCACGGCTGCGCCGGCACCGCCCGCCGGGTCGTTGTCGACCACGACGATCCGCACGGCGCGGGGGAGCGCGGCGTCGGCCGCGGCGGCCTCCCGCAGGTCGGCCGCCTGCGCGGCGACGAGCGGCAGGACGGCGCGGATGTCGTCGGGCCGGCGGTAGGTGAGGATCGCGACGACGAGCGAGGCCGCGGGCGCGACCGGCCGGATGGGCGCCGCGGTCGTCGGCGCGGGCGACGGCACCGCGCGCCAGCCCCCGGAGAGCCGGTAGCCGTCGAGGATCCCGCGCACGGCCGCCGACACGGGCGCCACCGGGTGGGTGAACTGCCGCCGCCCGCCCTGCAGCAGCACCTCGTACGCGATCACGGGCGTGAGCAGCCGCCACCGGCGGAGCGTCGCCGCGTCGAGGTGCCGGGCCCCGTAGAGGAGCCGGTTCCGGATGTTGTGGTAGTAGTACGTGCCCGACTTCGCCTGGCCAGCGCTCTCGTGGCCGGCGCTCTGCGTGCCGCCCTCCGCGTGTACGGCGACGGCGTCCTCCACCACGCGCAGGGATCCGCCGGCCTCCACGACCTTGCGCGACAGGTCCACGTCCTCCCAGTACAGGAAGTAGTCGTCCGAGAAGCCGCCGACCCGGGTCCAGAGCTCGTCGGTCACGAGCAGGCACGCACCCGTGAGCCACGGCTCGGTCGCCTGGCCGGGGTGCTGCGCGCGGCGGGCGGCGGAGCGGATCCGGCCGTCGGCGAGGTAGAGGTCGGAGCCGCGGAACCACGTGCTGCCGTCCGGCCGGAGGATGGTCGGCGCCGCGAGCGTGAGCGGATCCGCGGCCACGACGCCCCGCAGCACGGCCAGCTGGTCGGGCTCGATGGTCGCGTCCGGGTTGAGGAGCAGGAACTCGCGCGCGCCGAGGGCGCGGGCGGCCTGCACGCCGATGTTCATGCCCGTGCCGAAGCCCGTGTTGCCGTCGGGGTAGACGCCGTGCACGCGCGTCGACGGGTGCGCGGCGAGGTCGCGCACGCGCTCCCGCTCCGCGTCGGTGGTGCGGTTGTCGACGACCACGAGCAGCGCGTCGTCGAGTCGCTCGACGAGCGGCAGCACGTTCTCGCGCACGAGGTCGGCGGATCCGTAGTTGACGACCACGACGGCGAGGAGGGCGGGGCGGGGCATGCGGGTCCCATCGGTCGGCCGTGCGGCGGGGAGCGCCGGCGGGGTGGCGCAGGCGGGGCCGCCCTCGGGTGCGGGCGGGTGGTGGCATAGTCTATTTCCTCGACCGATGACCCCGTGGCCGTGCCCGACGTCCCGCCGCCGGTCATCCCGCCAGGAGCGCCATGACCATCCCCTCCCGTCCGCCCGGCCGCGACCTCGTCGTCCTCCAGTCGTCGCCGGCGCCGCGCCCCACGACGAACCCCTACATCGTGATGCTCGGCCGCGCGCTCGCCCAGGCCCCCGGCGTCCGCCCGCTGCACTTCGGCTGGCGCACCGCGCTCCTCGGCCGCTACGACGTCTTCCACGTGCACTGGCCCGAGATCCTCGTCGACGGCCGCAGCCCGCTGAAGAAGGCCGTGCGCCAGGCGCTCACGGTCGCGCTCGTCGCGAAGCTGACGCTCGGGCGCATCCCGATCGTCCGCACCGTGCACAACCTCGAGCGGCCGCAGGGCATCGGCCGCCGCGAATCCCTGCTGCTCGCGCTCATGGAGCGGATGACGACGCTGCGCGTGCGCGTGAACCCGATCACGGAGATCCCCGCCGACCAGCCGCACGCCACGATCCTGCACGGCCACTACCGCGACTGGTTCCGCGACGAGCCGCGGGCCGACGCGGTGCCCGGCCGCCTCGGCTACGTCGGCCTCGTCCGCCGGTACAAGGGCGTCGAGCAGCTCGTCGCGGCGTTCCGGGGCGCGGGCGACGCGGGTGCCGACCTGTCGCTGCGCATCGGCGGCAACCCGTCCTCCGAGGAGCTGGCCGGCACGATCCGCGCGCTCGCCGCGGGCGACGACCGGATCCGCCTCGACCTCCGCTTCCAGTCCGACGCCGAGCTCGTCGACATCGTCACCTCGTCCGAGCTCGTCGTGCTGCCGTACCGCTTCATGCACAACTCCGGCGGCGCGCTCGCGGCCCTCTCGCTCGACCGGCCCGTGCTCGTGCCCGACAACGCCGTGAACCGCGCGCTCGCGGAGGAGGTCGGCCCGGGCTGGATCCACCTCTTCGACGGCGACCTGACCCCCGATGCGCTGCTGCGCGCGACCGAGGACGTGCGCACCGGGGCCCGTGCCGCGTCGCCCGACCTCTCCGCGCGCGACTGGGACCGGGCGGGCACCGCGCACGCGTCCGCGTACCGGCGCGCGCTGCGCATCCGCCGCGGCGTCGAGCGGGGCTGAGCCGGCCCACCCGCGTTCGGGGGCTGGAACCGCGCGCCCACGCGGATAGCATCGACGAGGGCCCGCATACCCGGCGGACCCCACCACCCGACACCCGAGCTCGCGGTGATCCGGCCGTCACCCGCGGCCGACCCGATCGCCACCCCCTCCTCGACCCGACGACGGAGCCCCATGCATCCCGCCCTGCCCGGCGACCCCGCGTCCGCCGCCGCGCCCGCGCCCGAGACGCCGCCCGCCGCCATGCAGGGACTCGGCGCCCGCGCGGCCCGCGGCGCGATCGTCACGATCGGCGCGCAGCTCGTCCGGATCCTCATCCAGGTCGCGTCCGTCGTCGTCCTCGCCCGGCTGCTCACGCCCACCGACTACGGCCTGCTCGCGATGGTGCTCGCGATCATCGGCGTCGGCGAGATCTTCCGCGACTTCGGCCTCTCCAACGCGGCCATCCAGGCCCGCGACCTCAGCCGTACGCAGCGCGACAACCTCTGGTGGATCAACGCGGGCATCGGCCTCGTGCTCGCCGCCCTCGTCTTCTGCGCCGCCTGGCCGCTCGCGGCGGTCTTCGGCCACGACGAGCTGATCCCCATCGCGCACGCCCTCAGCCTCACCTTCGTCTTCAACGGCCTCGCGACCCAGTACCGCGCGAGCCTCACCCGCAGCCTCCGCTTCCGCGCGCTCGCGACGGCGGACGTCACTGCTCCCGCGGTCGCGCTCCTCGTCGCGATCGGCGGCGCGCTCCTCGGCTGGGGCTACTGGGCGCTCGTCGCGCAGCAGCTCACGCAGACGCTCGTGCTGCTCGGCCTCGCGGTCGGCTTCGCCCGGTGGATCCCGCGCCTCCCGCGCCGCGGCGAGCCGATGGGCCCGCTGCTGCGCTTCGGCTGGAACATGGTCTCGAGCCAGATGGTCGGCTACGTCAGCAACAACATCGACACGTTCCTGGTCGGCCTCCGCTTCGGCGCCGGGTCGCTCGGCATCTACAACCGCGCGTTCCAGCTGCTGATGACGCCGCTCGCGCAGATCCGCAGCCCCCTCACCACGGTCGCGATCCCCGTGCTCTCGCGCCTCGCCGACGAGCAGCGCCGCTTCGCCGACTACGTCGCGCGCGGCCAGCTGGCCCTCGGCTACACGCTCGGCGCGGGCCTCGGCCTCGTCGCCGCGACGGCCGTGCCGATCACCGCGGTGTTCCTCGGGCCGCAATGGGACAGCGTCGCGCCGATCCTCCGCCTCCTCGCCATCGCGGGCATCTTCGACACCCTCGCCTTCGTCGGCTACTGGGTCTACGTCTCGCGCGGCCTGACGGGCGACCTCTTCCGCTTCTCGCTGCTGAGCGCCGCGATCAAGGTCAGCTGCATCCTCGTCGGATCCTCGTTCGGCATCGTGGGCATCGCGGCCGGATACGCGGCCGCCCCCACCATCTGCTGGCCGATCTCGCTGTGGTGGCTGTCGCGCAAGGCCCCGATCCCCACGCGCCGCCTCTACATGGGCGCGCTGCGGATCATCGGCGTCGTGGGGTCGGTGAGCGTCGCCACCGGCGCGCTCCTCGCCTCGGTCGACACCGGATCCGACGTGCTGCAGCTCCTCGCGGGCGTCGGCACGACCGCCGTGCTCTACGCGCTCGCCGTCGCGCTCGTGCCGGCCGTGCGCCGCGACGTGCGCGGGGTGCTGGACCTGGCGCGCGTCCTGCCGAAGGCCCGCAGGGGCGGTGGTGCGCCCGCCGCGCCGGTCGCGGATCCCACGACCGATCGCACGCCGGAGCCGACCGCGGCGCCCGCCGACGCCCGCGTCGCCTCCTAGCCGGCGCCGAGCCGCCCCGCCACGCTCCGTCGCCGCGCACCCGCGCCCCGGATGCCCGCAACCTTTCCCCCTCCGCGACTGGTGGGGACGGCCCGGCGCGGGCGTAGCGTGCACGCAGGGCGCGGATCCGACCGGCGCCCCCGCTTCGATGACGAGGACCCCTGTGACCCACGACGCCGCCCGCCTGTCCGTGCTCTACCTCGGCGGGACGGGCACCATCAGCGCCGCGTGCGTCCGGGCCTCCGTCGCCGCCGGGATGGACGTCACGGTCGTCAACCGCGGTGCCGACGCCAAGGGGCGGGGCACGCCCGAGGGCGTCACGACGCGCGTGGCCGACGCCACCGATCCGTCCGCCCTCCTCGCCGCGATCGGCGACCGCACCTTCGACGCGGTCGTCGACTTCCTCTCCTTCGACGCCGCGGGCGCCGACCGCCGCGTCGAGCTCTTCGCCGGGCGCACCCGCCAGTTCGTCGCCATCAGCTCGGCGTCGATCTACCG
Source organism: Clavibacter michiganensis (assembly GCF_021216655.1). NCBI lineage: Bacteria > Bacillati > Actinomycetota > Actinomycetes > Micrococcales > Microbacteriaceae > Clavibacter > Clavibacter michiganensis. Next base: position 3,226,698 of record NZ_CP080437.1, read on the forward strand.
CAAGCCCGCGCTCCAGACGCCCATCACCGAGTCGACGCTCCGCGCCAACCCGTTCCTCTCCTACGCGCGCGACAAGATCGCGATGGAGGACGCGTTCCTCCGCCACCACGCCGCGAGCGGGTTCCCCGTCGTGATCGTGCGCCCGTCGCACACCTACGACGAGGCGAGCCCGCCGCTCGCGGGGGACTGGACCGTGGTCGACCGCATCGCGCGCGGCGACGAGGTCGTGGTCCCGGGCGACGGCACGTCGCTGTGGACGCTCACGCACGCGGACGACTTCGCGGTCGGGCTCGTCGGCATCCTCGGCGACGAGCGCGCGGTCGGCGAGGCGCTGCACATCACGAGCGACGACGTCTCGACCTGGGACCGGATCCACCACCTCGTCGCCGACGCGCTCGGCGTCGAGGCGCGCCTCGTCCACGTGCCCGCCGAGCAGTTCCCCATCGTGGAGCCCGACTGGGGCTGGTCGGAGCTCGTCGTCGGCGACCTGTCGCACAGCGCGGTCTTCGACACGACGCGGATCCGCCGGCTCGTGCCCGCGTTCCAGCCGCGGATCCCGTTCCACCTCGCCGTCCGCGGCATCGTCGCGTGGCGGGCCGCGCACCCCGAGCTCACCCGGCCGGACGCGGACACCGACCGCAGGATCCAGCGCCTCGTCGACGCGAAGCACGCCGCCGACTCCGCCTATCGCGCAGCCGCGGCAGGCTGAGCCGGCGTCAGCCGACCCGCTGCCGGCCGACGCGCGGCGCTAGCGGGCTGCGGCGGCCGCGGGACGCGCGGCGACCCGGCCGCTCCACCCGGCACGTGCGCGGGCGACGAGCGTCACGACGACGACCGCGGCGGCCGCCACGATCGCGGCGACGGCGGCGGGCGTCGACAGCAGCTCGCCCGTGAGGCGTCCGACGGCGACCCACGCGAGGCCCCACGCGATCGCGGCGGAGGGCGCGAGCCGCCCGCCGTCGCGGAGCGCGAGCACCGCGCCGACGAGGCCGGCGACCGCCAACAGGACGACGGCCCAGGCATCGCGCCCTGTGGTGCCCGGCTGGAAGCCGGACGCCGTGAGGATCGAGGCGATGTTCGCGATCGACGCGACGCTCACCCACCCGAGGTAGAGGCCCATCGTGCCGTCGAGCACGACGCCCTCGACCGCGTTCCGGGGCCGCGTCGCCATCAGCGCCCGGAAGGTCCACATCAGCGTCACGAGCAGCGCCACGATCACGACGCCGCTGAGCACGAGGAACCCGGCCTGCGCGGTGAGGATCCACACGGCGTTGAGCACGAGGGTCACCGCCACGGGGTAGCCGACGCGGCGCTGGCGCTCGTCGGCGCGCTGCGCGGGGAGCGCCTGCCAGACCGTGTACGCGATGAGCCCGAGGTAGACGACGCTCCAGATCGAGAACGCGGGGCCGGCCGGGGCGACGGGCGTGTAGCTCGCGCTGAGGGCGCCGCTCGACGCGTTCTGGATGCTCTGGTCGCTGAACGCGCCCGACCCGAAGGCGGAGCCGATGACGGCGAACGCCATGCTCGAGATGACGACGATCTGGCGGACGATGTCCTTTACGGTGCCCATGCGGCCTGCTCCTCTACGATGGGATTGTCAGCAGGCGGATAGTAAGCCTGCTGACGATGACTGTAGCAGGAGGTGCGCGCATGGCAGCAGGGATGTCCGCCCAGGACGAGCTGGCGAGCTGGCCGACGGGTCGGCTGCTGTCCACGGCCGCGCGCGCGGTCGAGCACGCCTGGTCGGAGGCGCTCGCGACCCTCGGCGTCACGCACGCGGGCCTCATCGCGCTGCACCTGCTCCGCGACGGGCCGCTGAGCCAGATCCAGCTCGCCCGCTCCGCGCACGTCGAGACGCAGACCATGTCGCGCACGCTCGAGCGGCTGGAGCGGGAGGGGCTCGTGTCGCGCGCGCCGGATCCCGCCGACCGCCGCCGCCACGTCGTCGCGCGGACCGAGGCGGGCGCCGAGGCGTGGGAGCGCGCGCAGGCGCTCGAGCAGGACGTCGTCCCCGAGCTCGCCCGCTCGGAGGAGATGCGCCGCGGCCTCATCGACGTGATCCGCGCGGCCGGCCGCCCGGCGCCCGGCGACGCGGCCTCGCCCGCGTCGCCTGCCGACACCGCCGCGCCCGCCGCCGCCCCGGGGCGCGCACGATGACCCGCCCCGCGGATCCGGTCTCCGCCGCCGCCCCCGACCTCCCCGGCCGCGCGGTCATCCGCCAGGTCTGGAGCGACCTGGCCTTCGTGCACTGGCGCGTGGATCCCGCGCTCGTCGCACCGCTCCTCCCGCCGGGCACGCGCCCGGACGTGCACGACGGATCCAGCTGGGTCGGCCTCATCCCGTTCGTCCTGTCCCGCAGCGCCTTCCCGCCCCTGCCCGTCGTGCCGTGGGCCGGCACCTTCGCCGAGCTCAACGTGCGCCTCTACAGCGTCGGCGACGACGGCCGCCGCGGCGTGGTCTTCCGCTCGCTCGAGGCCGCGAAGCTCCTGCCCGTGATCGGCGCGCGCGTGGGCCTCGGACTGCCCTACATGTGGGCGTCGATGACGCACGAGGAGCACGACGGCGTCGTCACCTACACGTCGCGCCGGCACACGGGCGCCCGGCCGTCGTCCCGCATCGCCGTGCGCCCGCTCGGCGAGGAGGTGGAGGGGGATCCGCTCGCCGACTTCCTCACCGCGCGCTGGGGCATGCACGTGGCCCGCCGCGGCGTGACGCGCTACTGGCCGAACACGCACGACGCCTGGACCCTGGAGCGCGCCGAGCTGGTGGGCATCGACGACGAGCTGGTCGCCGCCGCCGGCCTCCCCGGGATCGTCGACCGCGCGCCCGACTCGGTGCTGTTCTCCCGCGGCGTCCGCACGGAGTTCGCCGGCCCGCTCCGCCCGCGCGCGTAGCGCTCGGTCCGGCGGACGGCGTCCGACGCCCCCGCGCTACCGCTTCGCGCGCGGGGTGCGCGTCGAGCGCGTCCGCCCGTGCGACAGCTCGTCGATCGTGAGCGCCGCGCTCACGAGCGCGAGGTGGCTGAGCCCCTGCGGCAGGTTCCCGAGGAACGCGTGGTCGTCGGCGTCGATCATCTCGGAGTACAGCCCGACGTCGTTGCCGAGGTCGACCAGCTGGTCCATGAGCTCGCGCGCCTCGTCCATCCGCCCGACGCACGCGTAGGCGCCGGCCAGCCAGAAGGCGCACGCCGTGAAGGTGCCCTCCTCCTCGGGCATGCCGGAGTAGCGGTACAGCAGCGGCCCGCGGCCGAGCTCCGAGCGCAGCGCGTCGAGCGTGGAGGACATGCGCTCGCCGCGGTCGAAGCCGGAGATCGAGTGCAGCAGGATGCTCGCGTCGAGCCGCTGGCTGCCCGGGTGCATCACGTAGGCGCCGCGACCCTCGTCCCAGCACTCCTCCTCGACCCACGTGCGGATCCGGTCGCGCTCGGCCCGCCACCGGTCCGGCACGCCGGGGATCTGGCCGAGCTCCGCGAGCTCGACGGCGCAGTCGAGCGCCTGCCAGCAACCGAGCTTCGAGGTCGTGTAATGCTGCTCGTCCTCGAGCTCCCACATGCCGGCGTCGCGCTTCTGCCACATGTCGCAGGTGCGGTCGGCGAAGGTCGCGAGGAGGCGGCCGGTGTCGGCGTCGAGCACGTTGCCGTCGCGGACGTAGGTGCGCACCACGTCGAACAGGTCGCCGAAGACGCCCAGCTGCAGCTGCGCCTGCGCGTCGTTGCCGTCGACGACGGGCCCGACGCCGCGCCATCCCGGCACCTCCGGGTTGGAGCTGCCCTGGGGCACGCCGCCCTCGAGCGAGTAGAAGACGTGGAGGTCGGGGCCGTTGTCGCGGATCGTCCGCAGCATCCACGACACCGCCGCGTGCGTCTCCTCGCGGAGGCCGAACTTCACGAGCGCGTTCACCGTGTACGCGAGGTCGCGCACCCAGGCGAAGCGGTAGTCCCAGTTCTTGTCGCCGCCCATGCGCTCGGGCAGCGAGGTCGTCGCGGCCGCGGCGATGGATCCGGTGGGTGCGTGCACGAGCAGCTTGAGCGCGAGGGCGCTTCTCTGCACGGCCTCGGCCCACTCGCCCTCGTAGCGGAACTCGGCGCTCCAGCCCTCCCAGTTGCGGATGGTGCGGTCGATGCCCTCGTCCACGATCGCGGGGTTCGGGATCCGCACGGGCTCCCGCTCGGTCCCCACCATCGTGAGGACGTGGCGCGATCCCTCCTTCGCGGTGAACGCGCCGGACAGCGACTGCGTCCCGGGCTCGGCGGGTCCGTGGTCGAGGCCGACGACCGCGAGCGTCACGCCGTCCACCCGGATGACGGGCCCGTTGTGCGTCGACTGCACCCACGGCGACGACGTGCCGAGCGCCGTCCCGGGCGCGACGACCCAGCTCATGGCCACCTCGCCCGTCAGCCCCTCGATCCGCCGGCCCAGCTCCGACCACGGCAGCCGCCCGGCGACGCCCGTCACGAGCGCGTCGGTCACGCGCACGCTGCCGGACGCCGTGGTGAACGTGGTGGTGAGCACGTTGGTGCCGGGCACGTAGGCGCGCGTCACCTCGAACCCCTCGTCGGGCCGCAGCGTGATCCGGCCGCCGTGCGGGGCGTCGAGGATCGCGGCGAACGCGGGTGCGGTGTGCAGGTTCGGCAGCGGCAGCCAGTCGATGTCGCCGTCCTCCGCGATGAGCGCGACGGTGCGTCCGTCCCCGATGGCGGCGTAGCTGCGGAGTGCCACGTAGCCGTCGATGCGCTCGGGTGCGGGGCGGGATGCGGGCGTTGCCATGGGACTCCTGTCGATGCCGGCAGGACGGCACCGACCCCTCCAGTATCACCGGGTCGCCTCCGCGCGACCGGGCCGTCGACCGGCCGCGGACTCGACGGGTCGCCCAATCGCTTCTTCCCCGGGCTCCGAATACTGCTGATGTGCCCGGAGCCCACCCGAACGGTTCCGGTCGCCGCCCGCCGGACAGCGTCGTCCGCGCGGGTCTCCCTCCCGGCGTCGACCGGGGCCAGGCTGGATCCATGACGCTCATCGAGGCCGTGCGCGGCGACATCACCCGGCAGGACGTCGATGCGATCGTCGATGCCGCGAACTCGTCGCTGCTCGGCGGCGGGGGAGTGGACGGCGCGATCCACCGCGCGGCCGGTCCCGAGCTGCTCGCCGCCTGCCGCCGCATCCGCGCCGATGCGCTGCCCGACGGCCTGCCGGCGGGCGACGCGATCGCGACGCCCGGCTTCCGCCTGCCCGCGCACCACGTGATCCACACCGTCGGCCCGGTCTGGTCGGCATCCGACGACCGCACCGCGGTGCTCGCGAGCGCCTACCGCCGGTCGATCGAGGTGGCGGCCGCTCTGGGGATCCGCAGCGTCGCCTTCCCCGCGGTCTCGGCCGGCGTCTACGGCTGGCCGGTCGACGACGCGGCGCGCGTGGCGGTGTCCGCGGTGCGGGCTGCGCTCGCCGACGGCGCGGGCGACGGGATCGAGCTGGTGCGCTTCGTCCTGTTCTCCGACGAGGTGCTCGCGGCCTTCGAGGCGGCGCTCGCCTCCGACGCCTGACGCCGGAGCGGGCCGGGAGAGAAGAGGAACGCCAGCCCTGTCGTCTGTGACGGGGATCGGCGGGTGGTGCCTGGACGCGGCGTCGATCCGCGGACCTTTCGATTTTCAGTCGAACGCTCTACCAACTGAGCTACCCAGGCGAGCGGGCGGCTTGCGAGAAGACGCCCACATCGGACAGAAGCCCTCTCGTGAGAGAGGGCTCATATCCGTGGCGACCCTGACGGGACTTGAACCCGCGACCTCCGCCGTGACAGGGCGGCACGCTAACCAGCTGCGCTACAGGGCCTTGCATGTCGATCACATTGCCTGGTGACCCCAACGGGATTCGAACCCGTGTTAACGCCGTGAAAGGGCGCCGTCCTAGGCCACTAAACGATGGGGCCGCTCGCCCTGGCGGACCAGGTCTCGCAGCAACCGACACGTCAGCATAACCGCACTCCGGGCGAGGACTCAAATCGGACGTCGGCATGTGCGCCCTCGCCCCGCGGGCATGCGGATCGGGCGGCGTGTCGCCTCCCTGTGCACGGACTCGGAGGCGGGCCGCGGGCGCCCGTCCGGAGCTCCTGCCAGGTTCGCGACACGGCCAGCGCGCTGCCGCGATGTCCCCCTTCCGCGGGGTTAGCCTTCGGTCGACCCTCCCGGGGAGGGGATCCCGGTGGTGGATCCCCGCGTCAGCGCGCTGTGCGCCGCCGGACCCCGTTGCTACTGTGAGAGCCGGTGAAGGCGTGACGGATGTGATCCGCGCTCCCCGCCGGCCCTGCAGGGAGGCGCAGCCGGCCAGCCGGGCGACACGATGATCGGGATCACCATGCACCATGACCTCCTCCGGAGCTCGCGCGCCTCGGGCGCCCGACGGTCGCGCCCGCGCGGCCGCCGCAGCCTCCAGGCCATCGTCGCCATCGCCGCCGTCCTCCTCACCGGCTCGATCGCCGCTCCCGCCCACGCCGACACCTTCGCCTCCTGGGACGACGTGCAGAAGGCGCGCGGCGACGAGCAGGCGCAGCAGGCGCTCGTGCAGCGGATCAACGACGAGATCGCGTCCCTCCAGCAGAAGGTCGCCGACGCGCAGGCCCTCGTGGTCCAGCGGGGCGACGAGCACGACAAGGCCCAGCAGGATGCCGACGACAAGCACGCCGAGACCGTCCTGCTCCAGGAGAAGGTCGACGCTGCCGACGCGAAGGCCACGAAGTCCCAGGAGCAGGCTGCCGGCCTCGCCAAGCAGCTGATGCGATCCGGCGGCCAGAACCTCTCCGGCACCCTCCTCCTGAGCGAGGGCGACGGCACCGACGACCTCCTCGACAAGCTCGGCACCATGAGCAAGGTCGCCGAGAAGTCCGACCAGATCTACGCCATCGCCCTCCAGGACCGCAACGCCGCCAAGTCCCTCAGCGACCAGGCCCAGGTGGCGCTCACGGAGCTCGACGCGTTGAACGCGAAGGCCGAGCAGCTCCTCGAGGAGGCGGCCCAGGCGCAGCTTGACCTCGAGCAGGCGCTCGAGGACCAGAGCGCGCAGAAGGCCGACGCCGACGCGAAGCTCTCCGTCATCACGGAGAACCGCGAGGCCACCGAGGACGACTACCAGGCCGGCGTCCGCAAGCGCCAGGCCGACGCGGACGCGCTCGCGGCCAGCCAGGGCAGCGCGGGCGGCGACGTCTCGCCCGGCGCCATCAGCTCATCCGGCTGGTCCGCGCCGCTGCCGGGAGCCAGCACGAGCAGCCCCTTCGGGTACCGGATCCACCCGATCTACCACACCAAGATCATGCACGCGGGCGAGGACCTCGTCCGCGGATACAGCTGCGGCGAGATCCAGTACGCCGCCCACTCGGGCACCGTCAGCTTCGCGGGCCGGAACGGCGGCTACGGCAACTACATCCGCATCGACCACGGCGGCGGCGTCTCCTCGGCCTACGGGCACATCGTGGACGGCGGCACGCTCGTCCGCACCGGCCAGCAGGTCGTCGCGGGCCAGCCCATCGCCCGCACGGGCACCACGGGCGGCTCCACCGGCTGCCACCTCCACTTCGAGATCCGCATCGACGGGAACGCCGTCGACCCGGTGGCGTTCATGCACGGCCAGGGCGTCTCCATCACCAGTACGCATTGACATGAGGAACGACATGAACCACCTCCGCCCGACCACGGTCGTCATCTCCACGATCGCCGTGGGGGTGATCGCCGTGTCCAGCGGCGTCGCCGCCCAGACCGCGTTCGCCGCGACCGACTACCCCTCGTGGGCCGACGTGCAGGCGGCGAAGGCGAACCAGGCGGACACGCAGGCCGCGATCGACCGCGTGACCGAGCTGGCGACGGGGCTGCAGGTGTCCGCGGACCAGTCGAACAAGGCCGCGCTGATCGCGGGCGAGAAGTACGCCGAGGCGCAGGCCGCGCGCGACGCCAAGGCCGACGAGCTCGCGCGCCTGCAGAAGAAGGCCGACGAGGCGCAGGCCACGGCCCTCACCAGCCGGATGCGCGCCGGGCTCCTCGCGAGCCACCTCGCGCGGGCGGGCGGCCAGGACATCACGGCGAGCCTCTTCGCCTCCGACGGCGACGACGCGGAGGAGCTGCTGCGCTCGCTCGGCACCATGACGAAGCTGTCCGAGAGCACGCAGTCCGTGTACCAGCAGGCGCTCGCCGACCGCAACAGCGCCGCGTCGCTGAGCCAGCAGGCGCAGGTGGCCAAGGACGATCTCGCCACGCTCGCGGACGAGGCCCAGAAGGCGCTCGACGACGCGAACTCCGCCGCCGCGACGGCGCAGGCCGCCGTCACCGAGCAGACGCGCAACAGCGACCAGCTCATCGCGCAGCTGGCGCTCCTCAAGGACTCCACCTCGGAGATCGAGGCGCAGTACATCCAGGGCATCACGCAGCCGCCCATCCCCGCGGCCGTGGCAGCACCCGCGCCGTCGTCCGGCGGATCCGGCTCGGGCGGCGGCTCCTCGTCCGGTGGCGGCGGCTCGTCGTCCGGCGGAGGGTCGTCGTCCGGTGGGGGTGGATCCTCGTCCGGCGGCGGATCGAGCGCCCCCGCCCCTGTACCCCAGCAGCCGGCCCCGCAGCAGCCGTCGCGTCCGGCTCCCGCACCGGCTCCCGCGCCAGCGCCTGCTCCTGCACCTTCCGGCAACGCCGCGCAGGTCGCCATCGCGTTCGCGAAGGCCCAGCTCGGCGAGTCCTACGTGCTCGGCGGCGCGGGCCCGAACGTCTGGGACTGCTCGGGCCTCGTGATGATGGCCTACCGCGCGGCGGGCATCGACGTCGGCAGCCACTCGGTGAGCTCGCAGTACAACACGATGCAGGCGCAGGGTCGGCTCGTGCCGTTCTCGCAGCGCCAGGCCGGCGACATCATCTTCTGGAACAGCGGCGGCGGCTTCTACCACGACGCCATCTCGCTCGGCGGGAACACCATCATCGCGGCGCCGAAGCCCGGCGACGTGGTGAAGATCCAGTCCCTCTGGGGCGGCAGCGACATCATGCCGTACGTCGGTCGACCCGGCTGACCCCGCCCGGCCGACCCCGGCCCGGCTCATCCGGCCCGGCTCATCCGGCCCGGCTCATCCGGCCCGGACGCGACGACGCCCGCCTCACCGCATCTGCTGCGGGGGCGGGCGTCGTCGTGTCGGCCGCGCGGGCTCAGGGGATGACGCGGATCAGGCGTCCTCGTCCGGCTCGCCGCCGTGGCCGTGGCCGTCGCCCTCGGCCTGGAGCTTCTCGAAGCCGGCCTGCACGATGCGCTCGGCCTCGGCCGCGTCGCCCCACCCCTCGGTCTTGACCCACTTGCCGGGCTCGAGGTCCTTGTAGTGCTCGAAGAAGTGCTCGATCTCGTTGCGCGTCTGCTGCGGCACGTCGTCGATGTCCTGGATGTGCGCCCAGCGCGGGTCCTTCGCGGGGACGCCGATGACCTTGGAGTCGATGCCGGCCTCGTCGCTCATGTTGAACACGCCCACCGGGCGGATGGAGACGCCCACGCCGGGGAAGACGGGGTACTCGAGGAGCACGAGCACGTCGACGGGGTCGCCGTCGAGGCCCAGCGTGTTCTCGAAGTAGCCGTAGTCGGTGGGGTAGACGAACGACGTGAAGAGCACCCGGTCGAGGTACACGCGACCCGTCTCGTGGTCGACCTCGTACTTGTTGCGGGACCCCTTGGGGATTTCGACGACGACGTCGTAGCTGGCCATGCGCGTGCTCCTCGTGGTTCTGACGTGGGCGGATTGCTGCCATAACGTTAGTGGATGCCCTCCGAGCGCCCCCGTCTCACCCCCGCCGTCGCGGACCTCAGACGGGCGGTCCGCGAGGCGCTCGCGGGGCTCGACCCGGCCTCGTCCGGACCCGTTCTCGTCGCCCTCTCCGGCGGCGCCGACTCGCTCGCCCTCGCCGCGGCCGCCGCCTTCGAGGGCCCCCGCGCGGGCGTGGCCGCGGGTGCCGTCGTCGTCGACCACGGGCTGCAGGACGGATCCGCGGCGGTCGCCGCCCGGGCCGCCGACGCCGCGCGCGCCCTCGGCCTCGCGCCGGTCGTCGTGACGCGCGTGCGGGTCGACCCGGGCGCATCGGGCCCCGAGGCCGCCGCCCGCGCCGCCCGCTACGCCGCGTTCGACGACGCGCTCCGGGAGACCGGATCCCGCGCGCTGCTCCTCGCCCACACCCTCGACGACCAGGCGGAGACCGTCCTGCTCGGGCTCGCCCGGGGGTCCGGCGCGACGAGCCTGCACGGCATGGCCGCGTCGACGCCCGCGCGCGCGGCCGACGCCGTGTACCTGCGGCCGCTGCTCGGGATCCGCGCGGCCGTCACCCGCGCCGCGTGCGCCGACCAGGGCCTCGACCCGTGGCGGGATCCGCACAACGCGGATCCCGCCTACGCCCGGGTGCGCGTCCGCCACGAGGCGCTGCCCGTGCTCGAGCGCGAGCTCGGCCCCGGGATCGCGGAGGCCCTCGCCCGCACGGCCGACCAGCTGCGCGAGGACGACGACGCGCTCGAGCACTTCGCCGCCGAGATGATCGAGGAGATCGCCGACCACGCCGAGGCGGGCATCTCGCTCGAGGTGGCCTCGCTCCTGGCCGCGCCGCCCGCGCTGCGGCACCGGCTGATCCGCCTCGCCGCGCGCGAGGAGTTCGCCGCCCACCTGTCGCGGACGCACGTCCTGGAGGTCGCGCGGCTCGTCACCGACTGGCACGGGCAGGGCCCCGTCGACCTGCCGGGCGTTAGGGTCGTACGCAAGGACGGGCTCATCGTCCTCAGCGCCAGGACGACGGAAGAGTGACATGAGATCCACCGACATCGCCGACGACCTGACCGAGGTCCTCCACACCCAGGAGGAGATCCACTCCCGCATCGCCGAGATGTGCCGCGAGATCGAGCGCGACAACCCGGGGGAGGAGCTGCTCCTCGTCGGCGTGCTGAAGGGCGCGGTCATGGTCATGGCCGACCTCGCGCGCGAGCTCGAGCTGCCGATCCACATGGACTGGATGGCCGTCAGCTCCTACGGCTCCGGCACCAAGTCGAGCGGCGTCGTCCGCATCCTCAAGGACCTCGACGCCGACCTCACCGGCCGTCGCGTGCTCATCGTCGAGGACATCATCGACTCGGGCCTCACCCTCTCCTGGCTGCTCGCCAACCTGCGCTCGCGCGGCGCCGCCAGCGTCGAGGTGTGCGCGCTGCTGCGCAAGCCCGAGGCCGCGAAGATCGCGGTCGACGTGAAGTACGTGGGCTTCGAGATCCCCGACGACTTCGTGGTCGGCTACGGACTCGACTTCGCCGAGCGATACCGCAACCTCCGCGACGTGGCGATCCTCGCGCCGCACGTCTACAGCTGAGGCGCCCCGCTCCTCTTACCCGCCTCCATGCCGGCGCACGTTCGGCTGGCGGCGAACACCGCGGCCACGCTCAGACGGCCGCTTGTATCCTCGAGACATCTCGTCGCCGTACGGCGCGGCACGGGCAGAAAGGTGTCGGGCCCGCGCCCCTACGCTCATGAACTTCAAGAAACTCCTCCGCAGCCCGATCCTGATCGTCGTCCTCGCCATCGTCGTGGTGTCCGTGGGCTTCAGCCTCATCACCGGATCCGGCTACAAGACCATCACCACGCAGCACGGCCTCGAGCTGATCCAGGACGGCAAGGTCGCCTCCGCCAAGATCATCGACGGCGAGCAGCGGGTCGACCTCACGCTCGCGAGCGCCGACGGCGACAACGGCACCATGGTGCAGTTCAACTACGTCGCGCAGCGCGGCGGCGAGATCGTCTCCGCCATCACGACCGCGAACCCCGCCGAGGGCTTCGACGACCAGGTGCCGCAGCCGAGCTGGCTCCTGTCGGCGTTCAGCATCCTGCTGCCGCTGCTGCTCATCGGCTTCTTCATCTGGATCATGTTCTCCGGCATGCAGGGCGGCGGGAACCGCGTCATGCAGTTCGGCAAGTCGAAGGCGAAGCTCGCCTCCAAGGACTCCCCGAAGGTGACGTTCGCCGACGTCGCCGGGTCGGACGAGGCCATCGAGGAGCTCGAGGAGATCAAGGACTTCCTCAAGGAGCCCGCCAAGTTCCAGGCCGTGGGCGCCCGCATCCCCAAGGGCGTGCTGCTCTACGGCCCTCCCGGCACCGGCAAGACCCTGCTCGCGCGCGCCGTCGCGGGTGAGGCGGGCGTTCCCTTCTACTCCATCTCCGGATCCGACTTCGTCGAGATGTTCGTGGGCGTCGGCGCGAGCCGCGTGCGCGACCTGTTCGAGCAGGCCAAGCAGAACGCGCCGGCCATCATCTTCGTCGACGAGATCGACGCGGTCGGCCGTCACCGCGGAGCCGGCGTCGGCGGCGGCAACGACGAGCGCGAGCAGACCCTCAACCAGCTCCTGGTGGAGATGGACGGCTTCGACGTCAAGACCAACGTCATCCTCATCGCGGCCACCAACCGGCCCGACGTGCTCGACCCCGCGCTCCTGCGCCCCGGACGCTTCGACCGCCAGATCGGCGTCGACGCCCCCGACCTGCAGGGCCGCAAGCAGATCCTCGAGGTGCACGGGCGCGGCAAGCCGCTCGCCGCGGGCGTCGACCTCGAGGTCCTCGCGCGGAAGACGCCCGGCTTCACGGGCGCCGACCTCGCGAACGTCCTCAACGAGGCCGCGCTCCTCACGGCGCGTTCCAACGCGCAGCTCATCGACGACCGCGCGCTCGACGAGGCCGTCGACCGAGTCATGGCCGGGCCCCAGCGCCGCAGCCGCATCATGCGGGACCACGAGAAGCTCATCACCGCGTACCACGAGGGCGGCCACGCGCTCGCGGCGGCGGCCATGAACAACACGGATCCCGTCACCAAGGTCACGATCCTGCCGCGCGGCCGTGCCCTCGGCTACACGATGGTGCTCCCGCTCGAGGACAAGTACTCCGTCACCCGCAACGAGCTCCTCGACCAGCTCGCGTACGCCATGGGCGGGCGCGTCGCGGAGGAGATCGTCTTCCACGACCCCACCACGGGCGCGTCGAACGACATCGAGAAGGCCACGTCGACCGCGCGTCGCATGGTCACCGAGTACGGCATGAGCGCCAAGGTCGGATCCGTGAAGCTCGGCTCCAGCTCGGGCGAGCCGTTCCTCGGTCGCGACCTCGGCGGCAGCCGGGACTACTCGGAGGACATGGCCCTGACGGTCGACGCCGAGGTGCGCGCGCTCCTCGACGGCGCGCACGACGAGGCGTGGCAGGTCATCAACGACAACCGCGACGTGCTCGACCGCCTGGCCACCGAGCTCCTCGAGAAGGAGACGCTCGACCACGACCAGCTCGCGGCGATCTTCGCGGACGTCAAGAAGCTGCCGCCGCGCCCGCAGTGGCTCTCGAGCGACAAGCGCCCGCTCTCCGACCTGCCGCCCGTGGCCATGCCGCAGAAGGCGCCCATCGACCAGGGCGTCGTCGACGGCGCGGTGGACTCGGAGCCGCCGGCCGGCAAGCCGAAGCGCTCGCCCTTCCCGCGCCCCGCGACGGCCTGATCCGGTGGGCGTCGACCGGGCGCGCATCGAGGCGGCCGTGGCCGAGCTGATCCTGGCCATCGGCGAGGACCCGGGCCGGGAGGGCCTCGCGACCACCCCGGCGCGGGTAGCCGAGGCGTACGCGGAGTTCTTCTCCGGGGTCGGCGCGGATCCGCTCCGGCACCTGCGCGAGACGTTCCCGCTCCCCGAGAAGGACGCAGCGCCGCAGCCCGTGATCGTGACGGGCATCGCGTTCCGCTCCATCTGCGAGCACCACCTGCTGCCGTTCACGGGCGTCGCGCACCTGGCCTACGTGCCGGGCGAGCGGATCGTGGGCCTCGGCCGGCTGCCGCGCGTGGTCGACGACCTCGCGTCGCGTCCGCAGATGCAGGAGCGGCTGGGCGAGCAGATCGCCGAGGCGCTCGAACGCGGACTCGGCGCGCGCGGTGTCGCCGTGATCCTCGACGCGACGCACGGCTGCGTCACCGCGCGGGGTACCCGGCAGGCCGGCAGCACGACCATCACGATCGCGGCGCGCGGCTCCCTCGCCGAGCCCGCGGCGCGCGCCGAGGTGCTCGCGCTGCTGCCCACCGCGGCCGGTCGGGCGTGACCGTGGCCGCGCCGCGCACGCTCGTCATGGGGATCCTCAACGCGACCCCCGACTCCTTCAGCGACGGCGGCCGCCACCTCGCCCTCGACGACGCGCTCGCGCACGCCCGCCGGATGGTCGTCGCGGGTGCCGACCTCGTGGACGTGGGCGGGGAGTCGACCCGGCCGGGCGCCCTCCGCGTGGACGCCGACGAGGAGCTCCGGCGTGTGCTGCCCGTCGTGCGGGAGCTCGCCGCGGAGGGGATCGCCGTGAGCGTCGACACCATGCGGGCCGCGACCGCGGAGGCCTGCATCGGCGCGGGGGCGCGCGTCGTCAACGACGTGTCGGGGGGCCTCGCGGATCCGCGCATGGCCGCGGTCGTCGCGGGCGCCGACGTCGACTACGTCGCCATGCACTGGCGGGGTCACAGCGACACGATGGGCGCCCGGGCGACGTACGCCGACACGGTCGGCGACGTGCGCGACGAGCTCGGCGCCCGCGTCGCGGCGCTCGTGGCCGCGGGCCTGGATCCCGCCCGGATCGCCATCGACCCCGGTCTCGGCTTCGCCAAGGACGCCGCGCACGACTGGCAGCTACTCGGATCCCTCGACGCGTTCATCGACCTCGGCCACCGCGTGCTCGTGGGCGCCTCCCGCAAGCGCTTCCTCGGGCGGCTGCTCCCGGAGGGCGCGGGCGTCGAGGAGCGCGACGTGCTGACAGCGGTCGTCAGCGCCCTCTCCGCGCGCGCCGGGGCGTGGGCCGTGCGCGTGCACGACGTCGCCTCCACCCGCGCCGCGCTCGCGGTCGAGGCGGCGTGGTCGCACGGGCGGGCCGAGGCCGCTTCCGCCACGTCCGCCGGGCCGTCCGCCGCCGCCGGTCTGTCAGAGTAGGAGCATGAGCGCCGTGAGCCAGGACCGTGTCGTCGTCTCCCCGCAGGCGGTGCTCGTCCGCATCGCGGTCGCCGCGCTCATCGCCTCCGTGGTCCTGGGCGCCGGGCTCACCTTCCCGGCCGACCTCGCCGCCGGCGCCGGCGCGGCCGTCGTGGTCGCGAAGGTCGTGGCCGTCGTGCTCGGGCTCCTCGGATCGCTCGGCAGCGCCTACGCGTCCGTCGTGCTGCTGTCGCCCGTCCTCACCACGGTCGGCGCCGCGCTCTGGCCGGCCGCCGTCGCGCTGCTCGGCACCGCGCTCGGGATCGTCGCGGCGCTGCCGTTCTCGTCCGCCGCGGTCGAGGGCGACGCGTCGCACGCGGTCCTCGGGCTCGTCGCCGCGGTGCTCGCCGTGCTCGGGATCGCCGCCGCCATCGCGTGGGCCGTGGTGCAGCGCCGCGTCGCGCGCCTCGCGGCCACCGCCCGCCGCGTCACCGAGACCGGCCGCCGCACCTCCGCGATCGTCACCGCCGTCCAGCGGCTCGACGGATCCGGCGAGGCCGTCCGCGCGCGCCTCACGGTCGCCTTCACCGACGGCGAGGGCCGCGACCACCACGTCACCCGCACGGTCACCACGGCCGACCGCCTGCTCCCGGCCGTCGGCGGCAAGCTGCCGCTCTGGTACGACCCGGCCGACCCGGGCGACCTCCCCTCCATCGTCGTGGGCCGCTCATGGTGACGCCCCTCCCCGCCGACCGCATCCTCCTCACCGGGCTGCGCGTGCACGCCCACCACGGCGTCTTCGCGGAGGAGCGCCGCGACGGCCAGCCGTTCGTGATCGACCTCGAGGTCGCGCTCGACCTCGCGCCCGCCGGCGGCACCGACGAGCTCGGCCGCACGCTGCACTACGGGGAGCTCGCCGAGGAGGTCGCCGCGGCGGTCGGGCGGGATCCCGTCGACCTCATCGAGACGCTGGCCGAGCGCGTCGCGGGCGTCGTGCTCGCGCATCCCGTGGCCCGGTCGGTGCGCGTCACCGTGCACAAGCCGGACGCGCCCATCTCCGTCCCCTTCGACGACGTGGCCGTCGTGATCGAGCGCGCGTCCGCCCTGCCGGCGCCGGGCGCGACCGTGCGCGCGGTGCTGGCCGTGGGATCCAACCTCGGCGACCGGCGCGCGACCGTCGAGCGCGCGCTGGCCCTGATCGACGAGGTGCCCGGCCTCCGCGTCGTGCGCTCCTCGGATCTCGTGGAGTCCGTCGCCGTGACGCCCGAGGGGGAGGACCCGACGAAGCCCGGCTACCTCAACGGCGTCGCGCTGGTGGACGCCGAACTGGGCCCGCATGCGCTGCTGGACGCCCTGGCCGCGATCGAGCGCGACCTCGGCCGCGTGCGCGCCGAGCGCTGGGGCGACCGCACGATCGACCTCGACGTCGTCGCGTACGGCGACGCGCGGATCCACGACGACCGCCTCACGCTGCCCCACCCGCGCGCCGCCGAGCGCGCCTTCGTGCTCGGGCCCTGGCTGCAGGCGGATCCCGACGCCGAGCTGCCCGGCCGCGGCCGCGTCGACGCGCTGCTCGCCGCGCTGGGATCCACCGCCGACCCCGCGGAGGCCCGCGCATGACCCGCACGCGCTCCACCACCCTCATCGCCCTCCTCATCGCGGGCGCGGCCGTCGGCTGGTTCGTCGAGAACGCGCTCCTCATGAGCGGCCGCGCGCTCCTGATCCCGCCGCTCACGCTCGGCGCGACCCTCCTGATCGTCGGGATCGTGCTGCTCGCGCTCGCCCGCCCCATCCGCCGCTCGACGCTCGGGCGCACCCCGGGACGCGTCGACCCGTTCCGCGCCACCCGCGTGGTGCTCCTCGCGAAGGCGTCGGCGCTCGCGGGCGCGCTGCTCACCGGGATCACCGGGGGAGTGCTGGCCTTCGTGCTGGCCCGGCCGGTGCTGCCCGGCGCGTCCTCCGTGGGGCTCGCGGTGGCCGGTACGGTGGGAGCCGTCGTCCTCCTCGTCGCCGGGCTGGTCGCCGAGCACTGGTGCACGGTCCCGCCCGACGACCGGGACGACTCGCGCCCCGGGGATCCGGCGCGCGAGCTCTCGTAGGACCCCGCAGCACCCGCTCGCAGGCCCCACCGCACCACCGAGGAGCACCGTGACCCCGAACGTCGACCCGCACGGCGTCTCGTGGCGCCGCGTCTCCCCGCGCCTCGTCGGCGTCGAGCTGGTGGGCGGCGTGATCACCGCCCTCGTGCTCGGCGGGATCGCGGCGTTCCTCTTCGCGGTCGACGCGCCCGGCTGGCTGCCGATCGTGCTGGGCGCCGCCGCGCTCGTCGAGCTCGTCGTGACCCTCGTGATCGTCCCCCGCCGCGTCCGCGCCATGGGGTACCAGCTGCGCGAGGACGACCTCGTCTTCCGCCGCGGCATCATGTGGACGCGCGTCGTCGCCGTGCCGTACGGCCGGATGCAGCTCGTCGACATCACGCGCGGGCCCGTCGGCCGCGTGCTCGGCCTCGCCGACCTCAAGCTCGTGACCGCGGCGGCCGCGGCGAGCATCCAGATCCCCGGGCTCACGAACGCCGACGCCGAGGAGCTGCGCGATCGGCTGGTCGCCCTCGCCGAGACGCGTCGGGCCGGGCTGTGAGCGACCCGACGCCCGAGGATCCGGCGGCCGGCCCGCCAGACGTCCCGCCTGCCGGTGCCGCAGCCGGGCCCGCAGCCGGGCCCGCGCCCGCGGCCGTCCCCGCCGCGGAGGCGCGCATCGCGGAGGAGCTCACCGACGGCGACTGGCACCGCCTCCACCCGGCCACCCCCGTGCTCCGCGGCGGGGTCCTCTTCATCGTCGCGATCGGCTTCCTCGTCTCCTCCCTGCGCGAGCAGCTCGTGGAGCAGTTCGTGCCCGGCCAGCGGCAGGACGGCGAACAGGACCTCATCCCGATGCTCGTGGAGAGCGGCAGCCTCATCTGGGTGATCCTCGCCCTCCTCGCCTTCACCCTGCTCGCGGTCGGCATCTCCTACCTCTCGTGGCGCATGCACACGTTCCGCGTCACCGAGGAGACCGTCGAGGTGCGCAGCGGGATCCTCTCCCGCACGAACCGGCGGGCGAGGCTCGACCGGATCCAGGGCGTCAACATCGTGCGCCCGCTCATCGCGCGGCTCATCGGCGCGGCGAAGCTCGAGATCCAGGTCGCCGGCAACGACGCCAACCTGCCGCTGCAGTACCTCCGGTCGCGCGACGCCGACGCGTTCCGGCTCCGCGTGCTGCGGCTCGCGTCCGGCGCACGGGCGGAGGCGGCGGGTGCCGCCCCGGCGTCCGCTCCGGCCGGCGCGCCGCGCGGCTTCGTCGGCTCGCGGGTCGACGACTTCCTCGCGCCCGAGCTCGACCCGGACGCGGCCCCGCCGCAGTCGGTCGTCCGCATCCCCATCCCGCGCCTCGTCGGCGCCGTGCTGCTCTCGGCGCCCACGGTCGTGCTGGTGCTGTTCGTCGCGGTCGGCATACCGCTCATCGTGCGGTTCGAGGCCTGGTACCTGCTCGTGCCGCTGCTGCCGACGCTCCTCGGATCCGCCGGCTTCTTCGTGCGCCGGATCACGCGCTCGCTCCGCTACAGCGTCGCCGGCACGCCGGACGGCGTCCGCGTCGGGTTCGGCCTGCTGTCCACGAGCAACGACACCATCCCGCCCGGCCGGATCCACGCGGTCGAGGTCGTGCAGCCGCTCCTCTGGCGCGCGTCCGGCTGGTGGGAGATCCGCATCACGCGCGCCTCGCACTCCTCGTCGCCTGGCGCCGCCGGCCAGCAGAACACGTCCATCCTCCCCGTGGGCGACCGCAGGGACGTCGATCGCGTGCTCGGCCTCGTCCTCCCCGACCTCGTGGGCGACCAGGCGCTCGCCCTCGTCGCCGTGGGCATGACCGGCCGCGGCGGCGTCGACGACGGCTTCACCACGTCGCCGCGCCGGGCGTGGATCCTCAAGCCCTTCTCCTGGCGTCGCACGGGCTTCGCGGTCGACGCGTCGGCGTTCCTCGTCCGCCGCGGCGTGATCTGGCGCCGCCTCGTGATCGTGCCGCACGCCCGGACGCAGGGGGTCGACCTCACGCAGGGCCCCATCGACCGTCGGCTCGACCTCGTCTCGGTCCGCGCCGCCACCGTCGCCGGACCCGTGGACACGCGGCTCGGCGCCATCGATCGGGCCACGGGCATGGAGCTGTCGACCCGGCTGGTCGCAGCCGCCGTGGCATCGGCCCGGTCCGACACGTCCGCGCACTGGGGCGCCGAGGCCGCGAGCTGGCCGGCGCCGGGATCCGCGCCCGCTCCGGCACCGGCCGGCGCCGAAGCTGCCTCCGGCCCCGCCGCCACCTCCGGCGCCGACACCGCATGGCCGCCCCCGGCCGCCGACGCCGACGACGCCCCCCGCCATCGCTCCGCCCCCGAGGACCCCGCATGACCGCCCCGTCCCAGCGCTCCGGCCGCCTCGGCGTCGGCATCGTCGGCGCGGGTCGCGTCGGCCCGGTCCTCGGCGCCGCCCTCGCGGGTGCCGGCCACGCGATCACCGGCATCTCGGCGGTCTCGGCCGCCAGCCGCGAGCGCGCGGAGGCGATGCTGCCCGGTGTCCCGGTCCTCGAGATCCCCGACCTGATCGAGCGCAGCGAGCTCGTGATCCTCGCCGTCCCCGACGCCGAGCTCCCCGGCCTCGTCGCGGGCCTCGCCGCAACGGGCGCGTGGCAGGCCGGCCAGCTCGTCGTGCACACGTCGGCGGCGCATGGGATCCAGGTGCTCGCGCCCGCGTTCGCGTCCGGCATCATCCCGCTCGCCATCCACCCGGCGATGTCGTTCACCGGCACGAGCATGGACCTCAGCCGCATGGTCGACAGCTGGTTCGCCGTCACCGCGCCCGCGCCCGTCCTCCCCATCGCGCAGGTGCTCGTCGTGGAGATGGGCGGCGAGCCCGTCGTCGTGGAGGAGCGGGACCGCGCGGCGTACGCCGAGGCCATCTCCACCGCGACGACGTTCTCCACCGCGATCGTCGACCAGGCCGCCGGCCTCCTCGCGGGCATCGGCGTGGAGGAGCCCGGCCGCGTGCTCGGCCCGCTGATCCGGTCCGCCGTCGACGACGCGCTCCGTCGCTCCTCCCCGGCGGGCGGCGCGCGTCTCACCACGGGCGACGTGCCCCTGCCGACGGACGAGGGCCCGGACGCGCACTAACCTTGTGCGTCCGCGTCCCGCAGCACCGAGGAGCATCGAGCCATGACGATCCCCGCGCCCACCGTCGTCACCGGCATCGCCGAGCTGCGCGCCCGCGTCCGCGACCACCGGGCCGCCCGCACCGCGGCGGGGGAGGCCCCCGTCGTCGTCCTCGTCCCCACCATGGGCGCGCTGCACGAGGGCCACCTGGCGCACGCCCGCCGCGCCCGCGAGCTCGGCTCCCTCGTGGTCGTGTCGATCTTCGTCAACCCGCTGCAGTTCGGCGCGGGC
Organism: Clavibacter michiganensis; assembly: GCF_021216655.1. Taxonomy (NCBI): domain Bacteria; kingdom Bacillati; phylum Actinomycetota; class Actinomycetes; order Micrococcales; family Microbacteriaceae; genus Clavibacter; species Clavibacter michiganensis. The sequence goes on from NZ_CP080437.1 coordinate 3,247,098, forward strand.
GAGGACCTCGACGCCTACCCCCGCACGCTCGACGCCGACGTGGCCGCGCTCACGGAGACCGGCGTCGACCTCGTCTTCGCGCCGTCCGCGGCCGAGATGTACCCGGACGGGCCGGCGCGCGTCCGCGTCACCGGCGGATCCGTCGCCCTCACGCTCGAGGGCCGCTCCCGTCCCGGCCACTTCGACGGCATGCTCACCGTCGTGGCGAAGCTCCTCCACATCGTGGCGCCCGACGTCGCCACCTTCGGCCGCAAGGACGCGCAGCAGCTGCACCTCGTCCGCCGCATGGTGCGCGACCTCGACCTGCCGGTCCGCATCGAGGACCTCGAGACGGTGCGCGAGCCCGACGGCCTCGCCCTCTCCAGCCGCAACCGCTACCTCGACGACCGCGAGCGCCGCGCCGCGCGCGTCATCCCGGCCGCGCTCGAGGCCGCGCAGAGCGCCGGGTCCCGCGGCATCGACGCCGTCATCGCCGCCGCCCAGTCCGTGGTGATGGGCGAGCCCGCCGTGGCCCTCGACCACTTCCAGGTGGTGGATCCCACCACCTTCGAGTCCGTGGACGACGGCTTCACGGGCGTCGCGCTCGCCGTGATCGCCGCCCGCGTCGGCAGCACGCGCCTCATCGACAACGAGACCGTCGTCATCGCCTGACCCGGCGGGCATCCGATCCGCGGGCGTGCCCGGGCCCCGCCCGCACCTGCGAGAATCGACGGGAGGCCGCTCGGCCGCCGAGAACCCACGACCCGCGAGGATCCACCCGCACATGACCGACAGCCCCGGAACGCCCGCGACGCCCGAGACCGCCCCCGCTCCCGCCGTGGAGGGATCCGCCGAGGACGTCGCCGAGCAGAAGGCCGTGCGCCTCGCCAAGCGCGCCCGCCTCAACGCCGAAGGCGGCCCCGGCGAGGGCGCGTACCCGGTGCAGGTGCCCGTCACGACCACGATCCCCGCGGTCCGTGCCGAGTTCGGCCACCTCGAGCCCGGCGAGGAGACCGACCACGTGGTCGGCATCGCCGGCCGCGTCGTCCACTTCCGCAACACCGGCAAGCTCTGCTTCGCCACGCTCCAGGCGGGCGACGGAACCCGCATCCAGGCCATGATCTCGCTGGCCGAGGTGGGCGACGAGGCGCTCGCCGCGTGGAAGGAGCTCGTCGACCTCGGCGACCACGTCTTCGTCGCCGGCCGCGTCATCGCGAGCCGCAAGGGCGAGCTGTCGATCATGGGCGCCGAGTGGCGCATCGCCTCGAAGGCCCTGCTGCCCCTGCCGAACCTGCACTCGGAGCTCTCGGACGAGACCCGCGTCCGCAGCCGGTACCTCGACCTCATCGTGCGCGACCAGGCGCGCAAGAACGTCCTCGACCGCGCGAAGGTCAACGCCTCCATGCGCGAGACGTTCCGCCAGCGCGGCTACGTCGAGGTCGAGACCCCCATGCTGCAGGTGATGCACGGCGGCGCCTCCGCCCGCCCGTTCGTCACGCACTCCAACGCCTTCGACACCGAGATGTACCTCCGCATCGCGCCCGAGCTCTACCTCAAGCGCGCGGTCGTCGGCGGCATCGACCGCGTGTTCGAGATCAACCGCAACTTCCGCAACGAGGGCGCCGACTCGACGCACAGCCCCGAGTTCGCGATGCTCGAGGCGTACGAGGCCTACGGCGACTACACCTCCATCGCCGAGCTCACCCAGACGCTCGTGCAGGACGCGGCGATGGCGGTGGCCGGCAGCCACGTGGTCACGTGGGCCGACGGCACCGAGTACGACCTCGGCGGCGAGTGGGACCGCATCTCCATGTACGGCTCGCTGAGCGCGGCCGCTGGCGTCGACATCACGCCCGCCACCACCGTCGACGAGCTCCAGGCCATCGCCGACCGCGAGGGCGTCGTCGTGCCGCTGAGCACGCACGGCAAGCTCGTCGAGGAGCTCTGGGAGCACTTCGTGAAGGGCGGCCTCGAGCGCCCGACCTTCGTGCTCGACTTCCCGGTCGAGACCTCCCCGCTCACGCGCGCGCACCGCTCCATCGAGGGCGTCGTCGAGAAGTGGGACCTCTACATCCGCGGCTTCGAGCTGGCCACCGGCTACTCCGAGCTCGTGGATCCCGTCGTGCAGCGCGAGCGCTTCGTCGACCAGGCGCGCCAGTCGGCGCGCGGCGACGACGAGGCCATGCCGCTCGACGAGGAGTTCCTCCGTGCCCTCGAGCACGGCATGCCGCCCTCGGGCGGCATGGGCATGGGGGTCGACCGGCTCCTCATGGCCATCACCGGTCTCGGCATCCGCGAGACCATCCTGTTCCCCCTAGTGAAGTAGGCGACCATGCCATTAGGCCCCGACGGCTCGAACCCGAAGAAGCCCACCACCGCGCGCTACGCCCTCTGGATCATCGTGGGCGGCATCGCCGTCGTCATGATCGGCCAGGGCGTCTACGGCATCCTCACCTAGAGCGCGGCGTATCCTTGCCGCATGGATGATTTCTGGGCGAGCGCGATCTGGTCGATCCTCCCCACCCTCGGCGTGGGCCTGATCTTCTGGTTCATCATGCGAGCGGTCATCCAGGCGGACAAGCAGGAGCGCAAGGCCTACGCCGCCATCGAGGCGAAGGAGCGCGCCCGCATGGGCGTCCCCGCGCCCGACGCGGACCGCTAGCGCCGGCGGCCGACGCCCGGCTCGCCCTCGTCGCGGACCCCGATCCGCCGCCTGGCGCATCGCGTCACGCCCACGGCGAACAGGGGCATGCACTCCTCGAACCCGTCGTTACTCTCTACATATCGGCGCCGGCCCCCTGCCCCGGTGCCCAGGGAGATACAGATGTTCGAGAGATTCACCGACCGCGCTCGTCGCGTCGTCGTCCTGGCCCAAGAAGAGGCCAAGATGCTCAACCACAACTACATCGGGACCGAGCACATCCTGCTCGGCCTCATCCACGAGGGCGAAGGCGTGGCCGCCAAGGCCCTGGAGTCGCTCGGCATCTCCCTCGATGCCGTCCGCGAACAGGTCCAGGACATCATCGGCCAGGGCCAGCAGCAGCCCACGGGGCACATCCCGTTCACGCCGCGCGCCAAGAAGGTCCTGGAGCTGTCGCTCCGCGAGGCCCTCCAGCTCGGCCACAACTACATCGGCACCGAGCACATCCTCCTCGGCCTGATCCGCGAGGGCGAGGGCGTCGCCGCGCAGGTGCTCGTCAAGCTCGGCGCCGACCTCAACCGCGTGCGCCAGCAGGTCATCCAGCTCCTGTCCGGCTACCAGGGCAAGGAGGCGGTCGCCGTCGGCGGCGAGGCCCAGCAGAGCCAGCAGGCGGGCTCCACGGTCCTCGACCAGTTCGGGCGCAACCTCACGCAGGCCGCGCGCGACGGCAAGCTCGACCCCGTCATCGGGCGCGAGAAGGAGATCGAGCGCGTGATGCAGATCCTGTCGCGCCGCTCCAAGAACAACCCCGTCCTCATCGGCGAGCCCGGCGTCGGCAAGACCGCCGTCGTCGAGGGCCTGGCGCAGGCCATCGTCAAGGGCGACGTCCCGGAGACGCTGAAGGACAAGCAGCTCTACACGCTCGACCTCGGCTCGCTCATCGCCGGTTCCCGCTACCGCGGCGACTTCGAGGAGCGCCTCAAGAAGGTCACCAAGGAGATCCGCACGCGCGGCGACATCATCACCTTCATCGACGAGATCCACACCCTCGTCGGCGCGGGTGCCGCCGAGGGCGCGATCGACGCGGCCAGCATCCTCAAGCCGCTCCTCGCGCGCGGCGAGCTGCAGACCATCGGCGCCACCACGCTCGACGAGTACCGCAAGCACTTCGAGAAGGACGCGGCCCTCGAGCGCCGCTTCCAGCCCATCCAGGTGCAGGAGCCCTCGCTGCCCCACACCATCAACATCCTCAAGGGCCTGCGCGACCGGTACGAGGCGTTCCACAAGGTGTCCATCACCGACGGCGCCATCGTGTCCGCGGCGAACCTCGCGGACCGCTACATCGCCGACCGGTTCCTCCCGGACAAGGCCATCGACCTGATCGACGAGGCCGGCGCCCGCCTGCGCCTCTCGATCCTGTCGGCGCCGCCGGAGCTGCGCGAGTTCGACGAGCGCATCTCCACGGTCCGCGTGGCCAAGGAGACCGCCATCGAGGACCAGGACTTCGAGAAGGCCGCGAGCCTGCGCGACGAGGAGAAGAACCTCCTCGGCGAGCGCCTCCGCCTCGAGAAGCAGTGGCGCTCGGGCGACGTCCGCACCACCGCAGAGGTCGACGAGGGCCTGATCGCCGAGGTGCTGGCGCAGGCCACGGGCATCCCGGTCTTCAAGCTCACGGAGGAGGAGTCCTCGCGCCTCGTCTTCATGGAGAAGGCCCTGCACCAGCGGGTCATCGGCCAGGAGGAGGCCATCTCGGCCCTGTCCAAGACCATCCGCCGCACCCGCGCCGGGCTCAAGGACCCGCGCCGTCCCTCGGGATCGTTCATCTTCGCCGGCCCCACGGGCGTCGGCAAGACGGAGCTCGCGAAGGCCCTGGCGGAGTTCCTGTTCGACGACGAGGACGCCCTCATCTCGCTCGACATGAGCGAGTACGGCGAGAAGCACACTGTGAGCCGCCTCTTCGGCGCCCCTCCCGGATTCGTCGGCTTCGAGGAGGGCGGGCAGCTCACCGAGAAGGTGCGCCGCAAGCCGTTCTCCGTGGTGCTCTTCGACGAGATCGAGAAGGCCCACCCGGACATCTTCAACTCGCTCCTCCAGATCCTGGAGGAGGGACGCCTGACGGATGGCCAGGGCCGCGTGGTCGACTTCAAGAACACGGTCATCATCATGACCACCAACCTCGGCACCAAGGACATCACGGGTGCCCCGGTCGGGTTCCAGGTCGAGAACAACGCCGCGAACTCGTACGAGCGCATGAAGGGCAAGGTCAGCGAGGAGCTGAAGAAGAACTTCAAGCCCGAGTTCCTCAACCGCGTGGACGACACCATCGTCTTCCCGCAGCTGTCGAAGCCCGAGCTGCTCCAGATCGTCGACCTGTTCGTGAAGCGACTGTCGGACCGCATGATGGACCGCGACCTCACGATCACGCTCGAGACCGCCGCGAAGGAGCGACTCATCGAGGTCGGCTTCGACCCGTCGCTCGGCGCCCGGCCGCTGCGCCGCGCGGTGCAGCACGAGATCGAGGACCGTCTGTCCGAGCGCATCCTGCAGGGCGAGCTCAACGCGGGCGACCACGTGCACGTCGACTACGTGGACGGCCAGTTCACGTTCGTCACGACGCAGCGCGAGGGCATCTCGGTCGCGGCCGGCATCGGCACCGGGACCGGCACGCCGGACCTCGCCATCACGAGCGAGTAGCGCCCGGCACCCAGCACCACCACGACGGCCCGTCGTCCCCGAGAGGGGGCGGCGGGCCGTCGCCGTGCCAGCGGGCTGCGGGTGTCCTCCATGCGGCTGTCGCCTCCCCGGGCTGCGGGCCAGGATGGGATGCGGGCGGAACCGCCCACGAAGGAGATGCTCGCTGATGAGAATTGCCGTCACCGGAGGCTCGGGGAAGCTCGGCCGCCACGTCGTGGCCGACCTGCGCGCCCACGGACACGAAGTCACCAACATCGATCAGGTGGGGGAGCGCGGATCCGGCTACGTCCGCGTCGACACCACCGACTACGGGCAGGTGGTCGACGCCCTCTTCGGCGTCCAGGACCTGCACGACGGGTTCGACGCCGTCGTGCACCTCGCCGCCATCCCGGCGCCCGCGATCCTGAGCGACGTGGCCACGTTCCACAACAACATGCTCACGAGCTTCAACGTCTTCCAGGCCGCGCGCCGGGCGGGCATCCGGAAGATCGTCTACGCGTCGAGCGAGACCGTGCTCGGCCTCCCGTTCGACGTCCCGCCGCCGTACATCCCCGTCGACGAGGAGTACCCGGCGCAGCCGAACAGCACCTACTCGCTCGTCAAGCACCTCGAGGAGCAGACGGCCATCGAGCTGTGCCGCTGGGATCCCGAGCTGCAGGTCACCGCGCTCCGCTTCTCCAACGTCATGGACGTCGACGACTACGAGGAGTTCCCGGGCTTCGACGACGACGCGCTCGCGCGCAAGTGGAACCTGTGGGGCTACATCGACGGACGCGACGGCGCGCAGGCGGTCCGCAAGGCGCTCGAGCACGACGGGACCGGATTCGACCGCTTCATCGTCGCGAACGCCGACACCGTGATGAGCCGCTCCAGCGCCGAGCTCGCGGCCGAGGTCTTCCCCGGCGTCGAGGTCACGAAGGAGCTGGGCGAGCACGAGACGCTGCTGTCCATCGACAAGGCCCGCCGGATCCTCGGCTACGAGCCCGAGCACACCTGGCGTGACCACGCCCCGGCCACCACGGGCGACGACCCGGTCGCGGGGCACCCGTCGTGAGGTACGTGAAGCTGGGCAGCACGGGCACCGAGGTCTCGGCCATCGCGCTGGGCTGCATGAGCTACGGCGAGCCGACGCGCGGCAACCACGCGTGGACGCTCGGCGAGGAGGACTCGATCCCGCTGATCCGCCGCGCGGTCGAGCTCGGCATCACGTTCTTCGACACCGCGAACGTGTACTCCGACGGCTCGAGCGAGGAGATCACGGGCCGCGCGCTGAAGGCCATGACGAAGCGCGAGGAGATCGTCATCGCCACGAAGGTGCACGGCGCCATGGGGGAGGGGCCGAACTCGCGCGGACTGTCGCGGAAGCACATCATGTGGCAGATCGACGAGAGCCTCCGGCGGCTCGGGACGGACTACGTGGACCTGTACCAGATCCACCGCTTCGACCCGGCGACGCCGCTCGAGGAGACGCTCGAGGCGCTCGACGACCTCGTGCGCGCCGGCAAGGTGCGCTACCTCGGCGCCTCGTCGATGGACGCGTGGCGGTTCTCGAAGGCGCTGCACCTGCAGCGGGCCAACGGCTGGGCGCGCTTCGTCACGATGCAGGACCACTACAACCTCGTGAACCGCGAGGAGGAGCGCGAGATGCTGCCCCTCTGCGCGGACGAGGGCGTGGGATCCCTGCCGTGGAGCCCGCTCGCCCGCGGTCGCCTCACGCGCGACTGGGACGCGACGACCGACCGGAGCGAGACGGACGAGTTCGGGAAGACGCTCTACGCGGCCCAGGAGGACTCGGATCGCCGGGTCGCGGCCGCGGTCGCGGAGGTGGCCGGCGCCCGCGGCGTGCCGCGCGCGCAGGTCGCGCTGGCCTGGGTGTCGCGGAACCCCGTCGTCACCGCGCCCATCGTGGGCGGGACGAAGGTCGCGCACATCGAGGACGCGGTCGCGTCGCTGGATCTCGAGCTCACGGCCGACGAGGTGTCCCTGCTCGAGGAGCACTACGTGCCGCACGCGGTCGTCGGGTACTGACCGCTCCGGGGATCGCCCGCGCCGCCCGACTTGCGCGGACGATCCCCGTCACCTACTCTTAGCGGAGCCACAGACCGCTGGTCGTCGGCGTGCCTCCGCGAGGGGATGCGCCGGACGAAGGTTCACTCAGGTGAAGGCCCGCGCAGGTGATCGAAGCACGATGCAGCGCATGCCCTGAGGGCTGCGCGACACTCCCGCTCCGGCCTCCTGTGCCGGAGCGTTTCTCATGTGTGCAGCCGGGGGCTGCCAGCACCCCGCACCGCTTCCGCGGCGTCGGGGAACCACGTGATAAGGAGTGCCATGGCGAACAAGGAAGCCTCGGTCGCCGAGCTCGCGGAGAAGTTCCGCAGCTCGAACGCCGTACTGCTCACCGAGTACCGCGGTCTCACCGTTGCCCAGCTCAAGCAGCTGCGGAAGAGCATCAGTGCAGACGCGACCTACGCCGTGGTGAAGAACACGCTGACCAAGATCGCGGCGAACCAGGCGGGGATCTCGTCGTTCGACGACGAGCTCGTCGGCCCGTCCGCGATCGCGTTCGTGCACGGCGACACCGTCGCCGTCGCGAAGGCGCTGCGCACCTTCACCAAGGCCAACCCTCTTCTCGTCGTGAAGGGCGGTTACTTCGACGGCAACCCCCTGACGGCGGACGAGGTGAACAAGCTCGCCGACCTCGAGTCGCGGGAGGTGCTGCTGGGCAAGCTCGCCGGCGCCTTCAAGGCCTCGCTCTTCGGCGCGGCGTACCTGTTCAACGCACCGCTCTCGCAGGCCGTACGCACCGTCGAGGCGCTGCGCGAGAAGCAGGAATCGGCTCAGTAGCACCCCTCGGGTCCCATCCCCGGGGCGCGATGCACTGATCCGACGAGACACCACACCAACCCAAGGAGATACACAATGGCAAAGCTCTCTAACGACGAGCTCATCGAGGCCTTCAAGGAGCTCACGCTCATCGAGCTCAGCGACTTCGTCAAGAAGTTCGAGGAGGTCTTCGAGGTCACCGCCGCGGCCCCCGTCGCCGCTGCCGCCGCCCCCGGCGCCGCTGCCCCCGCCGAGGAGGTCGAGGAGAAGACCGCGTTCGACGTCATCCTCGAGGCCGCCGGCGACAAGAAGATCCAGGTCATCAAGGAGGTGCGCGCCCTCACCAGCCTCGGCCTCGGTGAGGCGAAGGCCCTCGTCGATGGAGCCCCCAAGGCCGTCCTGGAGGGCGCCAACAAGGAGGCCGCCGACAAGGCGAAGGCCCAGCTCGAGGCCGCGGGCGCGACGGTCACCGTCAAGTAGCTCGCACCACAGCACAGCGCTCAGGGCGCCGATCCCCTCGGGGGTCGGCGCCCTGCGTCGTCCCCGGGGCAGGGCGGCTCAGGCGGAGCCCGGCCGCAGGTCGTGCCCGAGGGCGCGCGCCCGCTCCACGGCCTCGGACCGCGACGTCGCGTCGAGCTTGCGGTAGGCGCTCCGCACGTGCGACTTCACCGTGTTGGGCGAGATGAAGAGCCGTGCGGCGATCTGCGTCACCGTCAGGCCGTCGGCCAGGCACGCGACGATGAGGCGCTCGCGGTCGGTCAGCGGATCCACCGGCGCAGCCTCCACGGGCACCTGCCCCGCCCGGACGCCCTCGAGCACCGCCCGCACGTCGGGCAGCTGATCCCGCGCGAGCGCCCGGTCGAGCAGCGTGTGCGACGCGGCGGCGGGGAACACCGCGAAGGGTCGGAGGACGCCGGTCGACACGGCGTGCAGCGCCGCGCGGTCGAAGGCGTGGTCGCTCCGCGCGTGGTCGCCGAGGCCGTGGTACGCGGCCGCGACCACGAGCAGGACGTCGTCGAGGGTGCGCCCCGAGTGCGCGTCGCCGAGCGCGAGGCAGTCCGCCATCTGGGCGAGGGCCCCGACGTGGTCGTCGGCCTGGACCCGCAGCCGACCGGCGATCATCGCCGGGCACGTGGAGTGCTGGGCCGTCGGTCGCAGCGTGCGGAGCAGGTCCCACGCCGCGGCCGTCTGATCCAGGTGCGCGAGCAGGGACGCCCGCAGCGTGTCGCGCATGGCCGGGACGGGGCCGTGCTCCGCCCAGCCCACGCCGAGGTTGTGCAGACGACGCAGGTGCTCGAGCGCATCGAGCCGGAGGCCCCGGATGGCCGCCACCGTCGCCTCGGCGTAGCGGGCGAGCAGCTCCCAGTCGGTGCCGTCGCTGGCCGGGCGGAGGCCCTCGACGATCAGCATCGCGTCGTCCGGCCTCGTCTCGTCGACCGCGATCATCGTGGCGGCGATCTCCGCCGGCGCGAGGAACCCGCTGCGGGCGAGGGCCGGATCCGCCCCCGGTGACGCGAGGAGCCCGCGGGCGCGCACGACGAGGTCGCGCGCATCCTCGATCTCGCCGAGGCAGTACGCGAGGTAGGCGAGCGCGCCGCGGCACTCCAGCCGGTCGGGCAGCACGAGATGGCGCTCGCCCAGACCCTCCGCGATGCGGAGCTCGTCGCGCGCCCCGGTGAAGTCGCCGAGGTGCGTGAGCACGAGGCCGTGCTGCAGCGCGACGCGGGCCTGGAGCGTGATGCGCTCCTGCAGCGAGATCCCGCGCTCGGTGTCGAGGATCCCGCGTGCCTCGTCGAGCGAGTCGCGCGCCTCGGCCAGCCGGCCCACCCGGCGGTCGCCCGCGGCCCGGTGCGCGAGGACCGCGGCGCGCGTCGGGGCGGAGGGCGGGGGATCCGAGGTGAGGAGGAGATCGAGCGCGGACCGGTAGGCGATGGAGGCCCGGCGGTCGGAGGCGACCGCGCCGCGGTAGGTGGCGGCCATGCCGGTGACGAGCCAGACGTCGTCCTCCCACAGCGCGGGGTCGAGCCGGTCGTAGAGGGCGCGGATGCGGTCGGAGTGGAGGTCCACGTGGAGGGGCCATCCGGCGGCGAGGAGCGCCGCGGCCTGCGCGTCGGCGCCGCCGTCCATGGCCTCGCCGATCGCGTGCTCGAGACCGTCGATGGTCGTCGCGTCGCTCATGGGGTCCTTCGGCGCGGGTGCCCGGGCGGGCGGCCGTCGCCCCACAACGCTACGTCCCCGCGGTCATCCGGGTCGAGGCGAGGGGCGGGGCTTTCCGTTCCAGGACATCCGGCTCGGGGGATGACATGCGCATAGCCTGGCTATATAGTTGGTGCATGACCGACCACGACCTGCGCGCCCTCCTCGGGGACCTGGTGACCGCCGGGCACCGGCTCACGCGCCTCGCCGCGCACGAGGTCGGCGGCACGAGCTCGCCCGCCGTCTGGCGCACCCTCTCGGTGCTCGTCACCTGGCCGGGCGGGATGCGCCTCGGCGTGCTCGCCGAGCGCAGCCGCGTCTCGCAGCCCACGACCACCAAGATCGTGCGCTCGCTCGTCGGCCAGGGCTGGATCGCGCAGGTGGCCGACCCGTCCGACGCGCGCGCGACCCTGCTCGAGATCACGTCGGCCGGCCGCGCCGCGCTCGACGACTGGCGCGACCGCCTGGCCACCGCGCTCGTGCCGCGCTTCGCCGACCTCCCGGCCGCCGACGTGGCCGCGCTCGCGCGCGCCGTCGAGGTGGTCATGTCGCGCGTCGACGGCGCCCCCGCGCCCGCGGGCGACTGACCGTCGGCACCGCACGACCCACCCGCACCCATCCATCCGCACCGCACATCCGCACCGATCCCAGGAGGCGACACCGCACCCGTGTCCACCCAGCCGCACGCGTCGTTCCGCGACATCTTCCGCCAGCCCCGCTCCGTCTTCGCCGTCGCCTTCGCGTGCGTCATCGCGTTCATGGGCATCGGGCTCGTCGACCCGATCCTCCCCGCCATCGCCTCGAGCCTCGACGCCACCGCCACCGAGGCCGAGCTCCTCTTCACGAGCTACCTGCTCGTCACCGGCCTCGCGATGCTCGTCACGAGCTGGATCTCCAGCCGCATCGGCGCCAAGCGCACCCTCCTCATCGGGCTGGCGATCATCGTGGTCTTCGCCGCCGCGGCCGGCCTCTCGCAGGACGTGGAGCAGGTCATCGGCTTCCGCGCCGGCTGGGGCCTCGGCAACGCGCTCTTCATCTCGACCGCGCTCGCGACCATCGTGGGATCCGCGTCCGGCGGCACGGCATCGGCGATCATGCTCTACGAGGCCGCGCTCGGCCTCGGCATCGCGGTCGGCCCGCTGCTCGGCGGCCTCCTCGGCAGCTGGAGCTGGCGCGGCCCGTTCTTCGGCACCGCGACGCTCATGGCGGTCGGCTTCGTCGCGATCCTCGCCCTCCTCCGCAAGGACGACGCGCCCCGCGCACCGATGCGCCTCTCCGCACCGCTGCGCGCGCTGCGCACCCCCGCGCTCGCGGTGCTCGCAGCCGCCGCGCTGTTCTACAACATCGGCTTCTTCGTGCTGTTCGCCTACACGCCGTTCCCGCTGGGTTTCGACGCCATCGGCCTCGGCCTCACCTTCTTCGGCTGGGGAGTCGGGCTCGCGATCACGTCGGTGCTCGTGGCGCCGCTCCTCACCCGGCGGATGGCGCGCACGTCGGTGCTCCGGCTCGTGCTCCCGCTGCTCGCGGCGGATCTGGCCGCGGCCGGTCTCGTCGTCCGCTCCTCCGTCGGCCTCGTGGTCTGCGTGATCGTCGGCGGCCTCCTCCTCGGCGTGCTCAACACCGTGCTGACCGAGTGCGTGATGGAGGCGACGGACCACCCGCGCAGCGTCGCGTCCTCCGCGTACTCGTCCGTCCGGTTCCTCGGCGGGGCCATCGCCCCGCCCGCGGCGACCGAGCTCGCGAACCTCTTCTCGGACGCGACGCCGTACTACGCGGCGGCCGGATCCGTCCTCGTCGCCCTCGTGATCGTGGTGGCCGGCCACCGCTGGCTCCGCCGCGTCGACGAGGCCCCCGTCGACGCCCTCGAGGAGGCGCAGGCGGTCACCGCAGGCGACGCCTGACGCGCGGGCGGCCGATCCGGTCGCCCCCGATCCCGCCCGCCCTCACGGCGCAGGCGGGGCCGGGGGCGCTGTCGTGCTGGTGCGCGCCTGGAAGTCGACGGGCACCGTCACGGTGCGCTCCAGGGCTCCCTCCGCCGCGAGCCCCTCGAACACCATGCCCACGGCGGTCCGCCCCTGCAGCCGCGGGTGCTGCTCGACCGTCGTGAGCCCGAACAGCGGCGCGAGCGCGTGCCCGTCGATCCCCGCGACCGAGAGCTCCGCGGGCACGGCGATGCCCAGCTGCCGGGCCGCGAGGATCGTCCCGATGGCGATCTCGTCGGAGGCGGCGAAGATCGCCGTCGGCCGTGTGCGCGGATCCGCGAGCAGCGCCATGGCCGAGCGGAAGCCGCCGTCGATCGTGAACTCGGCCGTGGCGAACCTGGCCTCGAGCCCGCGCGGATCCGCGTCGATCGCCGCCCGGTAGCCCGCCAGCCGCTTCGCGTGCACGAAGAACGCCATCTGCGCGTGCAGGTCCCCGCCGAGGTGCACGACGCGCGCGTGCCCGAGGCTCAGGAGGTGCTCCGTCGCGAGGCGCGCCGCGGCCTCGTCGTCGATGCTCAGCGTGCTCATCCCCTCGACCGGGCCGCCGATCCCGACGAGCGGCTTGTCGAGCGCACGGAGCCGGACGACCTCCGCGGGTGTCAGCGCGACGCTCACCGCGATGACCGCGTCCACGCGCTTCCGCACGAGGAAGTACTCGAAGACCTTCCTGCGCTGCTCGGGATCGGCGGTGAGGCGGTAGAGGGTCAGGTCGTGGTCGGCCTCGATGAGCGCCTCCTCGATCCCCTCGAGCAGCTCCGCGAAGAACCAGCGGTTGATGAACGGCATGACGACGCCCACGTTCTTCGACCGGCCGGTGACGAGGCTCGATGCGCTCGAGGAGACGACGTAGCCGATCTCCGCCGCCGCCTCGGAGACGCGGGTGCGCGTGGCGGGGGAGACGTAGCCGCGGCCGCTGAGCGCGCGAGACGCGGTGGCCTTGGAGACCCCGGCGAGCCGGGCGACGTCGGCGATGGCGCTCATCGCGCTCCCTCCATCGGGACCCGCGGCGCCTCGTCGCGCCGGACGCGCGCACTGGAAGCGGTTCCAGGATGCGCGGGGGCCGAGTCCGATGATGGACCATCCGCGGCGCGTGCGCCCAGGCCGACGCCGCGAGGTAGACCGTTTCGTTACCTCAGCGACCTTGCCGTGACCCGCGAGCTCCCCTACGTTGACCTGTGGAACCGGTTCCCTATGGGGAAAAAAACACCGGCCAGGCGACGGCGCCTCACCCGCCGACGCACGCATGACAGGACGGCGGGGCGGACCCGCATCCACTCGATGAAGAGGAGACGCACATGGGCCACGCCCTATTCCGACGTCGCTTCGCGGCACCCCTCGCAGCGGTCGGCATCGCCGGCCTCGCGCTCACGGGATGCACGGGCGACATCGCGGCCGAGGACGCCGCGGACACCGACTGCTCGCCGTACTCGTCGTACGGCACGTTCGACGGGAGCCCCGAGGTCAGCATCGGCGGCACCATCCAGGACGACGAGGCCGACCGCCTCGTCGAGTCGTGGAAGGACTTCGAGTCCTGCACGGGCATCACCGTGAACTACCAGGGCACCAAGGAGTTCGAGGCGCAGATCGCGGTGCTCGCCGAGGGCCAGTCGGCCCCCGACATCGGCATCATCCCGCAGCCGGGACTCTTCAACGTGCTCGCCACGAAGGGCTTCCTGCAGCCCGCCCCCGCCGCGGTCGAGGAGAACGTCGACAAGAACTGGTCCACCGACTGGAAGGGCTACGGCACGGTCGACGGCACCTTCTACGGCGCGCCGCTCATGGCGAGCGTCAAGGGCTACGTCTGGTACTCGCCGGCGGAGTTCGAGGAGAAGGGGTACGAGATCCCCAAGTCCACCGCCGAGCTCATGGACCTCACGAAGAAGATCGCCGACGAGGGCGACCACAAGCCCTGGTGCGTCGGCATCGGCTCCGGCGACGCCACCGGCTGGCCGGGCACCGACTGGGTCGAGAGCTTCGTCATCCGCCAGTCCGGCGCCGAGACCTACGACAAGTGGGTCACGCACCAGATCCCGTTCAACGACCCGGCCATCGTGCAGGCGTTCGACGCGGTCGGCGACATCATCAAGAACCCGGACTACGTCAACGGCGGCCTGGGCGACGTCTCGTCGATCATCTCCACGGAGTTCGGCGACGCCGGCCTCCCGATCCTGGACGGCGAGTGCTCGCTGCACCACCAGGCCTCGTTCTACGAGGGCTTCTGGAAGAAGGCCGACGGCACCGACGCGAAGGTCTCGCCCGACGGCGACGTCTACGCGTTCCTCCTGCCGCCCACGAACGAGGGCGACGCGACGACCGTCACCGGCGGCGGCGAGCTCGTCGGCGCGTTCAAGACGAGCGACGAGATCACCGCGGTGCTCTCCTACCTCTCGAGCGACACCTGGGCGAACAACCGCGTGAGCCTGGGCGGCGTCATCAGCGCCAACAAGGGGCTCGACCCCGCGAACGCGTCGAGCGACATCCTGAAGCAGAGCATCGAGATCCTGCAGGACCCGGACGCCACGTTCCGGTTCGACGGCTCGGACCTCATGCCCGGCGCGGTCGGCACCGACTCCTTCTGGAAGGGGATCGTCGGCTGGCTGAGCGGCGACTCGACCCAGAAGACGGTCGACGCCATCGAGTCGAGCTGGCCCGCGTCCTGATCGACGCAGGCTGATCCACCGCCGGCCCTGACCGGGCCGGCACCGGCTCCCGCATCCGTGCGGGGCCATGCGGGGCCGCCGCGCACGCGCGGCGGCCCCGCTCCCACATCCCTCCGACCCGAAGGGCGAGACGTCCATGACGACCGCTGATCTGATCGGCAAGATCCTCCAGGTGGTGGTGGCGCTCGCCGTCTTCGCCGTGGTGATCGGGCTGATCCTCTTCCTCATCGACAAGGCGCCGAAGCGCGGCAAGGACTGGGTCCAGCTCGGCGCGTTCGTGCTCCCCGCGCTGATCCTGCTGGCCGTCGGCCTCATCTACCCGGCGTTCCGCACGACCCTCCTCGCCTTCCGCGACAACTCCGGGGAGTGGGCCGGGTTCGACAACTTCGTCTGGATGTTCACCCAGCCGTCCGCCCTCCGCACGCTGCTCAACACGGTGATCTGGGTGATCTTCGTGCCGCTGCTCTCGACGGCCATCGGACTCGCCTACGCGGTCTTCATCGACAAGTCGCGCGGCGAGAAGTACTTCAAGGCCCTCGTCTTCATGCCGATGGCCATCTCGTTCGTCGGTGCCGGCATCATCTGGCGATTCGTCTACGACTACAAGTCGGGCGACAACGCGCAGATCGGCCTGCTCAACCAGATCCTCGTGTGGCTCGGCCAGGAGCCCGTGCAGTGGCTGCAGACCTCGCCCATCAACACGGCGCTTCTCATCATCGTGATGATCTGGATCCAGACGGGCTTCGCCATGGTCGTGCTCTCCGCGAGCATCAAGGGCGTGCCGACGGAGCAGATCGAGGCGGCGCAGCTCGACGGCACCAACGCCTGGCAGCGCTTCACGAACGTGACGCTGCCGGGGATCCGCGGCTCGCTCGTCGTGGTGGTCACCACCATCTCCATCGCGACGCTCAAGGTGTTCGACATCGTCCGCACCATGACCGCGGGCAACTTCGACACGAGCGTCATCGCCAACGAGATGTACACGCAGGCGTTCCGCGCCGGCGAGCAGGGCCGCGGCTCGGCGCTCGCGATCGTGCTGTTCCTGATGGTGCTGCCGATCGTCATCTATAACGTCCGCGTCATGAGCAAGCAGAGGGAGATCCGATGAGCGTCGCACCAGCCGACCTGCCCGTCGCGGACCGCGGGACGCGCCGCGGCACCATCGAGCAGGCCGCCAGCGTCGGCGCGAAGAGCCGCCGCGTCAAGAACCGGCTCACGTCACGTCGCGCCACGGTCGCCGCGCTCATCATCGCGGTGCTCTGGACGCTGCCGACCTTCGGCCTGTTCGTCTCGTCGTTCCGCCCGGCCGGCCTCATCCAGACCACGGGCTGGTGGACGATCTTCCAGAACCCGGGCTTCACGCTCGACAACTACCAGGACGTGCTGCTCTCCACCTCGCAGTCGTCGCCGCAGCTGGGCTCGTACTTCGTGAACTCGCTCGCCATCGCGATCCCGGCGACGCTGTTCCCGCTCGTCATCGCGTCCATGGCCGCGTACGCGTTCGCGTGGATCAAGTTCAAGGGCTCGAACTTCCTGTTCGTGCTGATCTTCGCGCTGCAGATCGTGCCGCTGCAGATGGCGCTCATCCCGCTGCTGCAGATGTTCACCCGCACGCTGCGCCCGCTGCAGGAGGCCGTGCACGGCGTGATCCCGCTCATCCCCGAGCAGGGGTACCTGCCGGTGTGGGTGGCGCACACGATCTTCGCGCTGCCGCTCGCGATCTTCCTGCTGCACAACTTCATCTCGGAGATCCCGGGCGAGGTCATCGAGGCGGCCCGGGTCGACGGCGCGAGCCACGGCCAGGTGTTCTTCCGCATCGTGCTGCCGCTGGCGCTCCCGGCCATCGCGTCGTTCGCGATCTTCCAGTTCCTCTGGGTCTGGAACGACCTGCTGGTGGCGCTGATCTTCTCCGGCGGAACCCCGGACGTCGCGCCGCTCACGCAGCGCCTCGCCGAGCTCACGGGCACGCGCGGGCAGGACTGGCAGCGGCTCACGGCGGCCGCGTTCGTCTCGCTGATCGTGCCGCTCATCGTGTTCTTCAGCCTCCAGCGCTACTTCGTCCGCGGCCTGCTGGCGGGATCCACGAAGGGCTGATCCGCACCCGTCAGACCCGGCCCGGTCGTCCGCTCGCGCGGGCGGCCGGGCCGTCGTCGTGTCGGGCGCAGGCGTGGTCGGGAGAGATCCCCCACGGGCGTAAAATCGCCGGAATGACGAGGATGGGCGACATCGCCGCGGGCGGCGGGATGCGCGGGGGCGGCGGACGCCGCGGACGGGTGAGCGCGGCCGACGCCGAGGCGCAGCGCAGGGCGAACGCCGAGGCGCCGCGCGTCGAGAACCTGCTGGGCCGGATCGCCGAGCTGTTCCGCCCGCACCGCCGGGCGCTGGTCCTCACGATCGCGCTCGTGCTGGTCGGCGCGGGCCTCACGGTCGTGCCGCCGCTGCTCACGCAGCAGGCCTTCGACCGCGGGCTCTTCCCGCCGACGGGCGGCCCGGACATCCCGGTGCTCGTCGAGCTCGTCGCCATCATGATCGCGATCTGGGTCGCGGGGGCGGGCCTCGGCGTCTGGCAGACGTACCTCACCGCGACGGTCGGCAACCGGGTCATGGGATCCATGCGCGTCGACCTGTTCCGCCACCTGCAGAGCATGGAGCTCGGCTTCTTCACGCGCACGAAGACGGGCGTGATCCAGTCCAGGCTGCAGAACGACGTGGGCGGCGTCGCCGCGGTCCTCACCAACACGGTCTCGAGCGTGCTCGGCAACACCGTGACCGTCATCGCGGCGCTCGTCGCGATGATCGTGCTCAACTGGCAGCTGACCCTGGTGGCCGTCGTGCTGATGCCCGTGCTCGTCATCGCGCAGCGGCGCGTGGGCCAGGTGCGGGCGCGCATCGCGTCCAAGACGCAGGAGTCGCTGTCGGACATGACCGCGATCACGCAGGAGACGCTCTCGGTCTCCGGGATCCTGCTCTCGAAGAGCTTCAACCGGCAGGCCGCGGAGACCGAGCGCTACGAGGCCGAGAACCGCACCCAGATCCGGCTGCAGGTCAGCCAGCAGATGAGCGGGCAGTGGTTCTTCGCGCTCGTGCAGATCTTCCTGTCGATCATCCCCGCCATCGTCTACGTGGTCGCGGGCTTCCTCATCACGGGCGGCGTCAGCGTCACGGCGGGCACCATCGTCGCCTTCACGACCGTGCAGGCGCGGCTCATGTGGCCGCTCATCGGCCTGATGCGCGTGGCGCTCGACCTCCAGACCTCCGGCGCCCTGTTCGCCCGCATCTTCGAGTACCTCGACCTCGAGCCCGCGATCCGCGACCGGCACGACGCCCGTCAGGTGGCCGCGGGCCCGTCCCTCGGCCGCGTCGCGTTCGACGACGTGCGCTTCTCCTACCCCGACACGCGGGCGGGCGAGCGGCCGACGCTCGACGGCATGTCGTTCGAGATCCAGCCGGGCCAGTTCGCGGCGTTCGTGGGGCCGTCGGGCGCGGGCAAGACCACGGTGTCGTACCTCATCCCGCGCTTCCACGACGTGACGGGCGGACGCGTGCTGTTCTCGGGCGAGGACGTGCGCGACCTCGAGCAGGAGTCGCTGCTGGAGAACATCGGCATAGTGAGCCAGGAGACGTACCTCTTCCACGCCACCATCGGCGAGAACCTCCGCTACGCGCGGCCTGGCGCCACGCAGGAGCAGATCGAGCACGCGGCGCGCGCCGCGAACATCCACCCGACCATCGAGTCGTTCCCCGACGGCTACGACACGCTCGTGGGGGAGCGCGGCTACCGGCTGTCCGGCGGCGAGAAGCAGCGCATCGCCATCGCGCGCGTGCTGCTCAAGGACCCGGCCGTGCTGATCCTCGACGAGGCCACGAGCGCGCTCGACGCGATCTCGGAGCGCGTCGTGCAGCAGGCGCTCGACACGGCGTCACGCGGCCGCACCACGATCGCGATCGCGCACCGGCTCTCGACCGTGGTGGACGCCGACGTGATCTTCGTGGTCGTCGCCGGCCGCATCGTCGAGCAGGGCACCCACGTCGAGCTGCTCGCCCGCGGTGGCGAGTACGCGCGGCTCTACAGCGACCAGCGCACCGCGGCCGCCTGACCCCGGACGCACGACCCCGGACGCACCGCCGCCCGCCGGCGACGGCGGACGGGCGGTGCGACGGAGCGGCTCAGGAGCGGGCGTCGAGCAGCTGCTGCATGTACAGGATCTCCTTGTCCTGGATCATGACCATGCCGTTGGCGAGGTCCGTGACCAGGGGATTCCGCGAGCGGTCGAGCAGGCCCTGCGCCATCTCGACGCCGCCGCGGTGGTGGGCGATCATCAGCGTCAGGAACTCCCGCTCGGCCTCCACGCCCGTGAGCGACTGCAGCTCGTCGAGGTCGGCCTGCGACGCGAGGCCGGGCATCGTCGCGCCGGGGGTCATGTCCATCGAGGAGTGGTCGGTCTTGCCGTCGAGCGTCGGCAGCGTCATCCACGTCATGCGCGGCTGCGACGGCGCCTGGTCGAGGCCCCATGACGTGAGGAACGCGTACATCTGGCCGGCCTGCTGGGCCTGCGCCTGCGCGATGTCCTGCGCGATGAGCTTGACCTCGGGGTCGTCCGTGCGGTCGATGATCATGAGCGACATCTGCACGGCCTGCTCGTGGTGCACCTGCATGTCGCGGGAGAAGCCGGCCTCCGCGCTGTTCGTGCTGGGAGTGAGGGCCGAGACGGGCGCGGTGACCCGGCCGACGAGGAGCCCGGCGACCACGAGCGCCACTGCGACGATGCCGGCGGCGAGGCCGATGCGGATCCGGCGGCCGCGGGCGCGCGTCGCCTCGCCGTGCGCGACGAGGCCCTGGAGCTCCTCCTCGCGGATGTCGTCGTCCGGGACGTGGTCGACGACCACGTCCCCGTCGTCCTGGCGGTCGGACGCGCCTGTGCCGCGGTCGGTCACGGTCAGCTGACCCGACCCTCGCCCTCGAGGGCGCCGGTGCACGCGGCGCCGGCCTCGGGGGCGTTCGGGCTCTTCCAGTACTTGGCCATGAAGTCCTTGATGCGCTGGTCGTCGATCGAGTCGACCTTCACCTGCGCGCCCCACGCGGACAGCGCGATGGGGGTGTCGAGGCCGTCGTACGGCGACATGGTGACGTAGCCGCCGAACGACTCCGCGTACTTCTGCAGCTTCGACAGGTCGTCGCCGGTGACCTTGGCGGCGTCGTACGTGATCCAGACGGCGCCGTGCTCGAGGTCGTGCACCGCGTTCTCGTTCGGCTGCGGCTGGTCGTAGATGCCGCAGTTGAGCCACATGGCGTTGTGCTCGCCGCCGGCGGGCGGGCTCATGCCGTCGTACAGCCCGGCGTAGTCGACCGGGGTCTGCACGTGCGTGCTGGGCAGGGAGTCCCAGGTGCGGAGGCCCTCGATGCTGATGTCGGCCGGATCCTGCTTCGGCGTGCCGCTCGAGACGACCACGCCGATGACGACGGCGACCACGGCGACGGCGGCCACGGATCCCGTGATGATGCCGATGAGCCGGTTGCGGCGCGCGCGGTCTTGCTGCTTCTTCAGCGCCGCCACCTTCTCGGCGCGGCGGGCCTCGCGCTGCTGCTTGACCGTGAGGTCCTTCTGGGCCTGCTTGGCGGTCGGCGGGACGGGCCGTCCGCTCTCGTCGCCGGAGGGCGTGGTGTCGTCGCGTCGCGCCACGGAGGGTCCTTCTCTGCTGGGGGAATGTGCGGCAAGGATACCGGCCCGGCCTGGACGGACCCTGCCCGCACGGGTCGCTCCGGCCCCGTAACACGGTGAGGGCACGCGCCTACACTGGACGGGCGGGCCCACCGGCCCGCGCACCTCGAAGCCGGGAGCGCCACCTCACGTGAAGTACGCCGACACGATCCTCGACCTGATCGGGAACACCCCGCTCGTGAAGCTCAACAAGGTGGTCGAGGGGATCTCGGCGACCGTGCTGGTGAAGGTGGAGTACCTGAACCCCGGTGGCAGCGCCAAGGACCGCATCGCGACGCGCATCATCGACGCCGCCGAGCGCGACGGCAAGCTGAAGCCCGGCGGCACCATCGTCGAGCCCACCTCGGGCAACACCGGCGTCGGCCTCGCGCTCGTCGCGCAGCAGCGCGGCTACCGCTGCGTGTTCGTGCTCCCGGACAAGGTCGGCGAGGACAAGCGGAACGTGCTGACGGCCTACGGCGCCGAGATCGTGGTCACGCCCACCTCCGTGGCGCCCGACCACCCCGACTCCTACTACTCGGTGAGCGACCGGCTCGCGCGCGAGATCCCCGGCGCGTTCAAGCCCGACCAGTACTCCAACCCCAACGGGCCGCTCAGCCACTACGAGACCACGGGTCCCGAGATCTGGCGCGACACCGAGGGGGAGATCACGCACTTCGTCGCCGGCGTCGGCACGGGCGGCACCATCAGCGGCGTCGGCCGCTACCTCAAGGAGGTCTCCGAGGGGCGGGTGCGAATCGTCGGCGCCGACCCCGAGGGATCCGTGTACTCCGGCGGCACCGGCCGCCCGTACCTCGTCGAGGGCGTGGGCGAGGACTTCTGGCCGGCGGCGTACGACCCCGACGTCGTCGACGAGGTCATCGCCTCCAGCGACCAGGAGTCGTTCGACATGACCCTGCGGCTCGCGCGCGAGGAGGGCCTGCTCGTCGGCGGATCCAGCGGCATGGCCGTCGTCTCCGCCCTCAAGGCCGCGAGGCACCTCGGCCCCGACGACGTGATGGTGATACTCCTGCCCGACGGCGGCCGCGGCTACCTCGGCAAGATCTTCAACGAGAAGTGGATGCAGTCGTACGGCTTCGCCCGCGTCAACGGCCAGCGCACGGTCGCCGACGTCATGAGCGCCAAGACCGGCAGCCTGCCCGACCTCGTGCACGCGCACCCGAACGACACCATCCGCGACGCGATCCGCATCATGACCGAGTACGACGTCTCGCAACTGCCCGTGCTCACGGCCGAGCCGCCCGTCGTCATGGGCGAGGTCGCCGGCGCGGTCGACGAGCGCAGCCTGCTGGAGCTCGTCTTCAGCGGGCGCGCGCAGCTGTCCGACCAGGTCGGCCCGTTCGCGGGCGCGCCGTTCGGCCTCATCGGCGTCAACGAGACGGTGCCCGACGCGTGGAGCGCGCTCGGATCCGCCGACGCCCTCATGGTGAGCGACGGCGGCAAGCCCGTGGGCGTGCTCACGCGGCACGACCTCCTCACCTACCTCACCGACTGATCCGCCGGCCCGGCCCGCGCGCACACCCACCCAGAGAGACGAGCACCGTGAGCGACAAGCACGACTTCGACACCCGCGCGATCCACGCCGGACAGGACCCGGATCCCACCACGGGCGCCGTCATCCCGCCGCTCTACCTCACGAGCACCTTCGTGCAGGACGGGATCGGCGGGCTCCGCGAGGGCTACGAGTACGCGCGGAGCGCCAACCCCACGCGCACCGGCCTGCAGGAGCTGCTCGCGTCGCTCGAGAAGGGGAAGCACGCGTTCTCGTTCGCCTCGGGGCTCGCCGCGGAGGACACGCTGCTGCGCGCGATCACCCGCCCCGGCGACCGCATCGTGCTGAGCGACGACGTGTACGGCGGCACCTACCGCCTCCTCACGCGCGTGCTCGGCGACTGGGGGATCGTCGTCGAGACCGTCGACATGAGCGACCTCGCCGCGGTCGAGCGGGTGCTCGGTTCCGGGCCGGCGAAGGTCCTCTGGGTCGAGACGCCCAGCAACCCGCTCATGAAGATCAGCGACATCCGCGCGCTCGCCGACCTCGGCCACGCAGCGGGCGCCACGGTCGTCGTCGACAACACGTTCGCGTCGCCGTACCTCCAGCAGCCGCTGACGCTCGGCGCCGACGTGGTCGTGCACTCGACCACCAAGTACCTGGGCGGCCACTCCGACGTGCTCGGCGGCGCCGTGGTCCTCGACGACGACGCGCTCGCCGAGAAGGTCGGCTTCCTGCAGTTCGCGGTCGGCGCCGTCTCCGGCCCCATGGACGCCTGGCTCACGACCCGCGGGATCAAGACACTCGCCGTCCGCGTCGAGCGCCACTCCGCGAACGCCGAGGAGATCGCCGCCTTCCTGCAGCAGCACCCCGACGTCACGGCCGTGCACTACCCGGGCCTGCCGGAGCACCCGGGCCACGACATCGCCAAGGCCCAGATGACGGGCTTCGGCGGCATGATCTCGTTCCAGGTGCGCGGGGGAGCGAAGGCCGCGCGCCGCGTGGTCGAGGGCACGCGCGTGTTCCAGCTCGCGGAGTCGCTCGGCGGCGTCGAGTCGCTCATCAGCTACCCGTCCGAGATGACGCACGCGTCCGTCAAGGGCACGCCGCTCGAGGTCCCTGGCGACCTGGTGCGCCTGTCGGTCGGCATCGAGTCCGTCGAGGACCTCGTCGTCGACCTCGAGCGCGCGCTCGGCAAGGCCCTCAAGCAGGGCAAGCACTAGGCGGGACCGGCCCGCCGCCTCGACGGGCGGCGGGCCGCGCAGCCCTCAGGGCAGCAGCTCGCGCACGGCCTCGTCGACGCTCACGCCGCGCTCGCGCGCGTGGGCGCTGAGGCGCGCCATCGTGTCGCGGTCGAGCGCGATCGTGAGCGTGGTGTCGCCGGGCTCCGGCGCGATCTCCTCGTCGAACGCGTCGAAGTCGAACAGGCCCGGCTGCGCGGGCGCCTCGGCTTCCAGCTCCTCCGCCGCCGCGGTCACGGGATCGGCCGCGCGCTCGGCGTCGGCCGCGACGGCGGCCGTCTCCGTCGTGTCGTCGGGGGAGGCGGCGCCCTCGTCGGCGTCGTGGCCCGCCCAGCCCGGGCCGGCGGGGATCGCGCTCCGGCCCTGGAACGCGGTCGCCACCGCCCGCGCCCGCACGTCGGCGGCCTCGTTGAGCGGGTGGTTCGCGTGGCCCTTGACCCACTCGAAGCGGTAGCGGCGGCCCTGGATCTCGGCGTCGATCTCCTTGAGCAGCTCGACGTTGAGCACCGGCTTGCCGTCGCCCTTCCGCCAGCCCTTCCGCTTCCACCCGGGCATCCACTTGGTGACCGAGTTGATGACGTACTGGCTGTCGCAGAGCACGAGCAGGTCGTCGTCGAGGTGCGCGGTGGCCCGGAACAGCTCGAGCACCGCCTTGAGCTCGCCCTGGTTGTTGGTCGCGTGCGCCCATCCGCCCGCGGCCCAGTGCTCGTCGTCGACGTACCAGGCCCAGCCGGCGGGTCCGGGGTTGCCGAGCGCGGATCCGTCTGCCGCGGCGGTGATCGTCACAGGTGGTGCCTCTCGTCGGGTGGACGACCAGTCTGCCGCAGCCGTCCGGCCGTGGTCGGCCGCCTCCCCGGTCGGAGGCGATCCGGCACCCATGCGCCGTGTGACAGTCACATGTGACAATGTGACAGCTGCGCCAGGAGGCGTCGCCGGGCGGACGCCCGGACGGAGACGGGGTCGATGATGACGACGGAGACGCCGCGCGGCAGGGCGCCCAGCATCCGCGACGTCGCGCGCCTCGCCGGGGTGTCGCACCAGACGGTCTCGCGCGTGCTCAACGACTCGCCCTCGCTCCGCGCCGAGACCCGCCAGCGCGTGCTCGACGTGATGGAGCAGGTGCAGTACCGGCCGAACCGCGCCGCCCGCGCCCTCGTGACGAGCCGCTCGCGCACGATCGGCGTGCTCACCGCCCAGAGCTCCCAGTACGGTCCGGCGTCGTCCATCGCGGCGATCGAAGCGGCGGCCCGCGAGGCCGGGTACCTGGTCACGACCACCAACCTGGCGGCGGACGACGAGGCCGCGATCCAGGT
>NZ_CP080438.1 GCF_021216655.1 Clavibacter michiganensis
CCCCATGGGAGGGGCATGTGGTCGAGCTGACGTTCCCCGGCCAAGCGCACTCGGTCACACTGCCCCGGAGCCCTTCGACTGCAACCAACGCACGGGAGTTCGAGTCGCTCTATCCCGACCTCATCAAGGCGCTACGGGCGCCGCATCACTGAGTCGTCGACACAGCATGTCCGGGACGCCTGGAGGTCACACGCCCCCTGAGTGAGCTACTCGCCGGTCGCGATGAGCCTGGCGGCGTGCTGATCTAGCCGTCCGGCATCGACAGCCCCAGCCGTCAGGCTCCGTCCGCTAGGGGCCGCGTGGACGCGCGCCGTCGTATGTGCATATCCAAGATGTAGTGGTCCTCGGGCCGTAATAACCCTATATAGCGATATATATCCATGCGTACGCATGGATTACTGACCGGTGACGTGCTGGGGTGGCTGATCGTTACCAATCCGTTACATGAACGCTTTTGGCGCCCTGGCCGGCGGTTTCGGCCCGTTAGCACACCCTGTGCAGTATCCCAAATGACGGTGTGGACAGGAGTGGTCATCCTGTGTGCACGAAGGGCTTGCGTGCGTGCACTTCCTATACGGCAAGGGGGGAGTAGCCCGCTAAACCGAAATCGCTTCCTGTGGATAACTCTGGGGGGGTAGGGCAGACAGATACCCCACTCAAACGCCACAGGAGCCCCGTAGCCGCCCTTTGGGGGGCTTGCCCGTCAACTACCCCTGCGCTTGTGGTGCACGGCGGCTATGACCAAATGTCGCCTTCACGCGGTACAGTGAGGAACGCAGAAGGCCCCGACAGCGACATCGCCGTTGAGGCGGATGCAGCAGGTCGGGGCCGGAGTGTCTGTGGTAGGACATCTTCGACTCTAGGGGACCCAGTGCCCCGATGATTCCATTTGTCCCCCGGATAAGGGGGGTCGGGGCCTGCTTCGTGAAGTAGCAGTGAAGGAGTTCTGTGATGGCTAAGTCCTCGCGCTCGTCCAAGCCCTCGACCGCCCAGCTGAGCCGTGCGGGAAGGACCCTCGCGTCCGACTCGTCGAGCAAGGCGGCCAAGTCGAGCGCTGCGGCGACACTCGGCAGGGGCTAAACCCCAGGAGGGCAGTGCGCAAGCACTGCCCTCCGCCGTATGGGCTGAACATCACGAGCTCCCACAGCTACCTGATCGCCTCCGGGCGAGAGGAAGCATCACCATGTCCATGACGACAACAAGCAGTACTCGGCAGATCCGCGCCGGTGCCCCCCACCGCAACCGGTCGGCAGGTCTTCCCTACCGTGCCATCGAGAGCGTGCTCAGGAGCAAGGGAGCGCGCTCGTGAGCGCGCGACGTATCACCGGGCTCTTCGTGACGTGCCCGGGTTGCCGCCGAAACCTCGGCCCCTACAGCCGGCTCGTTGCGGGGCCGAAACGCTGCACGCACTGCGGGCGGCACTTCTCCCTCCGGGTGTAACGCTCGGGACAAGACCCTTTGAGGCGTGTGGCGTGTCGCCACACGCCTCAAAGGGCACATCCGCCGTGATCCAACAGCTTCGCCCGCCAGTGCTCGTGCTCTAGGCGGTCAGGGCCGCTGGGCAGCCACACTCGGCACTCGGCTTGTGCCTGCGTACCAGTCGCCCAACTGCGGTTCGATGGCGCGCAGGAGGCGCGACGTGGTGCGGTGATAGCTCAGTACGTCCGTGTTCAAGAGCGGCTCGAGGTGCGCAACGCGGTTTCGTAGGCCATGAAGACGGTTGACCCAGTATCCGATGACGGCGGGGTCCTTGTGGTGGGAGAACGCGTCCTGGAGAGCGCCGCTCCACAGGACCATCTGCGACGGCCGGCCGAGTGTTCCGTTCTGCTGGACACGAGGTAGGAGCGCCTTCCACGTGCCAAACGTGATGTGTGCCACGACGTCATCGTGATCGACCGGCATCCCGTGGCGACGATGCGTGGATCCTCGTAGGTGCCGGTCCTCCTCCGCACGACTAAACGCCGTGTTGTAGGTCGATCGCCTCGGGGCATGCGGGTGGCTTGATGGCGGGTTAAGGATGGCCCAGAGAGGGCGAGCCGGGTTCTCAACCCAGCGGCTGTCATAGGTCGTCCCGAACCCAGGCGGCTGGGCCGCGTTCCACTTCTGTAGCTCGGCGTCGATGGCGTTCCGAACGAAGACCTCGGCTAGGCCCAGCATCTCGTGGAGGGCACCAGCCATCTCCACGTTCCAGCGGTAGAGCTCGAGCGCGTGGTCCGCGTCTGAGGCTACGGCGAGGTACGAAGCGAAGCGGGGTGCGGAGAGGTGAGCCACCAGCACAGGCCCGATCGCGGATTGCGTGGAGGTGCTCATTGCTGTAACCTACTGGCAGAAGCAAGGACTTGGTACCTTGCGAAATATTGAGCCAACCCCCGGGACTCGCGTCCTGGGGGCGCTTTATTTTAAGGGGTCAACGGCTAGGCGTCCGCCTGGGCGGGTCCCGCACGTTCCGGAGCACCCGCGCGGTGCTGAGGGTGTCGTGAAGGAGTTGCGCACGACCTGTGCGCCCGATGAGCCTGCCGTGGGGCTGCGTCACGGAAGACCCTTCGTTACTTCTGGGCGCTTGCTCCTGGGGCTGCCCGCTGCGTCCACTCGGACCACGCCGTGGGCACCTCGCGCGATGGGACGACGGTTCGGCCAAACGTCACGTACTCCGGCGGGATGCGACCGCCGCCTCCGGACGGGTAACAGAGGTTGTAGTGGAGCCAGATGCCCGCGCTACGCACGCGGAGGAGTAGGCGCACCAGACGGTCCACGTGGTGCGCTTCGCTGTCTATCTGAGCATTGTTGCGGAGGGACCATCGAACCGTGTCGCTCTTCCCGTCCGGACGGTCGCGCCCGATGGTCATGCGCGCGTGCACAAGTAGGTCCCGTTCCTGAAGCAGCAGCCGAGCGGCACGACTCCATGCGTGTAACTTCGTCCGCTCGACGTCGGCCCACGGTGGGATGCCGAGGTCACCAACTCGCGCCTCCAGTCTTCCCAGGATGCGCTTCGCTGACTGCACCTGCGGATCGGGTACTCGGTAGATGCGCGCGATGCGGTAGGCCTCTGACTCAACGTCGGCAGCCACGATCACCAAATCCCCGAGCGCCATCCGGAGGTCATCGGGAACGTGCTTGTCAAGCCAACTTATTTCGTGCACGACCCCAAGTGTTCCTCGATAACGCCGTGACTAACAGCCCCTCAGCCTCACAGCGGAGTGCCTGCAATGGTGTCCGCTAGGGGATCCCTAACCGGACACGAAACGGGTGAGCGCTGCTCCTCCAATCTGCGCGGAGCCGGACGTCTCACATAGGTGGTCCGCAGAAGGGTCCGGTGACGGTGCCTTATGTGAGACTGGTGTCATGACTTCGTCCGTTCTCGTCGGTTACGCTCGCGTCTCCACCGACGCTCAGGACCTCACCGCGCAACAGGATGCCTTGCAGGCCCTCGGGGTGTCGACACGGCTCATCTACAGCGACAAGGGCATGACCGGCACGAACCGGGACCGGCCGGGCCTCCGTGAGGCGTTGGCGGCGTGCCGAGAGGGCGACACTCTCGTGGTCACCAAGCTCGACCGCCTCGCCCGATCGCTCCGCGACGCGACCGACATCGCCGAAGAGCTCACGCAACGCGAAGTCCGATTGAACCTCGGCGGCGCGGTCTACGATCCCACCGACCCGGTAGGCCGGCTGCTGTTCAACGTGCTCGGGATGGTGGCCGAGTTCGAGTCCGACCTCATCCGCGCCCGCACCCGTGAAGGAATGGCTGTCGCGAGGGTTCGAGGAAAGCTGAAGGGGCGCAAGCCAAAGCTCTCCCCCGCCCAGGAGCGACATCTGGTCGCGCTGCACCGCGCCGGCGATCACTCCGTCTCCGAGCTCGTGGAGCTGTTCGGAATCGGCCGGGCCACCGTGTACCGGGCCTTAGACCGACACCCGGTCACCACGAGCGCCGAGGTCACCCTGCCCCGCGTCGACGACGAACCGACCTCGTGACTCGGACCGCGTTCGTCGACGAGTCTGGATCCCAGGAGAACCGCGACCCCGGCACCTACATCCTCGCTGCCGCGATCTGCGACGAACAGCACCTCGACACCGTGCGCGACGTGATGCACGGACTGCGGCGGGCCAAGGTCGGGAAGGTGCACTGGCACGAGGAGAGCGAGCCCCGGCGCCTGCAACTCGCCGCCGCGGTCGCAGAGCTCGCTCTCGAGCGGCTGGTCGTGGTCCGCTCGGTCGACAGCACGGAGCCGTTCGAGCGACGTCGCCGGAAGACGATGGAACGGCTTCTGCACGAGCTCACGATGCGCGACGTCGCGCTCCTCGTAGCAGAGTCACGCGGACCAGCAGATGACCGGCGGGACCGTGACCACCTCGACACGCTCCGCGCCGCACGAGCCCTCAGCGGACCGATCCGACTCGATCACCGACGAGGGCCCGTGGAACCCGCGCTGTGGGTAGCGGACATCATCTGCGGCGCCATCGTGCAGGACCGCGTGGGCAACCCCAGGCCGCTTGCCGCCCTTGGCGAGATCCAGATGATCACCGTCGACGGCTGACCGGTTAAAGCGCAAAGTCTCGGGCCCTACTTCCAGCAGGAACTCCCGAGACTCACTTTCAACCCCACCGCGATGGGGCGACCCGTCCAGTGTCTCACGAGTGACGGGATCCCACCACAAATGCACAGGATCCGCTGCACTGTCCGAGCACGTCTTCGAGCTGGCGGTCCCTGCACCGATGTCCTACCTGTCTCGCCACCGACGCTACGCACGCGCATGGAGTGCACACGCGGCAGGTGACGCAGCGAACGCGACCGTGTCCGGAAGGCGCCCACTACCGGACGTCCGCACGCGTGCTCCCACGGTCCCTAGCTCCTTCCATAGCACTGAAGGCCACGGCGTGCCGCTCCGGCGCCGCAGCCGTCCCGCAAGCGATGAGTTCCGGGACACGCTCTCGCCCGACCGAGTATGTGGCCGTCTTGCCCTTCGAGGTCACGAGCGGCACGAGCGGCACGAGTCGCCGATCACACGAACCCAGACCGCACATTGCCGATCCCCGAGCACCAGACAGCGGGTCTGCGTCGTAGGCGGGAGCGAACGAACCCGTCGGACACTGCGACGCTCAGCCCTCTCCTCCACGCCGGTGAGCGTTGTGGACACAGTTCCACGCCGGAGGAGCATGTGAGTATCGTCCGCGCATGACTTTCACTGGACGCCACCCTCGTACCCTGTCCGCTTTGATCGTGCCGCTGACGCTCCTCGCCTGCAGCGTCGGGGCTGCGTCAGCGTCAGCCGCGCCCACACCGTCGGTACCAGCGTCTGTTACCTCCCCAGGATCTGATCCCAATGCGGTCTCGGTCATCACACAGAGCCAGCACGAACGCGACGCGACACAGAGTTACTGGACACCGGAGCGCCTCCGCGAAGCGGACACCCGCGCCGGCGTCCGACAGGACGCTGATGGAGTCAGTGCGCAGCTCAACTCCACGGTGGTTGATGCTCGCGAGATCAACAGTCTCGGCGTGCTGTTCGGACGCAAAGACGGTCGGCCCTGGCGATGCTCAGCCAACGCCGTCGATGCGAGGAACCTCAGCGTGGTGTCAACCGCAGGCCACTGCATAGCCGAGCGAGGACACACCATTGACCATCTGATCTTCGCCGCTGGCTATCGAGGCCCCAACTCCACGCCTCTGTTCGGCACCTTCGACGTCCTGTGGAGCGTCGCACCTAATGGGTGGACCTTGCAGCACGGAGACGGCTTCGACACTGCGTTCGTCAAGGTCGACACCCGCAGGGAGACGCGCACCGACGGAAGCGCGCACCCGGGACACCCAGTTCTAGGCCAGAGCGGGCCGACCATGAGCGGAGTCGCTTTCGCGGCCACGCCCACCGGATACGCTGCCGCGTACGGCTATCCCGGAGCCATTCAGAACGGCAACGTACCTGTCCGGTGCTCAGATGAGATCCAGACACTGCTTCCCACCGTCGGACCATACCTCCGCATCATGGACGGGTGCGAGAACTTCAGCGGCGGAGCATCCGGAGGACCCGTCGTGCAGAACGTCAGCGGCCACCGCCGCGTCACCGGAACCGTGGAAGGATACGTTCCCGGCACTCACGAGGTCCGCGTCACCTACTGGGAGACAGCGGCTCGAAATTCCTGGGAGTACGCCCAAACCCACTAACCCGAACGCTACGCCTCAAATCCTGCTGCCGCGCTCGTCCTGAGACGCGATCGGCTCGTCACGTTCGCGGTACAGCTCGCGACCGCCGTTGCGGCCGCCGACGTCACCGGGCAGCTCAAGCCCGGCGACGTCGGCGCCGAGCGCCTTCCCTGCAGCGGGTGAGGAGCCATCAAGGATGTGGTCGATCGCGCCGCGATCGGCCTCATCGACCGTCAGCTCGTACGTGCTCAGCACGTACGCGAACCGGGTCACATAGCGGCAGTCCCAGCCAACGGCTGGCAACATCCACTTCGCGGCCCCCATTCCAGCTACGCCTCATTCGTCGGCCCATCGACCCCCTGGAAAAGGTCGGCTTTGGCCGGCATCAGTCGCCGTATCCGTCGGGGGCTACGAGGCATCACGGCCGTGTGTGAAGCCGTCGCGGTAGCCGGCCTCGTAGCCCGCCTCCTTTGCATGACGCTCACGCCAGGCGATACCCGCTTCAAGCAACTCGTGCTCACGATACTTCGCGTTACGCCTGAGTCGCTGCGCGACCGCCATCGCGTACCCGGCGATAAGCGCCCCAGTCACGATGACGGAGCCGCTGACCATGAGCTCATCGGTCGCGGCATTGTACGCAGCACAGATCACGTCAGGTATCAGCTTGGAAGACAACGCGAGTACGGCCGTATAGAGAGACCAGGAATGAGGATGTCTTCCCAATTGATAAGCCGTTTTGCGTGTGGCAATAACCCCATTTCGAGATCTCGTAGGCGGGACCGATGGCGCTCCCGCACGCTGAGTATGCCGTAGAGCACCGGATTTAGTAGGAGAATGATCGGGCCCACCAGCAGCACAAGGTTGGCGGCTCGCGGGGCACCGGAGAGGTGGAGAGCAACGTAGGGGGCGAGCACCAAGCCGGTGACGAAACCTACGGACTGCCCTATGAGTTGCATGGGCGTATAGATTGCCTGGCGTTGGCTGCGAACGAGGGTGATCGCGCCGATGGGGCCAACGGCGCCGACCATGGCGAAGATGACTAGCTGCTGTCCGCTCACAGCATCACTCAGCCTCTGCATGACGAGAGATGTCGCAGCATGCGGTGCCTCCCGGACCTCTCTGCCGAGGACCGCCGAATCGATGACGTGGCTCGGACGAAGTTGCACGCATCGCGATCAGGGTCAGTGCACAGGGTAGAAGCGGGAGGCCGTGCGCTGGATCTCCCCGGGTGCCATGCGGAGGCCGGGGAGCACGACCGCGCGACCATACTGGTCGGTCACCTTCACGGTCAGGGGGCCGTCCTGAATCGGGGACGGCGTCACCCAGTACCCGTAGTCGGTGCGAGTGAGGGGCAGCCACTGTCTCCCGGCCTGGATTTCGACACGGTCAATGCGGTTGCCGGCGTTCAGGACCTGCAGACCTGCCCACCAGCGGGATGAGCCTTCTTTGACTCGGATGGCGACGGTAGGCCCGGCCGGATCCCGGACGGTGACGTAGCTGATCGGGATGATGCCGGCATTGAAGTCGCCGAGGGCGCGGAACGCTTCCTCGCTCAGATCGAGATGTCCGACCTCGCACCCATGGCACTGGTCAGCGACCTGAACGCGGACGGTGCCCTTGGGGCCAGTGACGTCGAGGAAGGTGCCGCACGCGGCGGCACCGCTGTACTCGGGGCTGCTGACCGCAACGTACATTCGGTCTGCAGGGACAGCCGGCATGGAGCAGTTGCCGTTCGCGATCGTGTTGCCCTGGCCGAGCGAGTAGTGCGTGGCACGGCCATGCGTCGTGGGCCGAGCGGGCGGTGTGGGCTGGGCAGGCGGCACCGCGGCCGCTGTAGCGGTGAGTCGTGGTGAAGAGGGAGCCGGGCCACCCGACGCCTGTAGGCCGACGTGAACGGTCTGGCCGGCGGCGAGCTTGCTCGCCCAGTCCGTGCCGGTGCAGCTCACGGTGCCGGAGGCGACGCTGCAGCGCATGCCCCAACTGTTGACGACGCGGGTGGTTCCGGGGCTGGCCCATGAGACGGTCCATCCCGTGACAGCGGCTGTCGCGGTGACGTCGATGTTCGCTACGTAGCCCGATGCCCAGGAGCTGCCAGGCTGCCACTTCGCTGATACAGCGCCCGGGTTCGCCGGATCGGGCTGCGGCGCTGGCTGAGACCCGGATCCGCCGGATCCCGGACCCGACCCGGGCGACGGGTGCAAGATCGGCGCCAGGGCGTCGAGCTTCGCCTGCTCCGGGGTCACCCAGTCGGACTTCACGATACCGCCGGTGTCGCCACTATTCGGGTTGAAGGCCCAGAACGACGAGCTAATCCCCGTGCTCGACAGATATCCAACGAGGGTGTTGAGCCACTGCTTGTCGCTCGTCGTCTCGAACTTCGTACCGAACTCACCCACGAGAACCGGGGCAATGTCCTTCTTCGCCAGGTATCCCCAGTGGGCGTCCCAAATACCCGGCAAGTTCGCCGGATAGTTTGATGCGGAGAACCATGACTGGCCGTAAATGGTCGAGGGGTAGTCATGCGGGGAGTAGACGACGCGATTCGCGACCGACAGCCGCACAGGTGCATTGCCTACCAACCCGAGCGCGCCGCCCCACCAGGTGCCAGATCCGTCGGCCTCGTGGTCGATGCCCTCCACGAGCACGAGGAGGTTCGGGTTCTCGGCGAGGACCGCATTCCCGCCACGCTCGGCCGCTGCCCGCCAGTCAGTGGTGGCCGCCCCGGTACCCCAGGTCGCCGCACCGTGCGGCTCGTTGTGCAGGTCGACACCGATGACGGCGGGGTCGGACGCGTAGCGCTTTGCGAGCATCCTCCAGTCGGAGATCCACCGCGACTCCGGATACTGCGATGTGTACCAGAGCTCAGACTGGCCGCCCGAGTCCGGCCGGTGCTGGTCGAGGATCACGTCAAGACCGGCGCTCTTCGCCGACGCGACGACGTGGTCCATGACCTGCAGCGGCGTGAGCCCGGCGAGTGACGGGTCCGCACTGACACCCGTGACGCCGGACGCGGCGAGGCACTGGTTCGAGAAGGGCAACCGCACGGTCGTGAACCCCATCTGCTTGATGTGCTGCATACCGCCCGCGAGGGTGATGGTGTCCAGGCCATGCGGCGCGCACGACGACGTCTCCATGCCAAACCAAGCGATGCCACGGATCGTGTACGGAGCACCGGAGGCGGTGACGATCTTCCCGCCCGCCGTATGCAGCCATCCAGGCGATGAGGCCGCCGCAACGGGCCCCGCTACGGTGGCGGCTGAGACAGGCGCAGCGAATGCGGCGGACGTGGTGCCGACCACCAACGCAAGGAGAAGGACGAGCCGAAGCACTAAGGATGCACGAACTTGGCGAAATGTCATATAAGGATCGTAGGGAAGCCATCCGGCCGCACTGAAAACCACTTCCACAGACGCCTTTCGCACGCACTCCTCACGCCCGAAACAGTGCTCATTCGGTTAGTTCCCTGAGGTATGTTGTGCGCCGCCGGCGTAGCCCCCTCAGAGCCGAGGACCTCGAACCGCCCAAAAGGCGCAATGTGCCCCCAAGGCGTGAGAGGAAATGCGGTCACGACGATCTTCTCCGATCGGCATGACTGCGCACGCATTGAAACTACCTAACCGCGCGGATCTCTGAAATGCGTGCCCTACCTAAAGGTTCGGCACGGACGTTGTGGCGCGCCCGTTTAGGCCTGGATGGCACGTGCCAGTGCACATCCGTACACTCGTCGACGAGCGGGGCCGGGCGCTCCCACTCGATTGGATCGCCCGAGGCGAGCACCCGGTGAGCAAGGTGAAGAGCAAGCTCGACGGCATCGACTGCCTCGTGCGCGACGTCGGCGCGCACCCGTGGGCGCACCTCGAGGCCGGCTACTGGCGGATCCAGGTCGAGGACCAGCCCGTGCTCGGCTACGTGATGCGGCACCGCGCGGAGCTCGGAGACCCGTTCACGTTCGAGATCTACGCCGACGCCCGCAACGAGCTCGGCCAACGCATTTGGCTCCGGCGCGAGGAGTCGCTGAACTCGGCGGCCGCGTGGATGATCCAGAACAACGATCGCCTCATCACGTTCGCCGCACGGCACGCGGCCGCCGACGTCGCCGGGCCGCTCGAACCCGGCGACGTCGGCACCGAGCGCCTACCCGGCGGCGGGTGAAGAGCAGCCGTCGAGGGTGCGGTCGATCGCGGCGCGGTCGGCGTCGTCGATCGTGAGCTCGTACGTGCGCAGCACGTACGCGAATCGGGTGACGTACAAGCAGTCGTAGCCGACTGCCGGCGGTAGCCACGTCGCCGGCCCCTGGTCCGACTTCGCCTCGTTCGTCGGCCCGTCGACGGCCTGGAGGTTGTTGACGTCGGTCGCGAGCTGCTCGCGCCGCTCTCCGGTCCAGCCGGCGGCGCCGTGCTGCCACGCCCACCCGAGGGGCACGAGGTGGTCGATCTGCACGGCCGCGCTCGTCGTCTTCCCGCGGGCGAAGTCGATGCTGCGGCCCGTGTAGACGTCGGCGAGGTGCCCCGTGGCCACGGTGCAGCCGGGATCCGCCTTCGTGTACGTGACCGCCGTGAGGTCGCGGGCCAGGACATCGTTCCGCTGGTCGCATCCGTTGTGGTCGGTGTCGGCCCAGGACGGGCCGTAGGCCGCCCGGTCGTAGGCCGGCGTCCGCGCGTGCGTGTCCGCCGGCAGTTTGTCGACGAGCGACCGCACCGCGGCGGCGTCGACCACGCCGCCGCGCACGAGGCCGGCCGAGGTCAGGACGTCGACCACGGGGCCGCTCGCGGCCGCCGCGGGTGTCCCGCTGTCCGCAGATGTGCCGGCGCGGGCCGCCGAGCCCGGGTGCACGAGGTCCACGCTGTAGTAGCCGGCGCAGATGACGCCGCACGCACTCAGGAGCACGGCGCCGACCACGAGCAGGCGTCGGCGGCGGCGCGTCATCTGGCGCTCCTGTGGACTGCGACGGCGCGGGTCGTGACGCCGGCGAGAGCGAGTACCAGGAACCGAATGGTGGCGTCCTTGCGGATGATGCCGATGTGAACCTCCGCCAGAGCATCGAGAGAGGCCTCGGTGGTGGTCTGGCCCTGGGAGAGCGCGCGAGAGAGCCAGTTCGAAGCAACGGCAAGTGCACTTGCCGGCACTCCGAACGACGAGGCCTCGTCGTGCACGTGATCGGCTTCGGCTGCCTCAACGCCGCGCGCGAGTAGCAGCCTGAGGCCACCATCGACTGCGCCCGTGAGGAGGAAGTCGTTCCGTAGAGACAGGTACTCGCCGTCCCATCTGTGCGCGGCGTCGAGGCTTGCCGCGACGTCGACCAATGGACGCGCGCCCTCGGCGGCCTCGCGGACGAGAGAGCGTCCGAACTTGTACGCGGCGTAGCTCAACTGGCGGGTCTCGTCGGTGGCCGAGGCAGCCTCGGCGATGCTGGGGACGTGGGCTCCGGCCGACGCCGCTCGCTCGCGGCTCACTGCGGCGGCTCAGCGGCCGTGCGCTCCCACACGGATACCGGCTCGGGCTCCGGAGCGGGCTCGGGCTCCTTGACGGGTGCCTTCGGGACGATGCCGAAGCGTTCGGCCTTGAGGACCCGGTTGTACTGGGGCGTGTCGTTCTTCATCCACTTCTCGGTGTGCTCCTTGCCGACGATGATCACCCCATCTCCCTCGTTGAGCGCGGCCGCGGTGACGCCGACCTCGAACCACGCTTCGACGAGGTGCGTGGTCGGGGTCTCGTCCTCGACCCACTTCCCCGCGCGGTAGGAGCCGGTGTTCTCGATGACGCGGAACCTGGTGACCTTGGCCCTCCCGGCGTCCTGGACGACGGGCGGGGCGGCCAGGTGCCCCCAGATGGTGCGCTGAGCCATGATGCGTGTCCCTTCGATGCGGTCGAGCGGTTAGTAGAACTGGCGGGGGTTGGTGGCCACGGCGGCGCCCTCGGCCACCGGGTCGTAGATCGGCTCGAGCGGCCGGAAGGCGGCGACGAGGGCCGGGGCGCCGGCGCGCACAGCGATGCCGATGACGACGGAGCTGAGCACGAACACGGCCGACGCGCCGAGCACGCCGGCGTCGTACGTGGAGCCGGCGGCGAGGGCGCCACCGAGCTTGATCGCGACGAACACGGGCACGGGCAGGAGCACGGCGGCGACGAACAGCGCGACAAACGCACGAGCGAGCTGTTCGAGACGTGAGGCCCAGGTGGCACGGAGGTGCATACCGCCGCGGACGCGGGGCTGGTACATGGACATGAGGATCCTTTCAATCGGTGGACAGTGGGGGCAGTGGAAGTCGTTGCGGTCGCTCACGAGCTGCTGCACGAGGGCCGCGGTGGGCGTCCGCGGTCTCATTGGAAGCGGACGATTCGGACGGTGCGCTGTCGCCAGGCGGCGCGTGGGATGCGGTAGATGATTCCGGGGCCGGTGGTGTCACTGCCGACGTACATCACCCGGTGTTGGTCGCGGATCCCAGTCGCGGCGCCGGTGGCGCGGACGAGGTAGACGTGCCCTCTCCGGGGCCGCACGTGCCAGAACCAGGCGTCTTGGCGGCGCCCGTCGGGGTGCTCGACGATGGCGCGGCACCCGCGGGCACGGATGGAGGTGACGGCGACCACCCGCACGGCCCAGACGTCGCGGTCGAGCGCGTCGTGGGCGACGGTGTTCCAGATGTCGCGCATGTACGCGCGGCGGGCCTTCGGGGCGAAGATGCCCCATCGCACCGGGCCTCGTCGCCACCATCGGAGGACGTTCAACGTGAGGCGGACCACGACGGCTGCGGCGCCGAGCAGGAACACGAGCTCGGGGATCCAGGACAGCGACGGCGAGAAGCTCGCGACGACGGCGCTGGCCACGAACGTCGGCACCGCGACGATGGCCGTGCGGCCGGCGATGCGGTGCGTCGTCGCGAGGGCGATCGGGTCGTGGAGGTAGCGGACCAGCCACGCCGGCGTGCGGACGTTCATGGCCGCCGCTACCGGAGCCCGTCGATCACCGCGGCGGTCGCGGCCAGCCATGCTTCCTTCGAGGCGGCGGTGAGGGCGTCGTATTCGATGCCCCCGCCGTCGTCGAGCGCCTTGTCGAACGGGACCGTGACGACCTGTCGGGTGCGCTGCGCCATGTGGTCGTGAAGGCGCTGCTCGAGGTCGGGGTAGTTGATGGGCGAGTTGTGGCTGATGAGGGTGACGGCGTTGGCGAGCTTGTCGCCGAAGCCGGTCGCGTCGAGCTTGTCGGCGAGGGAGGCGATCTTGACGGCGGAGTCCTTCTTGACGAGCGAGGTCAGCACGATCTGATCGGCGGCCTCGACGGCAGCGCGCCAAGTGCCCGCCTCGGAGTTGTTGCCGGTGTCGACGATGATCAGCCGATAGAACCGGGTCAGCGCCGTGTAGAGCTTGCGGAACTCGTCGGCCTCAATGACGCGGGTGTTCCCGACGACGTTCTGCGAGGCGAGGACGTCGAACTTGTTGTCGCGCTGGGGGCGGACGAAGTTCACTAGGTCGGCCTGGTGCGCCTGGTCCGTGAACGTGTCGATGTGGCCGAGGAGGTCGCGGGCGGTGTGGTCGTGGTGTGCTTCGTAGGCACGAACGCCGAGGGAGCCGTTGTACTCGTTGTTGTCCCACGCGAGGATCGTGCCGCCGCGGACTCGTCCGAGGACGGCGCTGAGCAGGTACGTCGTCGTGGTCTTGCTGACGCCGCCCTTCTCTCCGATCACGACGATGGTCTTGTGGCCGGCGATGCCCCGCTGGACGGAGCTCCGCCATTCCCTGCGGGTGAGCTCCAGCGTTCCCGGTGCAAGCCGGAGGGCGCCGAACGCGGCTCGGTTGGCGCCGCCGCGCCACCCCTCGCGTGCGGGTGCGGCCTTCGGGGTGGGCTGGGACTGCACGAAGTCCCGGGCGCTCAGCCGGGCTTCGCGTCGGGTCTGCGGCGCTCGTCCGGGCTCACCTTCGGTGATGAGCTCGGCCGGGCGCTCGACATTGCCGGCAGCAGCGCCCGCGTCCGCCGGACGCGGCTCGTCCTCGTCCTGCGTGGCCTCAGTGCTGGGGGTCGGGGGCGCTGGCTCGTCGGATGCGGCGGTGACGGTGCCGTCGACGTCGACGAGGAGCCGGTACGAGCCCGAGGGGTCGTTGGCGGTGATGAGCACCGGGTACCCGGCGGGCTTCACGAGTTCCTGGACGATCGCGTCGAGCGCGGCGCCGACGACTGCCTGCAAGCTGTCGCCGCGGAGCTCGCGAGCCGTGCCGTCGATGGTGAGGGTGCCGGTGCCATCGGCGCCGGCGGTCACGGTCACCTCGGGTGCGGGTGCGGGTGCGGTGGTGGTCATGGTGGTGTCCTTCCGTCGATCAGGTCGTGAGGTTCAGCGGCTCGCTGCCGGGCCCGAGCTGGTAGTGGAGGTGGTTGCAGGTGTCGGGGAACGTGTGCATGACGGTCAGGTTGGGCGTCGTGCCGCAGTTGCTCTGTCCGACGGCGGCGAGCGGGTTGCTGATGGCGTCGAGCTTGGAGATGAGGGCGACGGCGTTCTGGTCGCGGCCGGTGGTGGCGGTGCCGTTGAAGGCGTAGAAGTCCACGGCCTTGCCCTGCCAGTGCATCGAGTACACGCCGGCGCCGGGCGTGGAGTCAGTGCATCGGCGGTTGAGGTCGCTGACGCCGATCGTGAGGAACGTCTGCTGTGCGGTGAGGATGACCTGGAGGATCCGCGAGTCGATTGCGCACGAGCCGGTGAAGGTGTCCCCGTCCCAGTTGCTCGGGTCCGCGATGGCCTGTACCTGGTCGTGGTACGCCGGCGTGAGCCACGTGATCTTGCCCTGTGCGGTGGCGTCCATGATCGCCGCGGCGAGCTGCTGGCCGTTGCCGCTGACCGTGCCGGTGGAGGCGTTCTGGCAGCCGCCGCCGCTGCCGCCGGTGAGGCCGGACACGACCTGCTGCGCGGCCGTCCAGAAGCGCGTGTAGTAGTTCGGATCCGCGTTGATCTGCACGGCGTGCGCGGCGTCGGTTGGCTGCATCTGCTGCCAGCCGGGGACCTTCACCAGGCGCTCGTAGAACAGCCTCGCGCTCGTGCTCGGGTCCAACCGGTCGCTCTCGGAGCCCCAGGAATCGCGCTGCTGGAACAGTCCGCGGGAGTCCGGACCAGCGGCGTCGCCGTAGGTGAGCACGCGCAGACCGGACTCCCCCATCGCGGTCATGACCGCGACGTTCACGCCGTATGAGGGGACGCCGAGCGAGTTGCCGGCGTCGATGATCGCGGCGGCGTTCGTGAGCTGCTCCCCGGAGTATCCGGCGATGGTCGACGTCGCGCCCGCGAGGGTCGCGCCGCCGGTGCTGCACGCCTGCGTGCCGGTCGCGGGGTTGCCGCTCGTGATGCTGCTGACCACGATGACCGGCAGCATGATCAAGCTGCCGAGCAGGAGCGCCACGATGGCGATGGGGATGCCGAGCTTCCACGCGACCGCGACCCGTGCCGCGGCCGCGATGCGTGCCGCGTTCTCGAGGGCTGATCGCTCGGACATGAGGACTACGCCTCCCCGTAGAACACGGTCTCAACGCGCGTCACGACCGGGGTTGCTCCCGTCGTGTCGATCGTCATGCGGAACGTCGCGGACAGCCGGGTCTGGCGCCCGGGTTGAAGGAGGACGTCGATGGTGCCCTCCCACTGCGGGCTGGACGTCGACTCGTCGCGCCAGGTCCATTCGGCGACGTTCACCCGGTCGCCGGTGAGGTAGGTGCCATCGAAGAACTGGCCGCGCTGCGCGGCCAGGGCCTCGCGAGCGGCGGGCGCGGTGAGGCTCTGCCAGTCCTGCCCGGAGAAGTACGCGACCGCCCAGTTTGCGCCGACGGTCGCCGGCTCCAGCGCCGGCGCCGCCGCGGTGGGCGGCGGTGCCGCGCTGCTGGCGGTTGGTGCGCTCGTGGGCGTAGGGGCCGCGTGCAGCGCCGGCGCCGAGCTCGGTGCGTCCTGCTCGGCAGGAACGAGCGCGCCCACAACGGCGATGCCGCCGAACACGAGGACTGCGCCGATGCCGAGTACCCACGGGCTACGGTCCTGGCCGAACGCACGGCGGCGTCGCTGCTGCTCGCGGATCCGCTGCTCGGCGACGATGGCACGGCGAGCAGCCTTCTTGACGGCCCGCCGCGCGCGCCACTGCTGGCGGCGCGACTGCACCGGGTCGGGGACGTCAGCGTCGAGGATGTCCGGCATCAGGCTTCTCCGTCCCGGCGAGGACGACGGTCGACCACGGGTCGCACCGGGCGCGCCGGCGTGCGGGGCGTGACCGGCGGCTGCTGGCCGGGACGCTGCTGAGTCGGTGCGAACGACGGACGGCGGGTCTGCTGCGCTACGCGCTGCTGCCTGCCCGCGGCGGCGCGCATGCCAGGTGTCCGCGAGGCGCGGGCGGCCGGCGCCGGCTGCTTGCCGGTCCGGGCGGTATAGGCGCGCGTCGTGAGCTCGCGGGTGGGCGTCCCACGGTCGGTCGGGGAGAACGTCGGTCCGGGCCGCAGCGACGGCGTACTGCTACTCTCGCCGCCTCGTCGTGGAGCTGTGCTGCCACCACCCTGGCGGCCGAGCTGCTGCTGGAGGCTCCGCATACGCACGGCGGATCCCTTCTGCATGCCTCGGTCGATCCGTCCTGCCGTGTCGCGAGCGCGTGCGATCCCGCGCGTGAGCGGGTTCCCCGCGGTCGGTCGCCGAGAGGTGTTCAGGCCTGAAGAGGATCCGCGGCTCCGCAGGCGGTTCAGGCCCCGCGTGGCCATGCTCGTCAGCGCAGCACCGGCCAGGAAGGTCCGCCCGATCCCCGAACCGTTCGAGCCGACGA
This sequence comes from Clavibacter michiganensis, assembly GCF_021216655.1. NCBI lineage: Bacteria > Bacillati > Actinomycetota > Actinomycetes > Micrococcales > Microbacteriaceae > Clavibacter > Clavibacter michiganensis. The sequence continues at coordinate 16,913 of NZ_CP080438.1, forward strand.
TGGCCAGAAGCTGCTTACGGAAGTAGAAGGCGGTGAACAGCATGAGGATGACCGTTCCGAGCGAGATGAACCAGCCGCTCGAGACCGACGCAGCGAAGATCGCGGCCGTCGTCACGATCACGACCGAGAACGTCAGCAGCGATAGCAGGGTGATCGCGATGGAGCCCACCAGGGCCTCCGCCCAGGCGACGCCCCACTGGCGGGGTCTGCCGGGGATGACCCAGAGGGCGGCGAAGAACACGCCCGCGATGAGCAGCATGGTCGTGAGGATCACACCGGAGAGCGCGGAGAATCCGAGCACGATCAGCAGCACGCAGAACACGACGGCCGCGATCAACCCGATCAGGATGATCACGAGCTGCACCGGCCAGTTGTCGCCCTTGGCCCACTGCCCCGTCTCCGAGCTCTTCCCCGCATCAGGGGAGCCGTTCCCCTCTGTGTTGTAGACGGTGCTCTTGATGACGTTGTGTCGGTCGTCGTTGGTCGGGTCGGCGGCGAGCATGGTGGGGCCGTACTTCGCGCAGGCTTCCAGCGACCCGAACTGCGTCATGCACCACGGCGTGGCCACGAAGTCGCGCCAGATGGCATCGCCGCTCTTGCGCAGCATCGCGTCCTTGGAGGTGTTGACGCTGTAGTCAACCGTGTTCCACGGCAGCGGGAACTGCGCGTCCCCGGTGAGGGCCTGGTTCGACAGGTTCAGCACCATGTCCGAGCCGGTCTCGCGGATGTGCGTGATGCCGTTGGTGAAGATCGCCGGCGTGGTCGTGAGGCCGAAGGCAAGCGCGCCGGCGGCGACCATCCAGGCGATTTGCCCGAACCACGAGCCCTTCGCCTGACGCCCCTGCGCGTAGGCCACGATCGCGCCGACCGCGACGGCCGTCGGGAACACCCACGCGAGCAGCCCGCCGGACGCACCCGATATCAGGTCGGCAGCAGCGTCCGAGAGCCCGGGGACGCTGGTCGCGCCGAATAGCCACCAGGCCAGCCCGATGCTCATGTAGACGACGAGCACGAGAATGAACATGAGGGCGTTGATCACGCCGTTCATTGCCTGGTTGAGTCCGTCGACGATTGCTTGTTCCTGGTCGTCCGCGATGCGCCAGTGCAGGAGGTCGTACGACTCGAACAGGGTCTTGTTGCCGCCGGCGGACATATCCCGGATGGGGATGAGCTCGCCCGGCTGCATCGTCTTCGTCGGCTGGCACGAACGGTCCTGGAGGCATGCCGCGTCCTCGGTCGGGTGCATCTGCGCCGCGCCAGCCATGTTGGCCGCGAGGACACCACCGGAGCCGAGCGCCCACAGCACGAGGGTGGTGACCAGGAACAGCTTCACCCGACGCCGTGACGGGAGGAACCGGCGAAGGGACGACAAGACCAGCGCGGTGCTCAAGGTCAGTCGCTCAGCGACGCGCACGCCTGCGCCTCCTCCGGTGTCTGCGCGAGGGCGGTGCAGGTCGCGCGGTGCGGGGTGCGATCGGGAGTGCTGGATGAGTCCACAAGCTCGTCACGCGTCTTCTTCCATGCGCTCCCCTCCGGTTGAAAGCCGTACGCGTTCCAATACGTGTAGGGGCCGGTGGGGTTCCGGCCATCGACTTTCACAAGGACCGCCCACCCGTCCCTCCAATGCCAGGCGTCGACGACGGCCTCCGTGTCGCCCGGGGCAGGTGAGTTTGCATCCAGAGCGAGCTGGGACACGGCGTCCTTGTCGGGGTTGCTTGCAGCTCCACCGGCACAGCCGGAGAGCAGGGCCATTACGGCGAGAGCGCCGGCCGTGATGCGGAGATGTTGTGTCATGGCTGCAGTACCTCTTCCTCGGTGATGAGCTCGTCGCTGGCCGGGGTGGCGGAGTCGCCGTCGTACACAGGGCTGGTGTCGAGGAGCTGGCGGATGTGGTCGTTCGGCAGGTCGAATTGCACGCGAGCAGGCCCGGACCCCGCGGTGTCGATCCACGCGATGCTGTCGCCCTTGATGTCTTCACCCGACGCGTGCGACACACTGAGCGAACCGATCAGCGCACGAGTCGAGGCGATGTTCTGCTCATCCGTCGGGAGCCGCAGCATCGTGGCTAGGGCGTCCTGCTGGGTGTTCGACTGGAGCTGGAACCCGAACACGGCGACCAGCTGCTCGACCAGTCCCTCGTGGCCAGCGATGCCGGTCGCGTCTTGGGAGTCGAGCACCAGGTGGGTGTTGTTGGCCCGTCCAACGCGCGCGGACTGGTTCAGGAAGCTCGCCCCGTCGCGCATCGCGAGTATGCGGTGGACCTCGGGCATCGCGATCACTTTCCGCATGCCGGTCATCTGCCGGTTGCCGGCGACGTGCAGCGAGTGGTTGAGCACGCTGCGCTGAACGGCGACTCCGAGTCGGTGCATGATGTCCCACTCCGCCACGGGGGTGTCAACCGGCGGGTCCGACGTCGCCGGGAGCTGGATGTTCCAGATCCCTGGCGTCGTGCGGAGCACGCTGCCGCTCCCCCGTTCGGCCCGGCCCATGAGCAGCTTCCCGACCGGGGTGTCCGCGGTCGCCCGCAGATTCCGCCCCAGCGCGTGAGCGGCGTCGCTCTCGCTCGCCACCAGCGCCTCGATGATGCGATACGTCGACGGCTGCTCACCGGCTGCCTGCGCGGCCGCGAGCATGTCCTGAGCGAACTGCAACGCCACCTGGTCCGCGTACGCCCGAAGTGTCGGAGGCGCGAGCAGGATGAGCTGATTCGCGACCTGGATCGCTGCCTCATCGGGAGACAGCGACGACAAGAACAGGTCGAGCGCGCCGGACTGCTGCGACCCATCCAGCGTGAGCAGAGCCGCGGGAAGCCCGTATTCCTGCGCCACCGTCACGATGCCGCCGAGGTCGCCCTTGGGGTCAATGAGCGTGACCCATGCGTCCGCGAACGCGGCATCGAGACACATCATGCTGAGCCCGGTCGACTTCCCCACGCCCGATCGCCCAAGGAGCGCGACGGTGGTTGCCTTCCTGTTCTCGGCGAAGGAGATGAGGTTGAACCGGAACGGCGACGGGGTACTCCCCGACACGTACCCGAGCGCGAATCCGTCTTGTGGGAGTGCGGAGCCGCCCCAGAATAGCGAGCCGAAGAACCCCGGCCCGTCCTGGATGTGACCCAGGTCATCAACCCGTATCCGATCACCGGGCAGGGCCTCCATGAACAGGTCCCGCTGCTCCTCGTCGCCGGGTGACACGTCGATGCCCGCGTTGGCGTAGAACCCCGTCACCGCGTCGATGGCGCTCATCAGGTCGTCGTAGGACCCCTCGGTGACGATGAGTCGCGGGTGCGACTGAACGAGGAACAGCCCGTCGTCCCGCATCTCCTGGAGTAGCTCGTCGGTGACAAGCTCGCTCTCCTCGATCGCGGATCCCGCGTCGCCGGCCATGCCCTGCGCGGCGCTGCGGCGCTGCTCCTTGGTGAGCTCGTGAGCACCCTTGATCTTCTTCCGGGCCTCCTTCCTCGTGAGCACAGTGAACCGCACGGACGCTTCCACGGTCACCGGTACGTCGTCACCATCCTCCGACGGGCGGGTGATGTCGCTGAGCATCCGGAGCCACTGGCTCTGGTCCTGGGCGACGTCGACCTGGATAGGGAAGTCGGTGATCGGCAGGACCGCCTGGTACGCGGCAACCTCGCCGTGCCCGTCGTAGATGCGCAGGTGATCCGCGTACGGCACCACACGCCCTCGGGTGAGCTGCGCGAGCGAGGCACCCTGGATGGTCCCTTGGCGCGGGACCGCACCACCACGACGGAACTGCGAGCGGCCCAGCAGCCAGCTCAAAGACTCCGCCGAGGCAGCGGTCACGGTGAGACGGCTCCCCGACCGCAGACGACGCCCCAGCTTGTGCACCTCGTGCAGGTATCCGGCGAGCTCGGCATCGCGCACCTGCCGCTCGCCGAGCCCGAACGCGGCACCGGCAGCGGACTCCACGGCTGACGTCGACCTGGGCGCTCGCGCGGCGATGACGATCCCGAGGAAGACGTGCCGCTCAGGCATCGCGTCCTCGTCGATCGCGGCCGCCCGGTCCCGGACCCACCGTGTCTGGTCGCCGGATCGGTAGAGGCCGTGCACGCTTTCCTCGTACTGAGCGCCCGAGCTGGTCGACCACACGAGCTTGAGGTGGCAGTCCTTGCCCGCGATGCGCGGAGCGATGACGCGGACAACCGAATCGAGCTCTTGGTCGATCTCGCCATGGCTGGCCAGGTCGGTGTTGTTCGTCGCAACGTGGAACCACGCGGTCGCATCGGTCTGCGTGACGATCAGCCCGTCCGCGACGACCTCGTAAACCGGAGCCGGAGCCGAGCGTCCGCGGCCCATACCGAGCAGCCGCCGCGTGTAGTCGATCGCCCTAACCATGCCGGGGTCCCTTCTTCGTCAGTCCCGCCAGAAGCGCGGCCGTTGCCTCGTACCCGAGCTGACGCACCCGGAATGTCTCTGCCGGCACATCGGGCTCGACAGGCCCGGTGAAGTCCACAGCCCGTGTCTCGGTGCGCATCTGCCGGGCTCCCTGCGAGACCCGGTTCACCACGACGGCGATCGCCGGCAGGGTGCGGTCCCGCAGACTCAGCCGCTCGAGGCGCGACGGCTCACGGGCACCGAGCGAGATGATCGGCAGGTGCCCCACGAGCAGGTATCGGATCGTCAGGGCCGCCACGGTCAGGTACACCCGGCGCGGATTCGCCTCGGACGGCAGGAACCCGACCATCACCACCACCAGACCCGGGAGCATCATCGCGGGCACGGCGAACTGCGGAGCCTTCTGGAGGAACCCGGTGGCGTTCGCGATCACGTACGTGACGGGCAGCGTCGCGAGGAACACCAGCACCCCGAGCCCCGCCTCTCGGCGCCGGAAACCGTCGCCGAGGTCGATCCCGAACAGCTCGTGCTGGCGGGCCTCGACCGTGAGTGCCTTGGTGATCGTGCGGCCGATCACTTCTCCGCGAACCATTCCGCGATGGTGTGCTTCCAGATCCATCCGAGGATCTGCACGGACTGGTCGGGGAAGTTCACGAAGCCGAACAGGACGACGGCGACGACGATCTCGGTGATCATCTCGCCGTACCCCTTGCGCAGCCAGCAGGTGACGAGCCGGATGACGAGGATGAGCACGAAGAGGTTGCCGATGATGGAGAGGATGAGCTGCTGGAACGTCACGGGAGGGGCCTTCTTTCTCGTTAGTTGGTGGCCGCGTCGAGCGTCGCGACCTGCCACCGCGCGCTGTCGCCGGCGATGACCTGCGTCAGGGTGAGCCGGTAGTTCTGGGTGATGGTCGACTCCCCCGACTTCCACTCGACGGTCGCGAGGGCGTCGCGGGTGGCGCCGGATCCCGCGTAGACCGTCCATGACCGGACGTCCTTGAGGGCGTAGATCCCGCTCAGGCCCTGGATCTGCGCAGACGGGGCCGCGACGGCGGACACGTCGTCCTGCGTGGCGTACGCGGTGAAGAACGACGTCGCATAGCCCGCGGTGCTGCTTGCAAGTGCGGCGTCCTCGTCCCGGTTCGCACGGGTGTCGGAGGACCCGGCGGGACGAGGCACGGCTACTGAGGCCGGCTGGCCTGTCACCACCACGCGCCCCTCGCGAACCTCGACCGGCACGGCCAGAGCCTCAGTGCGCTGCGTGGTGGGTGTATTTGCGGCGTCGTACGGCGTGATGACGGCGGTGACGGTGACCGTCGCGACCGTCGGCGACTGCGCCGTGACGGTGATCGTGGTCGCGTTGGCGGCCGTCTGGTGGCCGTTGCCGTCCCAGCCGAACTTGTCGTTTTCCTGGAGTCCAGGGACGTCCTGCACCAGCGCGCTCGAGCGAACGGTCGGGGCGTCGTGGTCCCAGGACAGATACGAGACGGCGAAGCGCTCCGCGATAGCCGACGCGGCGGCATCGGGGAACGGCGCCGCCGGTGCCGTCGCCACCGGCGCCGCGGCCTCGGCCGGGTGCGTCATCTTGGCGACGCCCACCGCCCACGGCAGCCCGAGGAGAACCACGAGCAGGGCCCGGTACAGCCAGATGCTCCGCGCAGCTCGCCGCTCCGGAAGCTCCTGCCACGGAACCTCGCCCGCTCCCCCAGCCGTCGCTGCAACCTCGGGCGCCCTCAGCCACACAGACTCCCCGCCGGGCTTCCGAGGCTGAACCGTGGCGGTGTCGCGGCCCGCGTTCGCGCGGTGCTTCCGCAGCGCCTCGATGCCGAGCAGCTTGCGCGCGAAGCGAGCGGTCGGATTCGTCATGCTGACCCCATTTCCCCGGCCTGGTGATCGAACAGTGACGCGAGCCTATGGGCAGCGACCGACACCAGCACGACGAGCAGCGCCCGTCCACTCTGGCGGCATGACTGTGGTAACGCGGGCGACACCATGTTTACCCAGGCGAGAAACTGATTTCTGCATGCGCGGAATGTTGGGTCACTGTCATCGAACACCGTTACCGCCCCTCGCCTGACCGCTCACCGCCGTCGTAGGATCAGCATACCTGTTTGCTGAACAACCTTGTTGAGGATCTTTCGACCATGACGTATCGCCCCAGTCACCGCGCAGCAGATGAACGTTCCGTCGCCAGGCAGAATGGGCACATGCCAGCCCGCCGCGAAGTGCCCGAGATGTCGGCGCGCGTCACGGCCATCCATCACGCGATCAGCAGCGCCGGTCGGCTCACGGCCCTCCGTCACGTCCTGGAGAACCCCGGCACGACGCGGACCGAGCTCGTGGAAGCCACCGGCATCGCGCCCTACACAGCCCGCGACGCCCTCATCTCGCTTGAGGAGCACGGCTACATCACCGCCGACGTCCAGGGCGAGCGCGTCGGCAAGAAGGTGCACTACACGGCCAACCGTCCCGCCATCGCCGAGGACGCGTCCGCGTTCCTCGGCTGGCTGCTCCGCTAGCGCATCGTCAGCACGCACGAAGGGCCGGTCTCGATAGAGACCGGCCCTTCACCTATTGCCTGCCAGCGGTACGCGCAGGCCTGATAACTACAGAGTTACATCTCTACATTCCTACCTAGTTACGTTCCACGCTGCTGCTCGAGTTCAGTTACAGAACGTCAGGATTCGATGGACTGCTTGACGTAGGCAGTCAGATGGTCCTTGATCGTGGTCCCGTGCGCCGCCGTCCACGCCTTGTAGGCGCGACGGAGTTCGGGCGTGGCGTCGAAGGTGATGCGGGCTGGCGTGTCCTTGGCTTCCGGGTCGGGTACGGCAGCAGGCACCGATACCTCGGGCGCGGTGGTCTCGGGCTCCTGTGCGAGGCCGGGGTCAGGCACGGCATCCACGGCCTTGTTGAAGACGCGATCCATGTTCGCTCGTGCCATCACTTGTTCCTTCCGTTGGCCCAGATGCTCGTGAGTTCGAGCGCGAGGGATGAGAAATCGCTGATCGCGTGGACGGTCTGCCGGCTCTCCGGGTATGTGGTCACGACGCCGCCCGTCGCGGGGGCGTCCGAGTGGACGACGTACTGCCGAATCACGGTGCGGAGCCTCGGGATCCCCATATCATCCAGGCGCGCGATCGTCTCGTTCCGGCGCTTCTGCTGCGCCTCCTCGCGCCCCACGCGCGACAGCAGAACGCGGTACTCGAGACCGCGGGGCTCGATGACGGACTTGATGGTCCGCATGAGGGGCGTGACACTCAACGGCTGCGGCTCCATGGGGACGATCACGAAGTCCGCGGAGTCCAGCACGAGGCCGGTGCGCTGGATTTCGCTTGGCGCGAGGCTGCCGGGGGTGTCGACGATGATCGTGTCGTAGTCCGATGCCGCGCGGAGCTGGGACAGGACCTCGGGTCGCGCGTCGTCGGTGAAGTCGAACGGCCAGGCCGTCGCGCCTTCGGCTTCCGATGCCTCGGCCCAGTCCGTCGCTGAGTGCTGCACGTGGTCGGCGTCGACCACGAGGACTCGCGAGTGCTCGGCCGTGACTGCTGCGAGGTTGACGGCGATGGTGGTCTTCCCCACCCCGCCCTTCTGCTGCACGACAGCGACGATGCGCATGGTTTTCCTCCCGTGTAGGAAGCATGGTTCCTGAGAACCATGCTTCCCGTGTTTGTAGGTACCAGCATACCCGGCAACACGCCTACATGGTTATGTACACACCTACATATGTAGGTAACTTTTTTCCCGTGTACACGGGTTCCTACCCTCCTGTATAACCGCATACACACAAATGTAACTTTGCGGGTGCTAGACCCCAAGAGCCGTGCGGCCGGCGCTAGGCGGGGGTCTTCTCGTCCTGGAGCTGGTAGACGCGCTGCTTGCTGAGGCCGAGCATGGCGCTGACGTCGGCCACGCTCACGTCGGCGCCGCGGAGCTGCTTCACGACGGTGCGGCGCATCGCTGCGGCGTGTGCCTGGGCGTTGCGCCCGGCCTCTTCCTCGCGTGCCGCTTCCGTCCACACGTCCCAGAGGTTGGCGACCGGGGGAGTGACCTTGACGTTGAGCTCGAAGGGCGCGGGCGGCGCGGCGTTCCACGCCTCGATGATGCCCTCGGCCTCCTCGGGGACCTCGGCGAGCGATCGGGCCTGGCCGACAGTGTCGAGCTCGGGGATGCGGAACAGCCACCAGCGGCCCTCGCGCCAGACGTCGACGTCGTACGTGTGTCCGGTCATTACTTCCACTCCTTCGGTACCTGAACGCCGAGGTTCTGTAGCTGGGTCAGGATGCCCGCTTGGACCTCCTTGTGTCCGAACGGGACGGACAGCTTCACCGACTCGTCGGGCTCGCCCCAGATCTCGTGGCTGCCCTTCGCGTTGCGGAGGTACACCCACCCGATCGACTCGAGGAACCGACGCACATCCTTCGACTTCTGCGGTTTCATGATTCTATTCTAGCCCGGGGTTGGCATACAAGACAACCCCGGGCTAGACATTTTTGGAGAACTTCGGTCGGGTGTCGGAGCGTCAGGCGGGGGCCGGGTCGGGTGTCGGGCTGCCGCGGCTCCGTTCCGCTGCGCTGCACTGCGCCTTGCCCTGATGGGGGAGCGGGTCACGTCGATCACGGGGTCTGGGGTCGTGCGTCTGCGGGACAGGGGACTGTTGCCGAGGCGACCGGCTCGGTGGTCTGGTCCCACAGCTTCGATTGTGGGCGGTGACATTGGGGGGTGAACGACGGCGGAAGGGCTGGGGATCCATCGGCGCTCTGGACCGGTGCTCTCGGAGACGGACGGCCGATCCCGGGTGCTGGCTGCGCACTTCTCACCAGGTCGTCGCTGCCCGCCGCGAAGCGGCTCCCCGAGCTCCCGAAGACGGGCGCCTCGTCCGCGAGCTCATGCCCGCGGACGAGGACGCCCGCACGTGATCAGCGCGGGTCGGACTTGCGGAGCCGGATCCCTGCCGGCGGCTCCGGTGACGCCGCCACGAGCACGGCCGGCATGCCCTCCTCGGTACTGGAGTGCTCCCAGCCGTCGGCTTCCTGCGTCGGCGTCGCGCTGCTCGGTGGGGGAGTGATCGTGTCGCTGATCGGCTCCGGTGCGGCGCTCGTCGCTGCGGCTTCCCAGCCGTCGGCTTCCCCCGTCAGGACCGTGCTGGTCGCGCTGACGTCGCCCTGCACGTCGACCTCTGCCGTCCGCTCCCCGGTGTCCTTCTCCGTGGGGCGGTTGGCGTTGGTCGGCTCCGCGGTGGGTGGGAGCGCGCGGAAGGGGACGACGGCGCCGTTCTGGACGAGCCAGAACATGCCGTCGGCGGCCTGGCGGACCGTCTGCGGGTGCAGCGTGTACGTGTGCTGGGCTCGAGCCGTGCCGAGCTGGTCCCCGGACGCGGCGCCGGAGGCTTCCATGCGCATGATCGTGCCGGCGTACTTGACAGCCTCCTCCGGGTCGTTGGTGCGGCCGATGACGATGCCTGCACCGGAGGACATGAGCCGGGTCTGCATCATGGCGTCGCTGGACATGCCGGCGACAGACTGGGTGGCCGCGATGAGGCCGACCCCGAGCGAGCGGCCGGTCTCTTGGACGGACGCGACGAACTCCGCGGGGTCGACGTCGACGCCGCCGAGCTGGGCGAACTCGTCGATGATGACCACGAGCGGACTCTCGTCGCCGCTCGCCGCCCGACGAGTGATGTGCTGGCGGAAGGCGAGCAGCAGCAGATCCGCGAGCTGCTTCTGTGCGTTGTCGGAGGGCGTGATCGTGACCGTCGTGAGGTCGGCCGCGAGCTCGTCGAACGACCACCCGTCCTCGCTGATGAGGGGGCGGAGGTCCTCGTAGTGCACCTCGATGTCGTGCAGCGCGGCCTGCGCCGCGGGCGGGTTGTTCTTCACCGGCCCAGACGTGTCCCGGAGCGCAGCAAGGTCGTAGCGGTCGCTCACGTACTTGGCCGGGTTGTGCGCTCGCGCGCGGAGGTCGTCGAGCGACGCCACCGGGCTCTGCCTCTGGAGCTTCTGCATCACCTCGCGAGCGCGCTTGCGGTAGAACGACCCCTCGCCCTCCGTCTGCGGGAACAAGCGGGTGATCCGGTCCGTGATCTCCGCACTGGTGCCGTTGAAGAGGTTCCACGTGGCCGGCGCATGGGTCGTGTGCCCCGCGGCCTCGGCCGCGGCGCGGAGCTTGGCGGCGTCGCGCGGGTTGCCCTTGCCGTCGAGGAACACCACGCGGAAGTTCTGCTGGAGGAGCGCCAGCATGATCTGGAACAGCAGCACGGTCTTGCCCTGGCCGGACTCGGCGATCACGATGAGACGCACCTGGCCGGCCTTCTCGGGGACCGTGACCCACGTGTTCCCCCGCTCCTGCCACTGCCGCACGCGTGTGCGGTCGCGCATGCGCTCCTGAACGGACCGCACCGTCGCCCGGATGACCGCGCCGACCGCGACGCGGCCGCTGTCGAGCGTGTGCGGGCCGTAGACAGGGGAGTTGGTGAGTCCCACGACCTCGTGCGACTCGATGTCCAGCTTCACGCCGATCCGGGACGCGGCCGCGAGGTCGGCGGCCTGCGTGCGCGCCTTCTCGATGTCCTCCTGCATGGTCACGTCGTCGATCTGCCGCCGGCTGACCGCGCGTGCGAGCCGTCGGCGCTTCCACGCCCATCCCGCCGGGATCAGCAGAGCGCCGACGACGACGTTGACGACCCAGACGGGGACGTAGTGCCCGAGCCACTGCGCCGGGCCGTCGTCGGATCCGAGGCGCGCGGCCACCCATCCGGAGACGTGCGCCAGCTCCCACGCCACCACCGCGGCCACGAGCAGCGTGCAGGCCGTGACGGTCCGCACCCACCAGCGGGGGACCGTCCAGTAGCGCGCCTTGATCGGCAGGACTGCTGGCGTCAGCCAGTTCACGACGACCGGGACGACGCCGAATCCGACAAGTATCACCGCCAGCCGAACGAGCTTGTTGCGAACGTCTTTCCAGTCAGTCTCGGGCTTGTTCCCGCTGTCGTTCTTCGGACTCATCGCATCCACGCCCCAATCCCATCCACAGGTGCATTTCCCGACACGTACGGCTGTGTCGCGTCCAACAGACCGGACGGGTATTCCTCACCGATCCAGGCCCCGTCACGCCCGAACAGGTCCACGACGAGGGTGCGCGGAGCTATGTCCACGCCCACTTCCTTCGTGAGCGCGTCACGCACAACACGGCCGGCGTCGCTCGTGCACAAGTACACGACCCGCATTGTCGGATCGTCCTTCATCCGGTCGTAAAAGTCCTCAAATATCTCGAAGTACCGCGTCCGCCGCTTACCCGTCATCTCCACCTCGACAAGATCCGTGACGCCCGACTTGTACGCGACCCCATCGGCCTCGTGCAACGTCGCCGCACGGGTCAAGTCGCGATTCCAGCTCCAATTCGCGTGAAGGTACCGCGCCGAGATGACGGACACCATCAGCTCATGCCGCGTCGTCTGCCGCAACAGGTCCGGAGCCCGCTTCTTGATCGCCTTGGGCGTCGCCCACAGCATCGTGCCGCGGAACGGGGGAACCCGGCTCCGCTCCACCATCCCGAGCTCCTGCATCCGCCGCACCCACACGAACGCCTGGTTCCTCGACACCGGACCCGACGACTCGTTCAACGCGCCGAGCACCCACCGGATCCCGTCCATCGTCGTCACGCGAACGATCGAGAACCACTCCAACACCTGGGCATCTCGCTCAGTCAGACGAACGCTCATCCGGGCCCACCTCCGTCCTCGACGAGGAGGTGACCACCGCTGTGGAGGGCAAGGCTTCGTGGAGCGCAGCGGAACGAAGCCGCGGCAGCACGATGCCCGCCTCATCGCCCCGGATCGCTTCCGACAGCCTCGAGAGCCCGACCCGGAGCCATGCGCCCGCCGGACCCCGGCTACTCAACGCACCGGCGCTCCTGCTCGTCGGCACCCCACGAGAACGCTCCTGGCCCTCGTCAGCCGCACCACCTCGACAAGCCACGCCTGCCCAACCCCACCACCTACGAAACGCACCATGCCCGCCCAACGCAACCCCCTTACGCTCTTGCTTCTCTCCATCCTCTCACTTCCCGGTTTTGCCCCGTCCCCGCGCTCCACCCTTTACTCCCCAACCTCCCACACACTGAGGAACGAGGTGCGTGGGAGGTTGGGGAGCGGCGAAGCCGGGGTGGAGCGCGGGGACGGGGCAAAACCGGGTACTGCCCCCTTACTTTGAGTAAGGGGGTGGCGTAAGGGGCACGCGTACGGGGCTACTCGGTTCGTCGCTCCGCTCTGCGGAGCGACGAACCGTCGTCAGCCGGGGCTGCACTTTCCTGCACGGCCGCCGGGCGTGCAGATGTCTCGACTCGACCGACGTACTCGTGCACGGTCACGTCGTCGGCGAGCTCGGCGCCATCGGCGCCGGTCCGCCAGATGGCATCGGCCGGCAGCTCGGCAGGGGGAGCGAACGCGATGCGGCCAGCGCCGGCCGCGTCGGTCAGCACGACGTCGCCCGCTGCGCGAGCAGCGTCCGCGTCGAGCGCCCAGCCGCGATCGGTAAGCATCCGCGCGAGGCGGAGGACTCGGCCGTGGAGCTCCTGGACGCCGGTGGGGAACTCCGCCGGGTGTCGGCCCTCGCCGAGCAGCGCGGCCGTGACGAGCTCGTCGATCCCGACCGAGGCCGCGACATCGGATGAGCCTCGCGTCGGCTCGTGGGGGAGTGCGATCGGCATGGCCGGCGCGGGCCGGCGTCGAGACGCGGCCGCGCGGAGCTCGCGTTCCTGCTCCAGGAACGCACGGTGCTCGGGGGAGTCCTCGACGCCGCGGCGAGCGGCCTCCCGAGCCGCCTCCGCCTGGCTCTGCTGGGCGCGCTCGGCGGCGGCGTCCTGCTCACGGTCGTATCGCTCCATGCGTGTCTCCTCGCTCGGATCAATCGCCATCTGAATACCCCAGGCGAGATATCCGATCGGGTCGCGCTGCACAGGCGCATCAAGGAACGGAACCCCCAGGTCCCGGAACTTCGCTTCGATCCGGGACGTGATATCCCGGTCATCAACCAGGAGCACCCGGCGGCCGTCGCGCTGCACCCATCGCGCATAGCGCGACGTGTCGAGGTTCCGGTCGAGCATGTCGCAGACATGCCCCTGGTGAAGGCCCCGCCCAAGCCACGGCATGCGCTGCTGGAGCTGTGCCGCGAGACGAATCGTCGCTAGCGCGCGAGGTGCCCGATCCTTTGGGACTTTGCACGTCGGATTCGTCGATGCCGGCCGCGGAGCGGCCATCCTGCGCGCGGTAGCGCGCTGCGGCGGAGCCTGCGGAGGGCGACTTTTCGACGGCCGACGGCCCTTGGTAACCAACTTAAGAACAGGACTAGATGGGGTGTCTTGGCTAGAGACAGATAGGCCGCCAGTTGAAAGGTCAGAGACGAACCTGCGAGGCACCGTCAACGCCCGCACGGACGCCGCCGCGACCTGGTACCCGCCATGCCAGAGGAACGCCTCCTCCGTCTCGTCGACCGTGAGCTCACGGCCCTCGACGAGGGTCACAGCGAACCCCCGCGCGATGAGCAGCGCCCGCGCGCGCTCCACGACCCGCTTGCTCACGTTCTGACGGATGAGCATGGACGCACGCCGCGCCACCGTCGCGTTGCTCGTCGTGACGCTGCGGCCGGTCTTGAAGTCCGCCGCCCGGCGATCGACGACGGCCACGGCCAGGTACTTCCGAACGCTGACGTCGATCCGCCGGCGGGCGGCGTAGCCCTCGGCTGAGAGCACGTCCGCACGGACGGCGGCCATCCACGCGGCCGGCGACGTCCACGCCGGCACCTTCGCGTACGCACCAGCCGGCACCGGCAGCGCCCACGACATCGGCGCGTCCTCCGGAACGGGCGCGCTCGACGGCTCCAACCCCGGCAGCGTCGGCTCGCTCGAGGCGTTTGCCAACCTGCGGAAATGCGCACGTGTCTTGCGTGTCGGAGGTGTTGCGAGGTCTACGGACGTGGTTATGATGAACCTGCCTTCCAGTGCTTGCCTCTGGACATGGCGAAGCTCCGGCCCTGAGAAGCCGGTTCTTCGGATTGATCCGCCTCAGACCCACGGTCGCCAAACAGTGGAGGTCTCAGGCGCAGTGCTTCGGCCCCTCGCGAAAGCGGGGGGCCATGCTCGTTAAGTGGGCTCGATAGGCAGCTCACCCTCTCGGCTCTTGGGAGGCATCCACGTGGGGATGCCCTGATCGGTGAGCTCGAGGTGGTCGACGACCAACTCGAACATGACGGCTCGCGAGACGCCGGCGCGATCAGCGATCGCGTCGAACTTGTCCTTGGACACGCGCTCGACTTCGTACCCGATGGGGACGGGATCGACGAGGGTGCCACGAGGGCGGCGCTTGGGGGCCATGCGGCTACTTAACCCTGGGGTAAGGGCTACGGGCAACAGGCGGACGGCGTGTCGTCGAACGTTGGTCGGCGTAGGTTCGCGCCATGACGAATCCAGGGTGGCCGAGAGACCTCTACAGCGGCCCCGGCGGTGGCGAGTACACGGGACCCGGCGGGGGGCTCTACACGGGCCCTGACGGGGGGCAGTACGCCGGACCGGGCGGTGGGCTCTACACCGGGCCGGGCGGCGGTCTCTACACGGGCCCCGACGGCGGCCTGTATACCGGTCCAGGCGGCGGTCTCTACACCGGTCCTGGCGGCGGGCTTTACTCCGGGCCGGGCGGCGGCTTGTACGAGGGCCCTGGTGGCGGCCTGTACGCCGGTCCAGGCGGCGGTCTCTACCCCGGACCAGCGGAGGAGCCGTACAGGAGCAACGTGCCGCCGTGGCCGGTCTTCCTTCGGGAGCTCAGAGCCCGTGGCATGAACGATGTGGCCGACCAGATTGCAGCCGCTCGCGGCCTGTGACGTCGACCCTCCTACGTCGCCCCCCCGCCCCCCCCGATATGGAGGGGGCGAGCAGGATGGGCCGGTCACTACGGTGAGCAGCATGTCCAGCGCGCAGGCGTCCCCGCACTCTCATCTGCATCAGATGCTGTTTCACGCCAGCACGGAGGAGCCGTACAGGACAGAGGGAACGAAGGATGCCCGAGCTGTGGACTTCGCAAGGCTCGTTTCGCGCTTCGAACTTCTGCTCGATGGTGAGCAGGCGAAGTACGCCACGCACAACTTCGGCGACGTCGAGGCGTTGAACAGCCCGCTCAAGGGCTGCGCGATCGTCATCTCCCAGTCCTGGTTCGCATCTGCGCAGATCACGGGTCAACACCCCTTCACCATGATTCTCGAGCCGCTGGACGCCCTCACGTTCATGCAAGTGACTGACGTCAAGGAAGGCGGCTTCCAGGGCGCAA
>NZ_CP080439.1 GCF_021216655.1 Clavibacter michiganensis
CCGCGCGAAGGGAGTTCCCATGTGCGATCAGCACCACTGTCCGACCCAGGCGCAGTTCGGGCAAGACCTGCGCGACGAGGAAAGGCTGCACGCGCAAGATGACGTCCGCCAGCGCCTCGGTCCGCCGCACCGCTGCCCACGGCAGATTCCGCAGAGCCGGCGTACGCCGAAGACGCATCCAGGCTGTCACCGACATCCGCGGGGGTCGGCCGGTGCGGGTCCGACGCACCGCGAAGAACCGCTCCTCGCCCAGGACCGTCCGCGCATGCGCTTTGGTCATCCCGGTCAGCGCACCGTAGTTGCGCTCATTCAGCTCCCACCGCTGCTCGGTCCGCACGTCCAGGCCCAGCACATCCGTCACGACCTCCGCCGTGTGGATCGAGCGCTGCAGCGTGGAGGTAAGGACCAGATCCGGCCGGATCCCCTGTCTCGCCATCGCAGATCCGGCGCGGCGCGCTTCCGCCACGCCTTGCCGCGTCAACGGGACGTCCTGCAAGCCCGTGAAGATCCCGGCCGCGTTCGCAGTGCTCTCCCCGTGGCGCAGAAGCACCAGCAGGCCCATCAGAGATCCTGCTGAGGCGGTGACGCGTGAAGTCCGATCGGGTCGGTCGGGATCACGAGCACCGGACGGTGCTGGTGGTGCACCAGCTGCGCGGCGACGGATCCCGAGAAGAACTCGGCGATGCGACGCGCTCCACTTCGGCTACCGATGACCAGCATCGGCGCATCCCGCTGCTCCGCAGCCCTGATGAGCGCCCGGGCTGGGTCGCCGACTCCGGCCAGGAGCTCCACGGTTACTCCCGCTCGCGCGGCCACGGCCCGCACTTCCTCTTCCTCTGAGGCGGACAGCGTCCTCGGGGCGGAGTCGTCGGTGTCGGAGTCCAACGGCTCGAGCATCTCGGACCCGTCGTCCCGAGTCCCGGTATCCACGAACGCAGGATCGACGCTCACGCACACTAGAGACGAACCAAGGCGTGCGGCGTACGACGCGGCGACCTCAACGACCCCAGATACGTATCCCGGTTGCAGACCGACCACGATGGGGCCGGTACCGACAGGCTCTGACATCGCTCTCCCTATCTCGGGCGCGCCTAGCGCGACCAGCTGAGATAGGGACTGTTGTCGACGAGCGTCGAAGTTGGATCCGGCAAGCCCCTCTGCCGGGTCGTGAGACCCCTCAAGTATGCACCTCTCACCCTGCGCATGCGCTCTTCACGATCCATCTCGGAAAGCTATTGCTTTTCAAGACACCATCGCCGACATCAGGCCAGGGTGAGGAACAGCTTTTCGATCTCCTCGATGGTGAGCTTCCGCGGTGACGGGGTATCGCCGTCGCCGGCATTTGCGTCGTCGTCGACGTCGTCGACCACGAGGCACTGCTGCATGGCCGTGGAGACGATCGCGAAGCCGGCACGGTCCAGGGCGCTAGACACGGCGGCGAGCTGCGTCACGACGTCGCGGCAGTCGCCTCCGTTCTCGACGGCGGTGATGACACCGGCGAGCTGCCCCTGGGCGCGCTTGAGCCGATTGGCGATCTTCTTCATCGCGACGGCGTCGTGGAGCTGGCCGCTGTCGTCGCTCATGCGCGGTCGGTGGGCAGGTCGGCGTCGATCCAGGCGGAGGTGCCGCCCGTGACGTTGACGGCTTCGATGCCCTGGGCGGTGAGGGCTTCGGTCGCGCGGGCGCTACGGCCTCCGGACTGGCAGATGACGTGCACGGGCCGGTCGGTGGGGATCTCGTCGATGCGTGCGTCGAGCTCGGACAGGGGGACGTTGATTGCCGTACGGGCGTGGCCGTCGGCGTATTCGTCGGCCTCGCGCACGTCGATGATGGTGGCGCCCGTGGATGTGGCGAGTTCGTGGACGGTGATGTTGTTCATGGGTTCTCTCTTCTCGGTCAGGCCGCGACCGCGGCCGTGTCGGTGGTGATGGTGGTGGATGCGGTCCCGGCCTGCCAGGTGAGCCAGCCGCCGTCGAGGTTGCGGACGTCGTGCCCGAGCTGCGTGAGCAGGCGCGCGGCGGTGTGTCCGCGCTGTCCGACCTGGCAGTGCACGACCAGGGGGCCCGCGGGGAGCTCTTCGTGGCGTGCTCGGAGCTCGTCCAGAGGCAGAGAGACGGCGCCGGGGATCGCGGCGGTCGCGTGCTCGCCGGTCGTGCGCACGTCCACCAGGGTCGCCCCGGCGGCGACGGCGTCCTCGAGCTCGTGCCACTGGATGGAGCGGGTGGTGCCGGTGGCGGCGTTCTCGGCGACGTAGCCGAGGAGGTTCACGGGGTCCTTCGCGGATCCGTACTGCGGCGCGTACGCCAGCTCGAGCCGCGACAGTGCGGATGCGGTGAGCCCGGCGGTCATGGCGACCGCGATCACGTCCAGGCGCTTGTCGACGCCGTCGCGGCCGATGATCTGCGCACCGAGGATCCGGTCGTCGTCCGGGTCGACGAGGAGCTTGATCGCCATATGCTGCGCACCCGGGTAGTAGCCCGCGTGCGAGGCGGGGTGCGTGTGGATGATCCGGTGGGGCCGCCCCTCCGCGACGAGGCGCTTCTCGTTCCACCCGACGAGCCCGACGGTGAGGCCGAGGAGGCCGAGGATCGCGGTCCCGAGGGCGGGCGCGGCGTCGGTCGTCGCGGCGCCGGCGATGTCGTCGGCCGCCGCTCGCCCGTGCCGGTTGGCGAGTCCCGCCATGGTCACCAGCGTCGGGGTGCCGTCGATGTGGTCGATCTTCTCCACGCCGTCCCCGACCGCCCAGATCGACGGGTCGCTCGTGCGCTGACGAGCGTCGACGGCGATGCCGCCGCTCGGGCCGAGACGCAGACTGGCTGCCTCAGCTAAGCCTGTCTCGGGGTGGACGCCGGCGGCCTGGATCACCAGGTCGGCCCGCACGCGCGTGCCGTCGTCGAGGTCTACGTGCCCGTCCGCGGCGCCGGTGACGGTCGTGCCGGTCCGGACGTCCACGCCCGCGGCCTCCAGGGCCTCGCGGACGGGGGCGGCCATCTCCGGATCCAGCGGCGAGAGCACCTGTTGCCCGCGCTGCACGAGCGTCACGTGGACACCGCGGGCGAGGAGGTTCTCGACCCCCTCGAGCCCGATGAAACCGGCACCGACCACGACGGCGTGCGCGTCGGTAGTAACGTTGAGGAGGGCCATGATGCGGTCCACGTCCTCCACGCTGCGCAGGGTGGAGGAGGGGACGCCGCCATCGGTCCCGCCGGGCGCGGCGCCGGCGCCCGCCGCGATGACCAGGTCGTCGTACACGACCGTGTCGACGGTGCCCGCGTCGAGATCGCGCACCGCGACGGTCTTCGCGCCCGCGTCGATGCCGACGACCTCGTGCCGCACCCGCACGTCGAGACGGAAGCGCGCCGCGAGCGACTCGGGGGTCTGCAGCAGAAGCGACGCCCTCTCCGGGATCACGCCGCCGACGTAGTACGGGAGTCCGCAGTTCGCGAACGACACGTACGCGCCGCGCTCGAACACGAGGATCTCGCGCTCCTCGTCCAGTCGACGCAGCCGCGTCGCCGCCGACATCCCGCCGGCCACTCCTCCGATGATCACTGTCCTCATGGCGTCAACTATACCCCTGGGGGTATCATTCGTAGTGTGCTGCGACTGCAGCAGGCGATGAACAGGAGGAACGAGATGTGTCGACGGGTGACATGCCGAGTGTGTGGGAAGAAGGACTGGGCGGGGTGCGGCCAGCACGTCGACCAGGTCATGCGTGGAGTTCCGCGCGCCGACCGGTGCCAAGGCCACCCGAAGGCTGAGTCACGTGGCGGGTTGCTTTCAAGGCTCTTCGGCCGCGGCTAAACGCGCCCACTTAGCTCCGACGAGAACGCCATCGTCTGCGCAGTCCTACCCGCGCAACTGACATATGCCGCCACCAGAACACCGCCATCCAGCGGCACGAGTCACACCACCTTCCTGAGACGCATGGATCCGCGGATGGTGCCCGGCGTCTCGGTGGTCCGGGGAGGGATCGGCTATAGAGACAACTGACGTGATGAAAGTGGCGGCCAGCCGCACGATCCCAAGCGGGAGTTACTCTCCCCAGTGGAAGCCGCGGTACGTACTTCGTACGTTGAAGCGACGGCCGTCCTTTCGGCGTTGCATGAAGCCGGCGATCGTGTCGATGTCGTTCGGCTTCATACCCAGTTCACGGCATCTTGCGCGCAGCTGTTCGACCGTGACGCCTTGCCATCGAGTCGGTCGGTTCATCATGTCGGCCTTGAGCTTGTCTTCTTCGTTCCACTTCAGGCCGCTCGAGTTGCCGGCCGACCAGCCCGCGACGCTCTGCAAGATGGCGTCGACATCGTCGGGAAGGTCGAATGGCTCGACCGTAGGTGTCAATCCGGAGAGAACGGTCTGGTTCGGTAGAAGTAGATCGGGCGATGCCTCGATGACCTAGTCGGCCGTGGAAAGTTCACCCCATTCGATGACGACCAACGCCGCAGCGTCGGCGTCCCACAGATCGTTCAGGTGCTGGCGGTCGGGCCACGCATGAACGACTCGGCGGCCGGCCAGTGTGCCCACCGAGAGGCCGCGCCAGGTGAGGTGCGTCGTTCCGGGGGTGGTGACCGCGCGCTTCAACCACCCAGCAGGAACATCCCGGCGCGGTGTGACGATGACCAGCGGTGCTCGGCCCTGGGCAGCGATCCAAGCCAGCGCTCTGGTGGTTTGCGCATCGCGTGAGTCGCCGTCTCCCAGCCTCGACAACGCGACCGGGTATTCGTAGGCATCAGACACGTTGCACCTCAACTCTCGTGTCAGCAGGGTACGAAGAGCCTCCGACACGCTTACCCTCCCTTGCCGCTGCTTGTGCTTTTACTCGCTGTGAGTCGGTCCACGATGTGACGGGCTGCCTCCGCCCGCGCGGGGCGGCCGGAGGCGAAGCAGATTGCGACCAGCCCGAAGAGAGCTATGACGACCGTCTGTCGCGAGAGCAAGAGGACGATGAGCATGATCGTCCCCGGGACGTAGGGCATGGCTGCCGTGAGCATCGACCAGAAGTTCATTTTCGCCTCCAGAACCAGACGCTGACCCCTGCGTGTCGGCGCCGATCAGGTCAGCGTTGCGAACTCATCTGGGGGTGCTGGCGCGAGGACGACCTGTTGATGTCGAGGGACAGGCAGGGAACGCAGGTTCCATGCTTGGCCTGCGACGGGAGGTCCTGGCCTTCCGCTCTCGGCTAGTGAGCTCGAAGCGGTACCGAGGGGGTCCGGTTCCTGCATGGCAGGCTCCGTAATCGGCGTAAAACTGCGGGGGCGCCATGGCGCTCTTAAACCCGGATGGCAAACGCACGGCGTTCACCGGTGTCCGTGGCGGACATGCCCGTGAGGGCGACTGGCTTCTGCGTCCCGTGTCGGTTCGCTTGGCCACCCTCAGTATACCTGCGGTCGCTGTGATCGGCCCAGTTCGAGAAGCGTGCGTGCGCCATGTTCGCGAGCCGGTATCCGCTTGGTCGGCATGACGCGTGCCCGCGACGGATCCCCTGCCGGACACCCCAATCCGTAGGCTGATGCCGTGCTGCACCTGCTTGTTGACACCTCCACTTACCTTGACCTTGCCAAGCGCCGAGACGGGCAACGGTGGATCGTTGCGCTGCGGGTACTGATCCATCAAGGAAAAGTGAAGCTCTTGGTCCCGCGAGTAGTCATTGAGGAGTACGACCGCAACGAAGCTCGCGTGCAGACCGCGATGACGTCGAGCATCGCGTCACGGTTCAAGGAGATTCGCCACGATCTCGTGACCTACGGCAGCGACGACGATGCTCACGCCATCGAGGTCATCGAGGACCTCAGTCGACACCTCCCACTCGTCGGCGCGATGACAACCAGGAACTTCGAGGAGCTGCGGGAACTCCTCATGGCCGGCCAGATCGTTGAGCCTTCGAGGGTCGAGATGAGCCGCGTCGTGGGGCGCGGATTGAAGAAGGCTGCGCCCTTCCACAGCGGGAAGAACAGCGTCGCGGACGCCGTCATCCTCGAGCTCTACCGGACTGCGACGCAGGCAGCGGACCTCGCGGTGTACCCGCACGCGTTCGTCACCACCAACCACACCGACTTCTCTCAGGCGAATGGTGATCGGCGAGAGCCACACAGCGACATCGCGGATGCGTTCGACGAAGTGGGAAGCCGCTACGCCCTCGGGGTGGACGGCCTCGACACTGTCCTGCGCGACCACTTCGGTGAAGAGCTAGCGGAGCTCCTTGAGGAGACCGACTTCCAAGAAGAGCCCCGCCGTCTAGACGAGATCGTCACCGCAGAGACTGAGATGTTCGACCGCATCTGGTACCACCGGTCGTTGCAGCACGACTACCGTGCCGAACGGGATGGCGACGCGGCGGAGCTCCAACGCCACGGGGCCATCGCCGGCCCCGCCCGCGAGCGCGTCGAGACCGCCTACACGGAGCCCGGGCAACTCGGCCCGTACACGGACTTCGAACTCGGCATGCTCCACGGAAAGCTCAGCGCCCTGCGATGGGTGCTCGGCAGCGAGTGGGACTTCCTGGACACCTGACCCACGCCACACGAACCGATCCCTCGCGATATGACCCTGAGGTGGTCAGTTCGCGTGGTGATGGTGCGTCCGTTGCGGGCGATGTCATGATGAGGAAATGGGATTCCTTGATCGTGTGTTCGGCCGTTCCATTGGGCAATCTGCTGTCGATGATGGCGTGGAAGGCCTGGCCAAGCTAAGTGGAACAACTACGACGTGCCGGGCTGCCATCACTGCGCTCGTGGAGCGGCACGGCACGGCGGACGGTGGGTATCTCGAGCTACCGGCGTCGCTCCAGCGTGAGCCGAACAACCCTGTCGACCGCAACGCGGTTGCCGTCATGGTCGAGGGGGAGCGCGTGGGGTATCTCCCCGGATTCTCGACGCCGGCGGCCCAACTCTCCACGGTCGGTTCACGGCCCGCCCGCGTGCAGATCTTCACGGAAGTGCTCCCGAAGGGTCTCCGCGCCGAGGCATGGGTGTGGATCGGCGCCCGAAGCCCTCAGTGGGACTGGTCGGAGTCGAAGCGCCCGCCGATGTCATCGAAAGCGAAGGCTGAGGCCGAGCACGCTGAACGGCGGAACTCGATCCGCGAGGGACTGAACAGTGACGATGCCCGCGCTCAAGAGCTCCGGGCGGGCATGGTCAACGGCGTGCACTTCCTCGAACTCGTTGAACCGATCAAGCAGTTGAAGCGCGAGGGCCGCCTCGAGGAGGCGCTGGTGCTCTGCTACGCCGCGATCGAAGGCGCGGAAGGCGGGCGCGCCGGCCGGGAGCCTGCGCCCGCGTACACGGAGCACGCAGCGATCATCCTTCGGAAGCTCGGACGCAAGGAGGAGGAAGTTCTGGTCCTGAAGCGATGGCTTGCGCTCTGCCCGCTGGAGCACCGTGACGGTAGTCGGATCGGGCAACGGCTCGCCAAGCTGGGCTGAGTGGGGTCCACGCCAGGGGAGGGCGGGCAGAACGCTCCCTGCGGCCTTCGCGTCCGGCCAAGAGCCTCAATCGGACATAATAATTATTATCGGAGGTTCTCTCACGTTGTCGAGTGTGGCCGCCGAGGGGCGCAAGGAGAGGCGTCGGAGGAGGGACGCACTCCATCCTGACCTTTCCGGGCCATGCCCGTTGAGATTACCCACAGGGCGTTAGCGGCACCAAGGTGCGAAGATCTCGGTTCGTTCGTAGGAGTGCCACGTCCGCTCCGTCGGTTGGAGAGTTTGGCGAGGGAGTGCCTCTATCATTATAACGTCACACGGTCTATGCCGTTTTATCGTGACGGTCTCACGCCGACCTGGGCTTGTATCTGTGGAGAGTGCACGCTCGTCGCCTGTTCCGGGCGCTACTATGCAGTTCATGTCGCGCATAAACAGGATATTGTTCGTCGCTGTAGTCAGTCTTCTCAGCGTTCTCGGTTGCTGTGTCGCCGCCGCACCAGCCCAGGCTGTAGACCGTATAGCCCGTGTTTCGTTGCCTGTACGGGCGGGTACTCATCTCATCTTCAGCGACAGTCAAGGTCCTGCTCGTTCGGCGGACTACGACTGCACGGCTGGGGCTGTGCTGACGGGGTCGGGGATCCTCTCGCGAATCAGCCCATATCAACGTGCTGTCCGATATGTCGTTACCGCGAAGCATTGCGGCGGTCGTGGTGCGCATGTGCGCGTCGGTGACGTGCAAGTCGGCTCGGTCATTTGGGAATCGTCAGACGCCGATCTCTCGATTGTCCGGATCGAGCCCTTGCAGACGACCAGAAGAAGTTGTTATCCGACTTCGGCCGGCATACGCTGTACTCTCGTCAATGACTACGAGCCTCGGGCTAGCGGTGAGGTCTTCGGCGCAAGGAACCGATCAGGCCAGGAGTCATCCGTGCAGGTAGCCGGAACCAAAGTCCCGGCTGATCGAGAGATTTTCTGCACTAGCGGGGCAATAACCGGAATTCTGTGTAATTGGGTATCAGCTCCACCGCCTCGAGGGCTGGAAATAGGAAGTCACCAAGTCGTAGCGGAGACCTTTTCAGCTGCGACGAGGCAAGGGGACTCGGGGGGGCCCGTTGTCAGCAGGGACATGAAAATCATCGGTGTAATATGCGACGGTGGGTTGCCAGGGTCTGGAGACGATACCTATATGAGCTACCTTCCGATTTCGGTGCTTTTCCGCGAGCAACCGTATTACATATTAGCGACCTCCTGACGCGCGCCGCGGCTCCGCGTGATCGCTGCCGAGGTGATGACCTCGCTCGTGGAGCATTGACCAGGCGAGGACACGGAGATCCTCTGGGCGGTAATAGGTCTCAGGAGTTCTGGGACAGGGGTGTATGGGCAGCGCATGACGACGTGCCGCCCCGAAGACGACGGTGAAGTCGAGCATTTTTAATCGGCAGCGGTGCCGCCGTGCTTCGAGGTTCGAGCCTGTGCGGCCCCGTTGACGGAGCCCCCGAACCGTTTCGTGACGTCAGGTGCCGTACCGTCGGACAATATCTTCGTTGACGTACCGCGTAATATTATTTGGTGTTTCGTTAGGCCTGGCCAGCCGTACCCCGAGAACCGGGGGGGGGGGGGGGCACTTGCTCGGTTGCTCGGTTGCCCGTTGCCGGTTGCCGGTTGCCGGTTGCCGGTTGCCGGTTGCCGGTTGCCGGTTGCCGGTTGCCGGTTGCCGGTTGCTCGGGTGCCCGGGTGCCCGGGTCCTCGGGAGCCCGTGTACACGGGCACCCGAGGACTTAATGTTCGACGCGGGCGCGAGGGGCGCCGCGAAGCGTGCCCTCGTACTTACTGAGCGGACCGTGCTTGTGATATGCGGCCGGGTCGGTGGGAGCGTTCGTCGCCTATGGCGAGATGGTATCGAGGCCGATGAGGGCGATTATCCGCACCAAGCGTGCCAGTAGTCCGGGATGGGAATGTAGATACCCTTCTGGCCGCACTTGGAGGTAGCGATGAGGGAGAATATTCCGCCCAGGGCGCCTCCGACTACGGTGCACGCTACGGCAGTCAAGTAGAGCTGCGAGCAAGTCACGGACCCGGCGACACCCACGGCGGTGCCTACGATAGCTCTGACGGTCAGGCCATTGAGGTGAATGGTTGCGTGGAAATGCCGGTTGAACCACCTCTTAAAAGAGCGCCAGCTCTTTGCATCGCGGAGATGCTGGCTGACGTCCTGTGGTTTCGATGCGGGACTTCTGGGCACAAATGTTGCTTGCGGGGACGTCGACGCCGGATCAGCGGTTGTTTGTGCGTCGACTGTTTTGGGTTCAGGCGGTGTGCCGTGGTGAGACACGCTGGAGTGTGGAGCCGAATCAGCCCTGGTCTCGGCACGAGCGACGTCTGGCGTGTCGACTACGAGCGAAGCGGATAAAAGTACGATGAAGGTCAGGGCGATGGCCAGCGGGGAGCCGGTTGCTCGCATTGTGGGAGACGTAAGAAAAGAAGATGCACGCACTGAGAGCCTCACTAATCAACGAAACGAATCCGGAATCGCTTCCCGGCAAACCGGGAGCAGTTGCCGGGCGCATTGCAGCCCGGAGAAGGCGTAGGTACAAGTTGGCGAGACGATAGGGGGTTGCCCCTCGCTGCGCAGAAGTTGTCCACAGGTTCGCTTGTGCTAAAGCCATGTGAGGTGTAGCTGATCGCGACGGCGACAGGGCTTCGCGCGAGCACGGCTCATGAAGACGAATCGCAGTCATGGGCGGTGCTAGTGCGATGCCCGTGACAGTCTTGCTGTCGCGTTTTGGGGGTGGTCAATGTCCGACCAATGAGACGCTTGGCCTAGAGCTCGGTCGCGATGCATCAGAACGACATGACGGGCGACGTGCACAGTTGGGCGTGTGCGGGCCGCACCACCGGTGCCCAACGTGAAAGGTACATTATCGGCCACTAGGGGAGAGTGTAAAACGACATCGTCCATCTCGAGTGCCGGCACCGACCGCCCCCTCGCCGGCTAACTCTGGGGGCACCTACTCGACACCGAGCAGGCCGTGAGCCCGGTGTAAGCGGCGCCGTTGAACTCCGCGCGCCGCCAACCGTGATGCGTCACAAGCGCTCAGTTCCGTCGACCCGCCGGCCTACAGCCGGCGCGAGCTTGCCGAGCGCGAGATGCTCCGCACCGCTGGCATCGACTCCAACGAGCGCAGCACACCGCATCGCGACTCGTCGTCGAGGAGCGCGGGATCGCACGACCCTCGCCGTGGTCGCGGGGACGACTCCCTCGAGCGATAATCGACGCTCAACGACGTCGGCTTTCCTCGATCCACGTTGAGAACGCACGGACACGCGCCCTGCTCCGCTCGAGCGCGAACCGCTGGCCCACCCGCGGCCAACTTGCCGTCGTCCATGACGACGGCACCCACGCGTACGGCCCACACCCGCGTCGACCGCACGGCCCCCTCGACTGGCGCGAAGCCCGACGCATCGTCGAGCTCGAGCGCGCAGGCACCGCCCACCGCACCGTCGCACTTCAGCCCTCCTCCCCCATCGCCGTCGAGGACATCCAGGACATCGAGGAGGTCAAGGCCGCCGAGCGTCTCCTTGTGGATCTGCTCGGGGCCGTCCGCATCGCCTGACCTCTCAGCGCGGCCTGGTCAAGTGATGCGCGACCAGCTAGTCCGACAGCGAGCTGCTGCCGTTCGTTGCTCGGGGCCGTCCTCTCAGCCAGCGTGCCAGCGCCCGGCGAGGTCGTCGAGTCTGGGGTGTAACTGTTGGCGCGCCTGCGTCCGGTCGAGCGACCGCGCTCACCGCTTCACTGCGAACGTATGCCTCGTCAATAACCCCATCGGCAAACAACTGCGCTGCTAATGTTTCGCGCTGCGCACGCGTGTTGAGCGTGCTAGCAAAAATCCTCATGGCAATAGTCAACGCAATCATGGTCGCTGCCCCGCCGAACGCGGCTGGCAAGGTGGTTCGGAATGCTTTCAGTGTTCGTGGGTTGAGATCTTCAAGAGTCCCGACAGTAAACAGTATAAAAAGCAGCACGGCGACAAGCACGGCCCAAATGATTCCCACAAATATCAGCCTGTTTCTGCGAGTGCTCTGGTCTATGTCCTTCTGTACCAGCGTCATGGCTGCAAGACGAAGCGAGTCCCGTTCGATGGACAGCTCCAAGGCCTGACGGGCGCGGCCCGCCGGCATGGTGCCGACGAGCGCAGCCGAGGACCGCAGAGACCTCTTGAGCCGCGCAGGCTCCGAGAGCTGCAAAACCCGAGCCAATGCCGTCACTGCACTGGCGCCTCCAACAACGGTCGTGAGCACTCCGGGTAATGAGTCTGTCCATGCCATGTGCTGAGCGTACCGACGTTTCAGGAACTTACTCGGGTAGCTCGTCCTCGGCGGCGTCCTCAGCCCTCGAAACACGCCGGCAGCACCTCAACGACGCAGTTGAGCTGCTAGGAAAGTTGCCACACCCATGAGGCACCCGGTGTGATCGCTGGGATCAAGGCAACTAAAATGTTTACTGAAGCGAAGATTCCCATCGGTACGGCGCCGAACATCGCTACCAAGATGGCGGTAATCATAATGCTTCCGTGCAGCGTGGCCCAAAGATTGGGCCTCACCGTGAAATGAGTTGCGCAGAACGAAGCGAGTGTCACCAAAACGGGCAAAACTGCCTCAAGGGGATGCCACAAATCTCTCGGCGCGCCGACCTGCTGATATCCGTCCAGCATTCCGCATACGAACGCAAAAATCCCGAGGCAACCCACGGCCGCTGCGTAGCGTATGCGTTTTGTGGACTGGCTTACAGCCACAGCGGATGATGTCATCTGGCGATCGTACGGTGATGCTCTTGGTCGGCTCGGCTCTCGGACCTCCCCCCTTTCGGGAGGGGGTTGATCGAGCGGGCATGCCCTTGCCGCCGGACGCCGGCGGAACAGACGAGCGAGGGCGTAGCTGCTCCAGGAGCCGCGACGCGGCGCTGAACCCTCGGACGGTGCCGCTATGCGGCGCTGTGGGCTGCCGACGTGCTTCACGCCGTGGACCGCGCTCCCGTTCAAGGCACTGATCACTGGCGCGGACCTGCCGAACGCGTTCCAGTACTTCATCGCCATCGAGCGCCTGCTCGACGCCGAGGTCACTCCCGGGGAGGGGCTCCTCGTGCTCGCCGGTTACGCGATCATCTACTAGTTGCCGTGCCTCGTTCTCCTCGCGGTCGGGATCCTCGCCGGCCGGCGGACGCGCGCGCTGTCGACTCGTGTCACGACGCGCTTCGGCACCGGCGAGGTGAGGGAACCTTCAGTGGTGGCGGTGCCGCTGATGCTGCTCGGACTGCTCATCGCCCTGCTGCCCTTCTGGCTGCTGCGCTGACCTTCGCGTTCGCAGCGGTCCGGGTAGGAATTCCCTGATGCGACTGCCGTGATGCGTCGCTTGCCGTCCTCGACTGGACAGTCGATCAGGACGAGAGTGAACGGCCGAGCGTGACATAACGTCCCTTAGCGGTGCGCGAGTCGAAGCGGCGAGAGGGGCAATCAACCGCCTTCAACAACTGCGCGCGTCACGCGTCCTCGCGAGGATCTGTCCCCTCGCCTGCGACCCAGGTCGACGTGGCCGGATCCCAACGCCCCTCGGTGATGGTTCCGTCGAGGACGGGATCGAGGAACGAGGAGACGAGCTCGACCGCATCCTCGATCCGAGGACAGTGATCTGCGAGCGGCGTCGTCGCTGCCATGCGTCGATATGCGAGGCCCCAGTGCTCGGGGGCGGTAAGGTGATCGACCGGCTCGAGGGAGCGAAGCAGGAACTCCTGGCTGACGGCGACCCGGAGCTCGGTCGCGTCGACGGTCTCGAAGGACGCGATCATGGCGAGGTCCACGAGGTCCTTCTCCCGCGACGACGGCCGGCCTTCTGGGCCGTACACCTGGATCGTGGCGCAGAGCTTGTCGCTGACCTGGTCGACGAGCGGGTACAAAAGGTAGTCGTACGTGCGGAACTTGAGCTGCGTCAGGCGGTTGGCCGGCGCTCGACGCTCAGGTTTTGCCGTGGGCATGTGTCCCACGGCCAGGTCGATTCCGATCTTGCCGTGCGAGGTCACTCCGAGGTACGCGTCGAATGTGACCCGGCATCCGCTCGTGTACGGCTGGTTCTCGCCGGTGAGCAGCTCTGTCCGCGATTTGTAGACGAAGCGGAAGTGATCGCCGAGATCCCGTGATGCGCATTCGACGAGCTCGTCGACGGCGGCGTCGAGCGCGCCTTCCGTTGCCGCCAGGTCGATGTCGAGCGTCGAACGGCTGCGCGGCATGCGCGCCAGCATGCCCGTCCCTCCCTTCAGCACGAACATGGGCTCGTCGTCGGCGAACACGCGGCAGAGGAAGCGATCGAACATCGTCTGCTTGATGAGATCGCCCACGGAGGGCGATGCCCCTTGCGCGGCCTTCTGCGCGGCCGTCTTGATCGCGGCCCTGGCTGCGGGACCCGAGCTGTAGCCCAGCGGGTCAGGCACCGGAGTCCCTCGTCGCGCTCTCGCGCGCTCTGCTCTGTTTGGAGCGATCGGTGATGCGTTGCGTTCGCACGGGGATGCCGCGGATCTCGTTGAGGAGCATCTCCGAAATGTAGCCAGTCTGCGGCCTGAGGGCACGGGCGACCGACTCGCTGACGATCTCCGGGACGCCGATCCGTCCGATCGCCGCGGATGCGATCCGAGAGATGTCCGGCAGGGCGCCTGACGTCTCAAGGATCGAGCGGGAGAGCGACTTCGCGATTTCCTCGCCGATCCTGACCTGTATCGCATTGAATGCCGTCGTGTTGCCTCGGGATGCACCCTCGAGAGCCCGCTGGAGCCGAGAGGCGGCGTCCACTCCCCCGAGCTCGAGGAGCTGGCGGAGGAACCCGGCTCCATCATCGGCTGGCCGGCCGGGGCGCCGGGCGGCCGGCTCGAGAAGATCGGCGAGGCGGTCGAGGTCGATGGACTCAGCGCGGACAGCGTCGGCGAGCACGTCCGCGACCAGGCTGAGGTCCTGGTCCTCGAGGACGAGGTCGGCGATGGTGCGTTCGATGGCTGTCGTCGGGAGCCCGGCGACGATCGTCACGTCATGTGGGTCGAGCTGATCCTGCCGGTAGCGGACGTCGCTCCGTTGCGACTGGCGGCGCTTCGAGGTGATGAAGTCGTAGGGCTCCGGCTGCAGGTCGCCATAGCCGTGGAGGTGAGCCGCCGTGCTACCGCCGACCACAGCGCGAGGGTCACCCGATGTGATGCGTTCCTCTGCCGTCCTACGTGAGTCGGTGCTGATCCATGCTGCTCGGATCGGGTCCCACTCTCCCGGCGCGCTGCCGGCATCGCGGTACACGCCGTGTGCCATCCGCTCGAGCAGGCCGCGCTGAGCCAGTCGTGACAGCTGCAGGCGGGACACCCCGACGGCCTCGGCCTGGGCTGTGGTGACCATGCCCCACTGCCCTGCGGTGAGTTCCGCCAGGAGAGGAAGGGCGTCAAGGGACTTCATGTGACGATTGTATCTCCCAAAGAGATACAAACCAAGCAGTTTCTCGTCTCCGGAGTCGCAACGGCTCTGGCTTTGAGGCGCCTCCCGGTCCTGGAGGTGGCCTGCGCCGGCTGTCGTCAGAGCGCGCCTGTGCGCCCCATCGACAGTGTCCTCAGCATCGCATTCACGCGAGCGCGGTCCTCCAGGTACCGCCGCGGCTTCCTGTTCGGCTTCGACCGCGGCGGGTCGAGCAGGACGACCCCAAGGTCCTCGAGGGCATAAGAGGTGCATGGCCATCATCGAGCTCGACACCCCGAGAGCGCGCGCCAGTTGGGGAGGCGTCATGGGATCGTGCGTCAGTCGGTGGCGGATGGCCGCGACGCGGATCCGACTACCGAGTGCGTCCATGCTCCGCTCGAGCTCGACGGGAAGCGGCGGTCGGCCGATGACTGTGCGGCCTCGATCTCAAAGGGCGGCGTCGGCCGCGGAGCTTCCGCCCGCCGACGAGGCGGGAAGACTGGCGCCTCGGCTGAGGTGGCCTTCGTGCAGGGCTTGGACTGCATGGCGGTACGCCCTCGTCACGTGCCCGTGGACGCGGTACTACCTCAGCCCCGAGCGCGACGTCGTGCTCGCGCTGTTCGGGACCCGCACCGGGTGGCACATCGGAGACCACATCGCTGCGGCACCGGGAACGGGCCGCGGCCGTGCGCTGCGGGTCCTCCTGCTGCCCGAGCTGCTGCCCGTCGCGGACGCCCGGCGCGTGACGATCCACGCGACGGCCGCGTCACCCGAGCTGGCCGCGCTCTACATGGCCGAGCTCCCGGGCCCGGTCGACGTCGGCGGAGGCATGTTCCGCGGCCGTCGTCTCCGCCGGCCCCCGGCTGCCTGAGCGCGAGCACGCCGCGAACGCGATCAGCTCGGCGCTGTGCTGCACCATCCACGCCACGGCCGTGTTCAACGAGTGCTCGCGGCGGATCCAGATGCGCTGGCCCTGGTCGTTGCGGGCGTCGGCGTAGAGCTCGAAGGTAAACGGGTCTCCGAGCTCCGCCCGGTGCCGGATCACGTACCCGAGCACGGGCCGGTCCTCGACCTGGATCCGCCAGTAGCCGGCCTCGAGGTGCGCCCAGGGGTGCGCGCCGACGTCGCGCACGAGGCTGTCGATGCCGTCGAGCTTGCTCTTGACCTTGCTCACCGGGTGCTCTCCTCCGTCGATGCGATCGAGTGGGAGCGTCCGGCCGCGCTCGTCGGCAAGCGTACGAGCGTACGAGCGGCCACCGGCCATCGGCCGGAACATGGAGTAGGACCACGAGCGCCGGTCACTGGGCGTGCGGCGGTAGACGTCTTAGTCTTCGTCTTGGTGGGCGTCTTGCTCTTCGTCTTGCTGTGCGTTTTGCTGATCGTCTTGCTCATCGTTCTTGGATGTCATAGCTTTGACATGCCTCCCGTTACGACGGGTCAGGAAGAAGACCTTGGAACCCCAGCCGGACGACTGGATCTAGGGTCTTTCGCTTTTAAGGGTCCAGCGAGTCCGTCGTGCGAGCCTCGATGAGCAGCGTCGACCGGAGCTCGTCGTAGTGATCCGTGTTGCCGAGGTGAGCGGCGTTGATGGAGCCCAGGACGGCGTCCGCGATCCACAGCAACGGCTCGTCTCCGCCGCGCTGGTGGCCGATGCGGAGCCGCCGGTCGAGCCCCTGGGACTGCAACCCCACGATGTGGGCCCGGTCAGCCTTGTCCTGGCCATCGGACCGGCACTCCAGGGTCAAGTCGAACGTCTCCATCGTGACGAGCTCGTGATAGAGCGTCTCGAGGCTCTTGCGCCGGTACCGCTCGACCTTCCTTCGGTACGTGTCCAGGTGGGAGACGACGATGTTCATGGGCCCGAGCTCGACGATGCGAGACACGATGTCGCGATGGCGCCGGTCGCTCTCGTCCGTCCAGTGCAGCTTGATCTGGCCTGGCAGCAGCAGCGGCCGCAACTGCTCGCGAATGCTGTCGCAGTCCGCCTCGTCGATGAGCGCCGCGCAGACCAGGTACTCCTGCCGCTCATCGCCCCGGCTCGCCGTTGACTCGTCGAGGAAGGCACGGAAGGCGGAGGGGGGCACTCCCCCACGCTAGCCACCCGCGCGCCAGCACTTGGCCGCGCGGTGTGCGTCGCGATCGGGCCGGGTCCGCGAGCACAGCGAGAGGGCGTCGGGCTAGGACTGCGGATCGTTACGGAACCACAACATGTGGGGGTCTACAACAGACTCGCTGGGTAGATGTCGTACCTCGCCTGTAGAATTAGGGGCGGAACGTAGTACGACCCCGCACCCGTCGGGGAAGCCGAGCGGTACGGGGCCGATTCACCAGTTTCCAGGCCGGTTCATCGACCTTAACACCGTCGCGAGGGGCGCTACCCGAGTGCCTTCGGCCCACACGCTGCGCGTTCCAGGAAGAAGCCCATGGCCACGAACACCGGACGCGGATCCCGCGTCGGCGCCGTCCGAGGACGGTCGCAGACCCACAACCCGAAGACCGACACCTACGTGAAGCGCGACACCTCATCGGGACGCTTCATGGACGGCAAGTCGGACGGGACGCCCTTCAAGGGCGTCTGGAAGGAGAAGTAGAGATGGCTCGCAAGCGATATGACGTCGTGTACAAGCTCTCCGTCTGGACGGTGACCCATGCGGGGTCGACCGTCTCGACGCACAGTACCAAGCAGTACGCGATCGACGCTGGGGTAGCTCTGGCCCGGGCCAATCAGCCCAGCCAGCTCATTATCCATCAGTCGGATGGAACAATCGAGGACGAGCGCACGTACGGGAACGACCCCTTCCCGCCTCGGGGATAGCACCGCACGAGCGGCCGGCACCTTCCGGTGTCGGCCGCTTCTTTAGCTGCCGCCGGTGGCTACGGCTCAGCCGCGCCGGAGACGGGTACGTCCGGCGTAGGTCCCCGAGATCACCTGATCACCCATCCGCTGGGCATCGGACTGGTTCTCGTAGCCCTGGCTCCCGTAGGTCGCGATGACCTAACCGTTGTCCGCGGTCAACTGCCATGCCCATCGCCCGTCGGTTCGCTTGTAAGTCAGCTGCGTTGCCATCTCTGCTCCTCGTCGTTGACGGCGCTTGCGCAGATGGAGCTCGAGATCAAGCGGGAGCGGATAACGGACTCGGTGTCGAAGCGGCGGGCTGCGGGCAAGGACCTGGGCGGCCGGCGCCAGGCCTTCACCGACAGCCAGGTCAAGAACGCGGCCCGACTGATCGATGCCGGAGAGTCGTCCGCTCAGGTCGCGCGCGACATGGGCATGTCGAGAGCGACGCTATACCGGCGACTTCGGGCCATCGAGCGGGCCGAGGCAATCGCCGCGGCGTCGAACTAAGAGGACGGGGAGGGCTCTGCAACAGCCGTGCCCACCGCCCTGTTTCAGTGAGACATGCGACCGCCGAGAGGGCGCGGTTGTATGGCGGCCACCTAGCGCGTCTACTGTGCCCGATCCGTGTGCATCCGGAACCGTGAGACCGTTTCGTCGACCTGAGCGGGCGAGGGTGGTAATGGGTGCTTTGGTGGGGTTCTTGCTTTAGTTGCCGCAGTGACTGTTTCCGAGGTCGGGGAACTTGATGTAGAGGTACTTCAGGTGCCTGGTGTTGCAGCTCAACGAGACTGACCCCAGGGTGATGAACGGGACGGCACCGATACTGACGAAGATTGCGGAGGCGAGCAACCCGAACGCTCCCGCAACAATCGCTGCAATGCCCGCCGCTGTTCCGCCTCCGAGGAGGGCACCTCCAGTGGGAGCGGTGATCCTGACGGTAGCCCAGTGGTGGAACAGGCGCTTGAACTTATGCCACAGCGATAGCTGCGTGCCGACCTGCGCGTCGGGCGCGGGGGTGGCCGTCTCCTGCAGGACCTGGGCTTGATTCTGGCTCCTGTCGCTGCCCGACTCTCCCCAAGCGGCGACGCTGCCGGTACTGCGAAGCTCCTCCACCTCGGCCGCCATGCCTCGCGCCATGGTCGCTCGGTCCAAAGCGGGGGCTCCTTGCGCGCGCCCGGCAACACTCGCGTCGACGAGCTGGTCGACGGTGATGCGCCCATCGACCACATCCTGCAGGAACGACCCGTCCTGCACGGCGATGGCGACCGACTTCTCAGCAGCATTCGCTGCCGGGACCCCCGTCAGGAGAGACCCGACGATGCCGAGCATCGCGACCGTGGCAAGAATGGGCCAACTCCGATGACGGTGGTCCTGGAGGGTCGAAGAGAAGTGTGATGAGACTGAGTGCTGCATGGGAGCCTGTTCGGTCGGGCAAAACCGGATGGGTAAGCACACAAGCTACGAGGCGGCCGGCATCCTTTGGCTAGTTCTGCACAGGCAGGTGCTCCTCGACGACGCGCCTGTCGCAGCCAACCGGTTTCGCGGCGCAGTGTGGACTGACGGGCAACGTGCCGCAGGGATCAGGTACATGGTCCCTTCGGCGGACCAGTGCCCGTACCACTTACCTGAGGCGCACGTTCCGCGACGCTGCGGTAGTCCGGTAAGGGATCCCTCGATGAGACGTAATCCTCGTGCTCGGGTGCATCACTCCCCATGTCATCGCCATATAGTTGTGTGGTACAGAAGTGGCGCAGAGAGGTGTTGTGTGGCACAATAGTCATATGGGCATCGACTTCACGCGCAGCGCAGGCAAGCACCACATCCCCGGGCCCGACGCGCTGCATGCGATCAAGAACGCGGTGTGGAGCTCCACACAGGTGAAGGTGAACGAGGGTGACCCGCGTAGCCAGCGGCGGGTGTTCGTTGGCCCGCAGCACGCGCAGACGGATCGGCTCATTGAAGTGCTCGTGGAGCTCAAGCCCGGCGGGTTCGTGGTCTACCACGTGATGGAGCTTGGCTCGTACTACCGAAAGCTGATGGAGGAGGAGAAGTGACACTCTCGAAGAAGGACCAGGACCGCTACGACCGCATGGCGGCAATCGAGGAGACGTCGACGGGTGCGACGCTGCCCGGCGATAGCGCGCACGGCGCTGACGCTGCCGAGATCGGGGCGCAGCTGCTCCTCGACGCGCTCGGCAGCGAGGCGGCCGTCTCCAAGGCAATCGGCCGGCCGAAGCTGGGTGGCGCGGCGCCGGACGGCGAGCACTCGCCAACCATCCACGTCCGCCTTCCCCGGGACCGCAAGGACCGTCTGGAGCAGCTGCGAATCGTGCAGCGCCGCAAGTACGCAGCAGATCTGGTCCGGGACGCGATCGACGAGTACCTCGATCGGCACAAGGACGACCTGCACCGCGTCGCGGGCTGAGAAACGCGGGCGGTCGCCCGAACAACCCCCGCCACGCCTGATGTCGAGTCGTGATCGAGGGGGTCTAGTCGCGCATCGAGGCGCCGCGGCTTCGTTCCGCTGCGCTCCACGAACCCGCGCCCATGAACTGTGTGGGGTGCGCTCAGGAGGCGGCGGGTGCTGTGGCATCGTGACCGCGAGCCCTCGCCTGGTCATGGCTACCGTGCTGATCCTGGCGAGCCGCGAAGGATGTGACGGGGTGCGGCCTGTGGTTCTCGTTCGGGTCCGACATGACGACTTCACCGACGACGACCTGGCATCGAAGAGAGTGAGGGCAGCAGGCGTGCGAGCGTGGTTTGAGCAGGCGAAGGTGACGACCAACGGACGCCGTGGGCTCGTGGTGTTCCTGAGCTACCTGTTCGTGCTGCCTGTGACGCTCCTTGTGGCAGAGGTCGCGCTGCTCATCGGTGCGACAACGCTCGCGGGTGCAAGCGCTGTCATCACCTTCGGGCTAGGTCTCTTCACCGTCCCCATGGCCGCGGTCGCGCAGGGCTACGGCCGCGCACCAGACGCGCTGTCGCCAACCACGGGGGTGGTCTGGCATCTCACGTCGCAGCTCTGGGACGTCGGGGACAGGGTTGTCCTCGAGCGGCACCGGTGCCGTTTGCGGTCCTGCATGCAGCGATCGGATCGGCCGTTCGCCCGTCCGCGTCGCGCGGTGTTCGTCTTCACGGCAGATCCGGCGGATGCGCACGTGCGAGGGAACGTGACCCGGAGCCGGGCCCGCTACCTCTACCGACTGGACATCAGCGAGACGCACGGGCAGGTCTTTCAGCGCGGCATCGCGGTCGCTATCGCGGGCGATGTTCACGCCACCGTCTCGGCACGTAGAACCCTCACCGCGACCGACGTACCGACGCTCTAACGAGCAAGCCGCGCAGTGCGGCCGGTCCTCACCACGTCGGCGGGGTGCGGTATCTCCGTGGGTCGTCGATCGGCCGAGTCGTGTCCTCCACGGGAGCAACGACCATGCCGGGGAGTCGGGAGGCGAGCTTCACGAACAGCTGCCCGGACTGCTCGTTGGGCGACTCCACCGTCCACGTCCGGCCGGGGTAAAGCTCGATGAGCGCGCGCACCATCGCGTCGGCCCAGCCATCGCGGCGCCGCGCGGCCTGGACGACGATGTTCGTCACGAGCCCCTGATCGGTGTCGTGGAACACCTTGAATCGCATCTCGGTGTCCCTCGTCTCCGCGCGCCGATACCAGCCGTTCGGATGTGACCTGTGTCGGGGCACCGGGTGCAGGAAGGCAACGAGCGTGAATTCGTCCTCGGTCTGTTCTGTGACTCGGAACCGACGTCCATCGAGCGTCACGTCACGGTGCGACCGCGCCACCTTAGGCCTCGGAGGGGGCGTAATCCTCGCGGCGAGCGTCCTCGTCCTGGACGGCGGCTGCTGCGTCGCCGATGGCGCTCGGGGCGGATGAGGGGGTGCCTCGGGTGGCCTTTCTGACCTCGCGCGCGGTGATGCCGAGGCGTGCCGCGACTTCGGCCGGGTTGGCGCCGGCGTCGAGCATGCGTGCGATGACCTGCTCGGCGTCGTCGCGTGCCTTTCGCGTCTGCTGCTCCGCCCGCTCCCGGAGCTTCGCGATCTCACGCTCGGTCTCGTCGTTCGTTGCGTCCACGGAGTCGATGGCCACGAAGTAGTCGGCCGCGAGCTGTTCGAGCTTGTCTTGCAGCTCGCGGAACTGCGCCGCCATCTCTCGTGCTCGACGCCGTGCGTCGGTCTGCTTTGCGGACTTGCGGAGTTCGGCCATGTGGGTCCCCCTTGCTCGATGACCGGACCAGTATGCACGGCCCGCCCCCGCGCGTCCCACGGGGCGGCACAAGGCGGCGGGGCCTCGACTTCGGGGGAGTGGGCGAGGCTGGCTCGGCTGTTGCTTCTCGACACGCTGACGGGCGTGCTCCTCGTTCCTCGTCGCTCACCCGTGCGGTCTCAAAGCACAGCCGCATGAGCGTTGCTCATGGCCGATCTTCTCTCCCTTCGTCCAACGGTGAGCACGCTCGTTCCTCGCCTGCTCACCGCAGTCCTCCGGTCATCAGTTCGTCACACCTCAGGCATTACAAATGAATGAGGTACCCTGACCGCGTGATGACGATGCATATCCTCTCCGCGGGGGACGGGTATGCGTACTACACGAGCGAGGTCGCCACCGGCGACGCGAAGCGCGACCGGGACCGTGATCTCGGCGACTACTACACCGTTGACGGCAACCCGCCGGGCCGCTGGATGGGCCGCGGGGCCGACGTCCTGGGCGTCTCCGGGACGGTCACCGAGGACCAGATGAAGGCCCTCTACGGTGAGGGGCTGCACCCGGACGCGGACCGCATTATCGCCGACGCTCTCGGCGAAGGTGTCTCCGCGAAGGAGGCGCAGCAGCGCGCCAAGCTCGGCCGCTCGTACTACGCCTACCGTGCAGGACCCGCCACTCTGCAGGGGCGGATCCAGGCCGGCTACGACACGTTCCAGCGCCTCAACGGCCACGAGCCCGACGCCGAGGAACGCCGCCTCATCCGCGCCCGCGAGGGCGCGCAGGCGTTCCGCGACGCGAAGGGACGGGAGCCGGCGGACAAGGAGGAGCTCGGGAAGTTCATCACCGCCGCTACCCGCCCCGACCAGACTGCGGTCGCCGGGTTCGACCTCGTGTGCTCCCCGTCGAAGAGCATCTCCGTGCTCTGGGCACTCGGCGACGCTGAGACCCGGAAGGCCATCGAGGCCGCCCAGGAGCAGGCCGTGCGCGACACGGTCGGCTACCTCGAGCGCGAGGCGATCGCCACCCGTGCCGGTACCAACGGGGTCGCGCAGATCGAGGTCGAGGGAGGCATCGCGGCGACCGTGTTCCGTCACTACGACTCCCGGAACGGGGACCCGCAGCTGCACGACCACGTCGTGGTCGCGAACAAGGTCAAGGGCGTCGACGGCAAGTGGCGCACCATCGACTCCAAGCTCCTGCACCGCATGAACGTGCCCGCGTCGGAGTTCTACAACGCCGCCGTCATGTCCGAGGTGTGCCGCCGCCTCGGCGTCACCACGACCGCCCGGGTCCCCTCCCCCGGCAAGCGGCCGGTGATGGAGATCGCGGGCGTCGACCCGGACCTGATCGACACGTTCTCCTCCCGCTCCACCTCCATCCGCGCGACGACCGGGCGGCTCGTCGAGGAGTACCAGCGCGACCACGGCCGCGCGCCAGACGCGAAGACCCTCATCGCCATCGCGCAGCAGGCGACCCTGGAGACCCGGCCGCAGAAGGACCACGTCCGCTCCCCCCAGGCCATCCACGAGGCCGCCGTCGCGCGCGTCGGCATCGACCGCGCCGCCGGCCTCGTCGACGCCGCGCGCGCCCTCTCGCCCACGAACAAGGAGGCCGCGAGCGTCGACGTCGACGAGATCACCGCGCAGGTGCTCCGCACGGTTGAAGAGCACCACGCGGTGTGGGGCGCGCACGTCATCGAGGCCGAAGCACGCCGGCACCTCGCCGCCCGCATCCCCGACCAGAGCGTCGCGGAACCCCTCGTGCAGCAGGTCACCCGTGCCGCCCTGGGCGGATCGGTGACACTCACTCCCCCGTCCCCGCACGGCGCCTTCACACCGCTCACGCGGTCGGACGGGTCGAGCATCTACGACCACAAGGGCAAGACCCTGTTCACGTCGACGCGGATCCTCGACGCCGAGGACCAGCTCCTCGACGCCGCCCGCACCCGCACCGTCTCCCCCATCAACCGAGACATGTTCGAGCGCACAGCCGCCCAGCACACCGGCCCGCTCGACGCCGGCCAACGGGATCTCGCGCGCGAATTCGCGACCTCGGACCGCGAGCTCGTGGTCGGCATCGGCCCCGCCGGCGCCGGCAAGACGACCGCGCTGCGCCTGGCCGCGACCGCGCTCGAGGACGGCGGCCGCCGCATGATCGGCCTCGCCCCCTCCGCCCCCGCGGCGTCCGTGATCGCGGAAGCGGTCGGCATCGAGGCGACCACCATCCACGGGTTCCTGACCGCCCACGCGCAGGCGGAGCTGCCGGCGAAGTACGAGATCCGCGCCGGCGACGTCCTGGTCGTCGACGAGGCCGGCATGGCCGGCACCCAGCGCCTCGCCGCCCTGCACACCATCGCCCGCGAGTACGGCGCGCACCTGCGCCTCATCGGCGACGACCGCCAGCTGTCTGCCGTTGAGGCCGGTGGGGCGCTGCGCCTGATCGACCGCGAGCTGGGGTCCGTGCGCCTCGAGCACGTCCACCGCTTCCAGGACGCCGACGAGGCAGAGGCGTCCTTGCACCTGCGCGACCCGCTGCGCCCCGGCGACCCGTTCGCCTGGTACCAGGCCAACGATCGCATCATCGGCGGCGACGTCGACCGGATGACCGACGCCGTGTTCGCCGGCTGGCAGACCGACACCGATGCCGGTCTCCGCTCGCTCATGCTCGCCCCCACCGGCGCCACCGTCACCGAGCTCAACGCCCGCGCCCAGGCCCACCGCATCGCCGCCGGCACCGTCACCGGCACCCACTCGGTGAAGCTCCGCGACGACCTCTCCGCGCACGTCGGCGACGTCATCGCTACCCGCCGCAACGAGTCGCTCCTGCGGATCCAGAACGGCCGCGACCGCGTCAAGAACGGAGACCTCTGGCAGGTCACCCGCATTGGCGCCGACGGATCCCTCGACGTCGTCCACCGCGACCACGCCGCGCCCGTCACGCTCCCTGCCGGCTACGTGCGCGAGCACGTCGAGCTCGGCTACGCCCGCACCATCAGCCGCTCCCAGGGACTCACCGCCGACACCAGCCACGTCCTCGGCGACGAGAGCATGACCCGCGAGACCGCCTACACCGGCCTCACCCGCGGCAAGCAGTCCAACCGCCTCTACCTCGACGTTGCCGACGGCGCCACCGTCGACGACGCGCTCGAGCAGATCGCCGCCCGCTCCGACGCGATGCTCTCCGCGCACGAGACCATCCGTGCCGAGCAGGACCGCGTCGACGACCTGGTCACCCTCATCGACCAGCACGCCGATGTCGCCGAGCGCGCCGGCGAGATCCGCTACGGACGGATTGCCGAGGCCGCCCTCGGCACCAGCCTCGCCACCACCCTGCAGTCGCAGGAGAGCTGGGGCGCCGTCGCGGCCGCGCTCCGGCACGCCGAGGACTACGGATTCAGCCCCGTCGGCACCCTCCGCGTCGCCTACGAGCAGCGCGAGCTGGGGACGGCCGACGATGTGCCGGCGGTGCTGTCGTGGCGCATCGAACGCGCACTCGAGAAGATCGACGCCCCCAGGCGCTCCGTCATGGATCTGCCCGACGTCGACGGCGTCGCCGCGTGGATCGCGGACGCTCGCCTGCAGGACAACGACCTGGTGCCCGAGGACTGGCGCGAGCACCTGCACGAGCGCCACCACTACATCGGCGTCCGCCTCAAGGAGCGCGGCGCCGCCCTCGCGGCCGAGCGCCCCGCCTGGACCGACGCGCTCGGCGCCGTCCCCTCGCACCCCAAGCGGATGGTCGCCTGGCATCAGCTCGCCGCCGAGGTCGACGTCCTCCGCACCAAGTACCGCGTCGACCCGGCCGAGCCGCTGGCCATCCCGGCGACGCTGCGCGGGAACGAGATCGCCGACCGGCTGCAGCAGCGCGTCACGGCCATGCACAAGGCGTCCCTGCTCCTCACGGCCGAACCGATCGCCCTGGACACCCGCCAGCGGTACGCGGCGCACTTCACCGCCCGCGTCGACGACGTCCGTGCGACGCTCGCCACGCCGGTAGCCCTCACCGCGGCCGCGGCCGCGATCGCGCAGCAGGCTCCCGCCGTGGTAGCGACGACGACAGCCGTGGCCACAGAGCTCGCCACGGAGCCCACTCCGCAGGCGCCCACCGTCGAGACCGCACCTGCGGCCACGACCGATACCGAGACCACGAGCGTGGCCACGGCGTCCCCAACCACCGAACAGGAAGGAACCACCATGAGCGACCCACTCGACGAGACCCTCGAACACGTTGGCCGGCACGTGGGACGAACCACGCAGACCGTCACCTCGGAGATCAGCCGGCAGATCCAGCGCGCCAACGACGAACGGCGCCGGCAGCTGCAGGACGCCCAGCGCAAGGCAGAGCGCGACCGCGAACAGGCGGTCCGCGAGGCCGAGCGCAAGGCCGAACGGGTGCGGGAGAAGGCAGAGCAGGCCGCGGCGCGGGAGCAGGAGCGCGCCGATCGGCTCGAGGCCCGCTACGGCCGCCCCGAGGACGGGCTCGAGGGGGCTGCTGCCCTCGCGGCCATCGACGAGGTTGAAGTCGCGATCGTCGCCGCCGGCCGCGATGACGTCGCAGGTATCGAGGACCGGACGGCGACCGACGCGGCGGCGATCACCTCCGACGGCCGCGATGCGACGCAGGCGGAGACGGAGGCGATCGAATCCGATGCGCAGGGCGACGGCGCCGGGTACACGAGCCGCGAGCTCGAGGAGCGCGACATGCTCCGTGATGCCGGCATCGACCCCGACGAGCGGTCCACCGACGTCGGCGCCGACAGCTCGTGGACGGACCAGCCGGCGGCACCGGAGATCTCGCGCGGTGACGACGGCCTGGAGCGCTGACGCGGGCACGGAGAAGGCCGGGCACCCTTGGGGTGCCCGGCCTTCTCCGTGCCCGCGTCAGATGAGGGGGACGTCCGCGGGCGGCATCTCCGGCACGATCGTGAGCGGCTCGCCGTTGTTGTCGGCGAGGTGCCCCGCGGCGTTGCAGGCCCGGAAGGGGCCGTAGGTCTTGTCGAAGATGATGCGGGCGTGGTGATCCCAGTGCTGCACCCACCATGCCGACTGCGCGAGCCGGTCGTCCGGCATGCGTTTCGTTGCCTCGAGGTAGCCCTTCCACGACACGTAGAACCGCTCGACGACTTCCGGGTGCTTCCACCACTCCGGGCACCACCCCGGCTTCTGCCGTACCGGCGCCCCGAACGCCTCGACACGGCTCAGCTGCAGCGCGACCCACTCGAGGAACAGCGTCCGGTCGTCCTTCTTCGGCTTCTTCGGCCGCGGTGGCGCCTTCTGCTCCTCTGCGTCGACCACCTCGCCGGTCGACCCGTCCGCAGGCGGCATGCCCTCGTCATCGGGGGGCGGGGGTGCGTCGTGATCGTCCAGAGGCGGCGGATCGTCGGCCCAGTCCGGCTCGGGCACCTCGGGCCACCGTGTCGGGTCAAACGGCGTCGACATGCTCGGACCTCTCCGTGATCGCCTCCGGCTCAGCCGCCGACCTCTTCGCCTTCTTCGGCTTCACGATCTTGCCGTTGACCACCTCCTGCCCGTTGATCATGGCCATGAGTACCTTGTCCTCGAAGCACGGCCGGATGCGAACGAGAACCGGTCCGACGTCAGAGGCGTCGAACACGGCCCGCCACTTCGGCAGGTGCGCCAACACGTCTGCCGGCAGGATCGGCTTCGACCTGGACGTGCGCGACTTCGTGCTGCCGTTGCGGCCGGAGGAGGTGTTCGTCGTCCACTCCTCATAGTTGCCGATGCTCTCGCTGAACCGCTTGAGGAACGGCGACTGGGTGGACTCGCCGCCCCCGTAGACGCGGATCGAGGACGTGCTCCACAGCGCGTCGGCGCCGTCGTTGCCGAACGTGCGGACGATCTGGCCCCACGACTGGAAGTACATGCCGAGGATGAGGCCCAGGGAGCCGTAGAACGACACCAGCTCCGGCAGTTCCGGCCATCGGACGATGTTCGCGACCTCGTCGAGCTCGAACACGACAGGGACGCGGATCCGCCCCCCGTCCGCGGACGCGGCGCGCTCCCCCGCGCGCGCGATCGACCTCACGAGAGCGGCCACGAATGCGCCACCGGATCCCGCGCCATTGCGGGAAATCAGCACGGCCGTATCGTTGCTGCGCACGAACGCGTCCGCGTCGAACCTCCGCACTCCCGGCGCGTTGGTCCAGGCGAGCAGCTTGTCGTTGGCGAAGGCCGACGCCATGCGCTGCGCGGTGGCGTAGACGCTGCCGCGCGTCTTGTCCGGCTGCCCCTGCAGCCCGAGCAGTGCCGCGGCCGGCCCCGACTGCCCGTGCTTCTGCATGACCGCGCGGAGCTCGTCGTGCTCCTGCTGCGTGATCCACGTGTACACCTGGGCGTCGCCCTTGCCCTCGAGCTTCGCGGCGAGCAGCGCGTAGGCGAACAGGTCGCGACCCTGTGAGTCGAACTGCGCGTCGCTCTTGCTATCGCCGTCCTTCGTGC
Source organism: Clavibacter michiganensis (assembly GCF_021216655.1). Classification (NCBI taxonomy): domain Bacteria; kingdom Bacillati; phylum Actinomycetota; class Actinomycetes; order Micrococcales; family Microbacteriaceae; genus Clavibacter; species Clavibacter michiganensis. The sequence goes on from NZ_CP080439.1 coordinate 28,412, forward strand.
TGGCCTCGAAGATCGCCGCGATCTCCTGCGCGGTCGTGAGGTCGGTGACGTCGTCCAGCGGGTCGTAGACGAAGTCTGGCCGCGCGTCCTGCCGGTAGACCTGCATCGGGTCGTACACCCACTGCTCGCCCGCGCGCTGGCGGCCGGCGAGGACCTCCTTCACTCCGTCGACCTTGTTCGACGTCATCACCGCCGCACCGGGCGCCTCGAGCATGTGGCGGACCACGGATCCGGTGGTCTTCCCGCGGCCGGGCCCGAAGATGTAGATCGCGACGTCACGCCATCCCTGCCACACCCACGTCGCGCCGGCGCCGACGAGCGTCCCGATCTTCTGCCCGGGCGGGAGATCCTCGACTCGGGGATGGAGGTCCTTCCGTGTGGCCTTCAACCGCGCCGGGTACAACACCGGGGCGAGTCGGTTGCCGGCACGGAGGTGGCGCTGCATCCGGTCCACGGGATGGCTTCCGTGCATCCGGATCAGAGCGAACACGGCGGACGCGAGGACCAGCACCACCAGGACGATGAGCAGCGGTGTCCCCCACCACGGCCACTGGAACTGCTCGAATGCCGTCTGGATGGGGTCGGGCGCGGGCGTGTTCATCAGTGGTTCTCCTGTCGGGCGTGGGCTTCGTCAAGGAGCTGCCGTACGCGGCGCCGCGAGAGCCCTGCCGCTTCCGCGGCGCCCTTCTGCCCGAGGACGGCGACGGAGGCGACGATCGCTTCGTCTCGCTCCCGGCGGGCGGTCCGGTAGGCGTCGGCGACTTCCTGGACGGACTCCGCTGTTGTGGTGATCGCGCGGCCGATCCGGGCCATGGTCACCACGTCCGCCGGGTCCGCGTCGACGACGTGCGCTGCAGCTGGTCCATCTGCCACCAGATCGCGATCGTCACGAGCGCGCAGGTGCCGGCGAGGAGCGTTCCGGTGAACACGTACCCGGAGGGCGTCCACGCGGCTTCCCAGGCGCCTGCTGCCGCCTCAGGGCCCATGTCCGGTACGACGAATGAGACGGCACTGGCGAACAGCAGGGCGAGGATCCACAGCACCACCCCGAGGAGGAACCCAGCGGCGGTGTTGCGGATCAGGAGAAGGCCCCGCCGGCGCCACCGCCGCGGAGGCGCGTTCGTGTGCAGTCGTCCATCGCTCATCGTGTGCTCCTTCGTTCGGTAGGTGGTGCTGATGGTCAGAGGCCGTCAACGGGACGCCACACCTCGGCGTTCGGGGTGCCCCAGACGGTCTGGATCTTCACGACGTCGCCGACCTTGGGCGCGGCGATCATCATGTTCCCGCCGAGGCTGATGCCGACGTGCCACGCGTCGTTGCCGCCCCAGAAGATGAGGTCTCCGGGCTGGACCTCGGACAGCGGGTGCATCTCGCCGCGCGCGATGCCGTTTCGCCACTGCGTCGTCGACGAGTGCCCGTCGTCGATGTCGATGCCGACCTGTGCGTAGGCGACCTTCGTGAGCCCGGAGCAGTCCCAGACGTTGGGGCCCGCTCCCCCGAGGACATAGGACTTCCCGAGCTGCTGCTTCGCGAACGCGATGACCTGGTTGATCTCGGCCGCATGCGGGCCGCGCGCGGGCTGCTCGCCGTCCGCGAGCTCGCCGCTCCCGGTGCTTCCTGCGCGCGAGCAGGCGAGGCCTTCATCTGTGCTCGAGACGGGCACGACGGTCGTCCCTGAGAGCGCGTTCATCACCTGTGCTGCCTCGGGGAGGTGGGTGGCGTACCGGTCCGGGAACGCCGAGCGCTCCACCGCCTGTGCGGCGTCGCCGGGCTCTTTGCTCTCCCACCCGGGGACCTGCGTGAGCCGCTCGTAGAACAGGTTGATCGCGTACCCCGTGTCTGTGATCTGCGCGAGCGTGCCCCAGCCCTGTGAGGGGCGCATCTGGAAGAGGCCGGCGGAATCGCGATCGCCTCCGCCGAGGTTGCGGAGCCCTGACTCGGTCATCGCGGCGATCAACGCCACCTGCTGCGCGTGCTGGTTGAGACCGCGCTGCTTGCCGATGGTGAGGATCGAGGCCGCGTTCGCGACCTGCTCGCCGGAGTACGCACCCACCTCGGCCGGGAGCTGACCGGACTCCACGGCGATCGCTGGCCCCCCGGTGCCGCAGCCAGCGGCCGACGCCCCATCGCTTCCGCCGCCGACGATGACCGTGAAGATCACCACGACCACCGCGACGATTCCGATGACCGGCGCCGCGACCAGAATCCCGAGCATGCTGCCCTTGCTCACGGCGCATATCCGGTGGGATTGACATAGGACACCAGCCACACGGCTGCCGTCGAGTCCCGGTGCAGGGTCACCGTCACAGGCCCGCCCACGGCAGCGTCGAACTGCCACGCCGCATCCGTCGACGTCTGCTGATCGCCGACCGGACCCCCTACGTCACGCACGTCCTCACAGGGGACGTTCGCCGGCGCCGTCGCGGCGTAGAGGGCGCGTGCGTCGTCGGTGAGGTACGGGTCCAGCGTCCGCTGCCACGTCCCGGAGTCGACGTCGGGGCGGCAGAACGCGGCCGCGGCCGCGAACGCCTGCGCGCGGTCAGCAGGCTCATCAGGGCTCGTCGACGGCGAGGGAGCCGCGGCATCGGGCATCGGAGCGGCCGGGGTGGCGGCCTGCGGCGTCGGCACGCTGCGCGCTGCGAGCACCAGACCCACGATCACCGAGAGCACGACGAGCACGCCGAGGGCCGTCAGGACGGTCTTCCTGGACATCAGCGGGCTCTACCGGTATCCGTCGACGATGGCGGCCGCGATGCGCATCCACGCCAGCCTCGTTGCCGGCGACACCCGCTCCGGGACGATCTGCACGCCCCCGGCGGCGGCACGGTCGCGCGGGACCTGGATGAGCTGCGCTGACGACACCTCGAGGAACCGCGCGATGGCCGCGCGGTCGACCTCTTCGGGGACGTCCGCCATGTCGGTGATGACGACGATGGCGGATTCGGCGAGGTGCGTGTACCCGTGCTCGCGCAGCCAGCCGATGGCGCGGGCGGCGCGGTCGGCCGCCGAGACCGCCCAGTCCGTCACGATCACGACGTTGGAGACGCTGCGGAGGATGCCCGCCATCGCCGGGTGGGAGACACCCGTGCCGCAGTCGGTGAGCACCACGCTGTAGTAGCGAGCCACGAGCGCCTGGACGCGGGCGTGGTCGTCGGCGGTGAGCGCGTCGGACACCTCGGGATCCTGCTCGCCGGCGATGACGTGCAGCCGGTTCGCGTGGTGCATGTACCGCCCGAGCTCGGTGAGAGATCCGATCGCCTCTGCGTCACGGACGACGTCGGTCACCGTCGGCGCCGTCGCCACGTCGTAGGCCGCCTCGCCGACGACGCGCTCGGCGAGATCCCCGGAGTCCGGGTTCATGTCCACCGCGCACGGCGGGTCGCCGCGGTACTCGGCAAGCATCATCCCGACGCCGCCGGTCGTTGACGTCTTCCCGACGCCGCCCTTCAAGGAGAGGATCGCCGTGGAGTGGCTGCCGGTCAGCTTCCGGCTGATCCGTCTCGCGAGTTCATCGGTCTCCCGCTCGAGCGCGGACTGGCCGAGGTTCACCACTCCCCCGGTCGCGGCGTACACGGCTGCGCGCAGCCCGGTCCGCGGCCGCGGTTTGGCCGGTTTCACGAAGCGCACATCCGCCCGACGTGGCAGCGGATCGACAGCCACCGGTGCGGGAGCCGTCGTCGACCGCGACACAGCGGTGGTCGGCGCCGGCGCCGGCGCCGCGCGCTCGGGCGACGGCGATGAGGGGCCAGCGGGGTGAACGGAGCCGTCGTGATCGACCGAGAACCAGCTCTCCTGGCCCGACGGCCTCTCGACGCTGTGCACCAGCACCGGGGCGCCCTGCGACCGCGCTTGGCGGCTCAACCACTCCAGAACGTCGGGGTACGAGCTGTCACCCGTGAAGGTGACGTCCGCGATCCGCAGCTCGCCGCCCGTGGAGAGCAGCTCGAGCGCTGCGAGGGGTGTTGTAGTCACGTGGTCCTCCTACTGCCGGTATCGCTCATCGGTGACGTGGAGCTGCTGCTGCACATCGGTCTGGAACATCTGCACGGTGATCCCTGCCCGCTCCGGCAGCTTCAACATGACCCGGCCGGCACCAGGAGGGGCGCCCTTCTCGCCCTTGCGGCGAGGGGGCATTTTCCATGACGGGGCGGCGTTGAAGCTTGCGACGCGGTTTATTTCCTTTGTAGTCAGCCGACGGATACCGCTCAGTGATTCCAAATCGTCCCGCGTGAGAGCCATGAGATAGACAAGCCCGGAGCGTTCTACGAAACCGCGAGCCTTTTCGCGGTCTGCCGGGTTCGGAAGGGAGATAAGGTCCTTTGGTGAATGTGTGACCTTCAGTTCCGCTACGCCCTTGCTGCGATTTGTTCGGATCAGCGCGTCGTAGCGGTCGACGATTCCCTCGCAGGCTCGCAGCGGGTACCAGCACTCATCCATAAGGGACGTGTATCCCGACCACGTGACCTTGGGCACGTACATCTCACCCGCGAGAGCTGCCTCCTCCACGAGGCGCTGTTCATGCTGCGCGATCTCCCAGTGCGCGTCGATCGCGTCCATCCCGAGTGACCAGGTAGAGAGCATCGCCGCCGACAACAGCCGAGTGTTGGAGGGGTCGATGCTCGATGTGTCGAAGCAGAAGCCCCCGGGGTTGCCTGGGTCGAACTCGACGGAGTCCACTCCGCTGAGCATCTGGCCCATCTCTCCCGAGATCATGGAGCGGAGCGTCTCCCCAAGGCGAGCGAAACGAGCGCGAAACGAGTCCGCATCCCGCTGTCCCGTCACATGCAGCATCCGGTCCGAGACGGCGTCGAACACCGTCACGAGATCCCGCGTTACCGGTCGCGAGGTGCGTTCGCGCAGGGAGTCCACGATCGCTTCAAGAGCGGTGTCCTCGATGTCGTCCAGAGGGTGGCCGCGGCTCACGCGAGCATTGAGCTGGACCAGGGCGACCGCCTTGTCCCGAGCCAGCTGCGCGAGCTCCTCGCCGACGTGTCCGCCGATTCTGGCTGCGGCGGCACCGAGTGGGCCGGGCGACACGATGTTGAGCTTGTCGCGCCCCGCTCCTGGACCGATGGAGAATACCTGCCCGCCCACCGCCCTGATCATCGGCACGTGCTCGCCCTTGATCGGGTCGAACACCGCTGGGGTGAGCCCGCGCCCCATCTGGCCAAGCAGGATCGTCTGGGCAGTGGTCGACTTCCCTACCCCGTTGATACCGAACAGGATTCCGGTAGGTGATGAGATGACGTTCGCTCGGTACAGGGCCTCGTGATCTGTGCACACGGCGGTGTGAGTGTCGACGTCTCGGCCGAGCGGGGCACCATCGGTAGGGCGCCCGGTGCCGACGCCGAAGGGGTAGATCCCGCAACCCTGCACTGACGTGGAGAACCACATGGGGGCCTGCGGCACGCGAGACCACATACCGCCGCCATGCCCGAGAAATCCCATCGGGGTCCGGGTGAGCCGCCGCGTCATCGTGCCGCCCATTAGTTTCCGCCTTCTGCCAGGTGTTGCATGAAGGTCTCGTACTGCCACGGCAGCAGACCCAGGGGCAAGGTGGAGTGGAACCCTGCTGCTGTATTGGTCTCGATAAAGCGCCAGGTGAGATCCGTCGCGGCGAGCAGACCCTTCAGCTTCTGCAGCGCGTCGCGCTGCGCACGAGGATTCGCCTCGAAGGTGACAGTGACCTCAATCGCGAATCGAGTCATCGACGCGCCTGTCACGAGATCGACTTCTGTTTGATCGGCAAAGGCCACCATCTTCGCATCGAGGCTTGACGCCTTTGCCTTCGAGGTCGCCGCAACACCTGTACTCCGACGAAGCTCCGCCGCACGACGAACAGCTTCTCCCGGAGTAAGTGGTCGCCAGAACACGGCCACGCGCTTGCGGAGGAACTTGTCCTGCGGATAGAACAGGGCGTTCATGCTGTCCTCAGTAATGAGTTTCTGGGGCGGCGCAAGCATCATCACCGTCACCGAGGCAACTCCGTCGTGGTAGCAGATACGCCGCGCACTGTCATCGAATTCGTCCGGACCCGCGTCAGAAACGCGGAGCGTGAACGGGCACCCGGCGAGTTCATCGAGCGCGATCTCCTGCTCGCGATCGGGCCGATACGCGATGCGCACTGAGCGGGCAAGATCCTCGCTCGTGGCAACGAAGGGCCGCCCCGCGCCCGCGTTGGCCAGGGCTGCGCGATGATCCGGCAGCCGGGCGGCAACCTCGGCGGCCGCATCCTCGACGGTGTCACCGAGTTCCTTCCTTGCCCACGCAACGGTCGCGAACACCTCGACCGATGAGGAGCGCGCCGGCAGCCGTCTTGCCCCCTCGAGCAGGGCCCGCTTAGCGAGGTCCGGAGCGGACGGCGATACCCCAGCCGTGATCTTCTCGACGAGAGGTGCAGACGATGCGAGCGAGGAGTCCACGACGATGACAGCGCCCTCGATCGCCTCGTCCGTGGACAGTGAGGCGATCCAGCCCCCGAACTCCACGACCTGATTGTCGACAGCTTCCTGAGGGAGCATTGATGTGCCATCTGGGTTGCAGACGAATGTCGCAGTCAGCGTAGGTGTCGATGAGTTCTTCATGTGGTGGAGGAGGACGAACGGTGCGCCCTCGCCGTCCACGCCGTCGATCTCTTCGAGCGTCGACAAGGGTCCCGGTAGTGCCAGGAGCGCATCATCGGGCAGAGCAGTAAACAAGCCTGTCCTGTAAACCGTGCTCCCGGCCGAATTCCTTGACCTGTGTGACAGCCTGTCTGCGCATCGCGCGGCGATGGTGCGACCCGCGTTCGGTAATCCGAATCGGAGGACGAACAGCAGTTCCCACAGAAGGGCGAGAGCGAGAATCCACAGGCCGAATGCCCATGCCCCGAAGGTGACGGCGATAAGCATCAGGAAGATCGACGACAGAAGCACACCCCACCCGCCGATTCTGGTCAGACCCCCGAAGGTGGGCTTCGCCGTCGGCAACCAGTTCCCGAACTTGACGCGTTCGGTCGTCTTTAGTGTTTCACTCACCGATCATTCCTTCCGCTGTCCCGCCGCGTGACGCTCCGCTGTCGACCAGGCTTTGAGCTGCCGCCCACCCAGCTCGTGAGCCACTTGACGATGATCCGGACGATCCGGATGCAACCGGTCCCCCCGAACTGTCTGACGCGTCGCCTCCGTCCGCACCTGCTGTAGATGAGCCGCCGCCGCCGCCAGCCGCGTCGGCGCCGGTCGTGGTTCCGCCGCCGACCGCACCGCCGATCCCGCTCGAGGTATCCGCTCCGGTGGGGGCCGCGGCCGTCCCAACTTCTCCTCCGGCTGCCGTTCCAGCAGTGCCGGTGCTGGATGCCGCGCCCGATCCTGCTGCTGCCGAGCCACCGCCGGTCGCCACCGCAGCACCAACCGCGACACCGGCCGATACCGCAGCTGCAATGGCGCCGAGTGCCATCGTGCCGCCGGACGCTCTGCCGACAGCAGAGACGGCCGGCACCAGTAGGCGCATAAGGGCGGGAAGAGTGAGAACGGCAAGGCCAATCAGTGTCAGGCCGGTCAGCACTCCCCCGGGCCCGTCATCTCCGCTCTTCAACCTCCATGCGTAAGCGTAAATAGCGGCGGCGATGGGGCTGTAGATAAGGAAGGCAATGATCCAGGAGGTCACTTTCTCAAATGCCTGCTGCCCTCTTTCGAATAGTGATCCTGCCGCAGCGGAGGGCCAAAATGCGTTCAGGAGAGGCAGTGTGGCATCACGAACAATCATGATGATCCATTGGCACGCTACTGCAAGAATCCCAACCAATCCGAATATGAGAGCAAGAGCGGGAAAATTCGACGCGAATGACATGATAAGCGCTGAGCCGCCCGCGTTCACGCCCGACACCTGCAAGATGTATTGTGAGTAGGCATCGGAGCCCCACGCAAAGACTTTGATGGCCGCTGCTCCCGCCGTCGTAATAGCGAGAACGCGTATAACGCCACTTACGGCGTCCTTGAGTGGCTCACCTCGCACTGACAGCATGATGCGGATCCCGGCAACTATAAGACCCAGTGTGAATAAGGACACGTTAAGGGGCAAATTCGTGTCGCGAAACCACTGGCTTGCTCCGCCTTCGATATCCACGATGAAGGAGTGCCCAGTCCAGGATGTAAGAAAGCCCTTGGTTATCGAGTCGAAGCCGTCGAACATCTGATCCGCGGTGTCTTGGAATGCACCGTTGGCGGCGCTGTGCACTGCGCTCTTCGCAAGGCCGCAGGGTGCGATGAGGCCACACGCGGCGTTAGCCGCAGCATCGCTAGCCGCATCGAGCGGGTGCATGATCACGACTTGCCACCTGTCCACGGCACAAAATCACCTTTGCTGGGAGTTGTCGCCTGCCCTGCGGAAAGTTCACCGTTGTCAAGCACGATAAGCTTCCAATCGCGGTCAATCCAGGCCACCGTGCACGGAATACCGCCGTAGCCTGTCGGGCTAGAAGGGAACGTGTACACGAGTGTGATCTGCGCCTGATCCGGACTGAATGCGTCGACAACAAAGCCTGCTGAAGTCATTCCTGCCGAAATCATCTTCGACGGATCCGAACCCTTCGCGGTCTGCGTGACCGCGATCTGCTTACCAGGTGAATTGGCGATGTAGAAGTTCAGAGCATCGGTGATCGCGTGCCGCGTGTCGTACTGGCTGTACACGGCGGTTACTGCGGCTAGCGCAGCCCCGACGCGGGATCGCGCGAAGCACGCGTCGAACCCGTCCACGGTCTTCGTCGGTCCCGCTGACGCCGAGACCGGCCACGTCAGCCCTTCGGCGCCGGTCTGGTACCTGAGGTCTGCGGGCGTTGTCGGGGGCAGGGACGAGTCACCCGGCACGTCCGGGCACCCCCCGTCGGGTGCAGCCGCCGCCGTCTGAGGAGCTGCAGACCCGCCCACCACTGGCGCGGACGCTCCAGCGTCCTCCGTGCTCTGATTCTTCGGCGAGACGATCCCGAGGACCGTCACGAGGATCACTACGGCAAGCCCGGCTCCAAGGATGATGAACGCACCCCACATCGCCTGCCTTGAATGCCAGGCCCGCGAAAGCCGCCCTCTGCCTGTGGAATGTTGTGTATTCATGTCGGGATCGGAGTGCAGGCGGTTGAAATGGCACCGAGGAAGGCCGTCGCAATTCCGCCGGCTCCCGCTACTATGACCGCTCCGAGGATCCAGCGAGACAACGTCTTAAACATCGCTCCACCGTCATGGTGCTGTGTCTGGAACCACATTCCCATACCAATCATCACCAACGAGCACACGGCGGCAAAGACTGCGGCGATCGCCAGCCAAAGCTTCCCGGTGTCCATGCCATCCTGCGCCGCGCCCGGCAGGCAGTACGCCTGGGCAACGACATATCCAGCTCCATTAGCTGCAGCTGCGATATGAGGGGCTCTTACGATGGCCGCGTATGCTACTTCGCTTATCATCAGTTCTTGTCCATTTCCTCGTAGATGACCTTTGTGGCGGCTTGGTTTACTCGCGCGGCGACGCGCGCCAGGCGCCCCGTGGCCGGATTAGGAATCTGCAAAGCGCCGCGTAGCGCGGCCACCCATGGGACGCGTATGTCGGGAGCCGCCCCAGCCACGACCTTCTGCTCGCGCATTGCCGCTGCGATCGGGCGACCGGGCGCGTCTGCGACGACGAGCACCGCCGCGACGCGATCTCGTCCCAGATCCCGGATCGCGTACTTCACCTGCGCCAGGCCCGCCGGGACGGACCGGCACACCAGGAGTACGCGTTCGGTCGGAAGCAGGGGCTTGTCGAACTCCGTCTCTCGGAGGTGGAGGAGCTGGGCCCACGTAGTCGCGCCGGAAAGGGGGTGCGCACCGACGATCGCGACTTGTGGCGGCGCTGCAGGGGCTTCGCTCGGGCCTGCCCAGAGGTTTGCGTCGTCCCCCTCCGCGACCGAACTGCCGTCTGGGCGCAGCACGACGCGCGTGGTGCGAGGGCCGTCGGTGATCGTCGCTCGGACCAGGCCAGCGAAGTCGACCCGCCGGGGGACTGCGTCGAGGACTGTGCGGCGGAGGTTCTCCCCCGCGTTGACGGTGACGACGTGGCCGTTAACTGCCCACAGCGGGCCGAGGATGTGCGTCACCTCGTGCTCGTGCTCCGGGCCGGGAGGGTCTGCGCTCAGGTCAGCACTGCTCGCGATGCTCATGCGAGAAGTGTTGCAGCTCTACAACATATGACGCAAGCGTGCAACACGCCAAGAGGCTATGCGGGCCGGTGCGGTGCGTCCGGTAGTAGGTGCGCAGAGAGCCAGGACGACGTCGAGCGCCGGAACCGCTGCGGATCGGCATTCCACTCCATCGCATGGGGGCTCTCGGGGAACTCGTCGAGAGTCACGTTTGGCGAACTGCGCGACATGGCTTCGGAGGCCGCGAACGGTGTCGTGGCGTCGCCGCGGGAGTGGATGATTAAGGTCGGGATTGACACCGTCGGGATGCTCTCCGGGAGCGTCAACGCAGACTTCAACCCAAGGCTCCGCGCGACTACTCGTGTGGAGAGGGCTTTGATCGTCGCATCCGCAAGCCACTGGGGTACGCGCTGGCGAGTCATGCCGAAGCGGATCGTGCGCGCCCAGCTGATGGCCGGGGACACGAGCACGAGGCCGTCGACGGCATCGCGGTCGTTCCCTCGTCTGAGCGCCTCGAGCGCGATCGTGGCTCCGAGCGACCATCCGACGACGGCGATCCGCTCAGCGCCCTGAGCGCGGGCGAAGCGGATGGCTGCGTCTAGGTCGCGCCACTCCTCCTGGCCCAGCGCCGAAGGCAGCGGATCCTCGGCTTCGGCCTCCCCATCGCCGCGATACGAGATGACGAGGGAGGTGAATCCCGTGCCGTCCAACGCATGCACGCTGCGGAGCGCCGAATCCCGCCCCGCGAGCATCCCGTGCACGTGGATCACCCACACCGACGCTTGCTTCCCGTCCCCGGCGTAGAGCCAGGCGGGCTGTCGGGCCGCCTCCGCCACGACGTCGACGTCCACAGGCGCAGCGGCAACGACGGTCGAGGCGCAGAAGACGTTCCCACAGGCTCGACCCAGGGTCCCGGGCTCGATACGCGCCGGCTGCGCTAAGCGACGAACAACGGCATCCGGCGTAGGCGCAAGTTCCACGCCGGGAGAAAGGACCGCCAGCTGCGTTTCGTTCGAGTACAGGAGCCCGATAGTCCCGGTAAAACTTGTCAATAGCGTCTTTGACAGTGTGATGCGGTCGGGAACTCGTACCTCGACTATTTGTGTTGGGCGGGAGCGCTGTGGGTACACCACCGCGCGCGCCAAGATCACGACTGGGGCCGCGACCGCGGTTGCGCACATCAGGGCGACTGCTACTACGACGAGCGGGATCATGACGGTACCAGTTCAATCTTCTTGGACAGAGCCCGTTCCACAGCCGCGAATACATGCCTGTCGGGGCCAGACAGCGTGTCGGGGTTGAGCTTGACGCGGTCTCGGATGTTCGCCGCTGAATCAAATGCTAGCTGCCGATCGGACCAGCCCCTCGATTTGGTGAGGGCGAGCCGTAGTTCCGTGAATTCTGGGCCCTGTCCGCGAGCATCGACACGAACGGCCCACCTCGCCGCGCTCCACCAGAATGCCCTCGCGGCCAAAAGCCACATGAACCCCGCTCCGATGAACAGAACGCCCGAGAAGAACGGAAGCTCCGCGACGTAGTAGTAATGGACCTTGAACTCAACCGAAACTGGGGCGAAGTGGGCGATGGCGAGATACGTGAGTTCGAGGACGTCGCTCACTATCATGAGGCCGAACCCGGCCACCCACATAACGGAAAGAATGGTGCGCTTCTCGGAGAGAGTGCGAATGATAAGGCCGGCCACGGTGCCCATGTATGCCGTGTACAGCGACGCAAATATCCAGACCGGTGTTTGGTCGAGGCGGTCAAGAACGAAGGCTCGTGATGTTTCTCCGGGACTGTGGATGAGTGAGAATGGGACTGCGACGCTGAGTGCGGCAGCGAGGAGCGACCACCAGGGCAATCTCCGACTGAGCCGCCCTCGCTCTCGCACGACCGCGTTGTGGAAGGACCACATTGCTGCCAGGGCCGTCAGATCGCGGACGAGGGTCAGGGTGTTGCGGTCTCCTAGGACTCGATCCAGATCGGCAGGGCCGGCGCCGACGACTCCGTAGGTCATGACAGACACCATGCCGAAGACGGTGCCCCACCAGGCGGCCTTTCGGTATGAACGGCGCGCGCGCAGCGCCACCACGACGAACAGCACGGCAAGACAAAGGCTTTCCATCATGCGAAGTGTTCCTCTTCCGTGGTGTCGGCGTAGATGGCCAACCGTCGCATGAATGCTCTCGCCATTGCCTCAACCACCAGTTCTTCATACACCGAATCGGCGTCATTGGACTCGGTGCTATTGCGTGGGCAAAGCCGAAGGAACTGACGCGAATTGGTCAGCGGCTGCCGCGGCCTCGGTGCGTCGCCCGAAAACCATGAGTCGGGGGCGCTGCGGATGATGAGGTGGCACAATTCGTGCACCTTACTCAATAGGCAGTAATAACCACTGTCGTGTGCGGGAACTAGTATTCCGGTAAACGTTTCTGCTTCAAACAGGACACCTGTAGTCGCACGTAGGGAGGTGTCGCGTATTTCATCGAACACCAAGCGGCGCCCATGCAGCTCTGATACCGCATGGCGGAGATCGTTAAAGTCAGCATCCTTAGGAAGCGGCGTCTTCCAGACGAGGGCGTGGGTCATGGACGAGATGGAATCGTTTGCAAGATGACGTGTGCGGCGACGGCGCATCATGTGTCCCATCATTTCAGCTGCGCGCAACGCAGCTTTCAGTCGTTATTTGACGGCTCTTCTTTCGCGATAAGGTCGCGAATCGCGGAATCTACTACGGCAATCTCGTCCGGCTCCAGCTCATCAAGCGAACGTGCGGCGAGCTTCGTCACGCCGACTGCGCGCATGGACGCTGCTAGCCGTAGCTGTGAGTCAATGCGCTGTGCCTCATCATCCGGCGATGTGCCAAGGAGATAATCTGTCGGCACCTCAAGGAACTCCGACAGGGCATTGACCAAGGAGTGAGAGCCAGCGCCGTCGACGAACGCGCGCCATTCCCGCAGGGACAGGATGTTGCCGCTGCTCGCGAGCGCGGCGCGTGCCTTCGTGTAGGCGGCCTCTGAATCGGCCCTCAAGCCGGCGGCCTCGAGGGCAAGCCTTGCTCGGTCCGCGCGGACCACCTCATGGGCGTCATCTCCAGTCGTGATGCCGGCTCGCCGGGCTGCGCGCGACACGAGATCGAGGGGGTCATCCCCCACGGTCCGGCACAACATGACGAGCTCGACCACGGTGACGGGGCGCTTGCCGTTGAGGATCCGGTAGAGCATGTCGTGGGTGATCGACGACCGTTCCGCCCAAGTGCGCACGCTGAGGCGGGACGCGCCCTGCGCTGCGCGAAGTTCGGTGGCAAGAGCCTCGTGCAGGGCTCGTGCAGAGGTCTCGCTCATCTGATCCACCCAAAAACGCTAGCAGGCGCCTTGCCCGCAGTCTGTGTTGCAAATTTACAACAGACTGGCTACTTTGCAACCATGCCACCAGCTGTCCCCTCACGCAGTCAGCGCGAAGACGAGCGCGTTGGCGACACCAACAGCTGCAGCGCCCGCGAGGATGACCCAGACCCAGCCTCGACGAGGGCGAGCAGGTCTAGGAGCGATCGGGGACGCGCGCGTAGCCCGTGGTCGGGCGGCCTGTTCGGTGCGCATGAGATCCACTGTGCCTCCACGGGCGCGGCCGCCGCGCGCAGTGCGCACAGGCGGGCCGAGCTCGCCGTGAGGGTCGATCGGTCCGACACACCGCGCCGCATCCCTGAATCTGATTCAGGTTCACGGGAGGATCGCGTCATGCCACAGATCAGCAAGGGTGCCCGGGAGCTGCTCGTCACGCGACCGAACACGAGTGTCGTTACTGCCGCCCGCCGGCGTGTTGACGATCTCGGCTACAAGTCGATGAGCGACTACCTCGCAGCTCTCATCGCGCGCGATGTTCAGATGCCCGACCTGGCGCCCTTGCCTGTCGACCGATCCACTCGCCAGGAGCTGCCCATCGCAGACGTCGCTTAAACGAAGGAGCCCGCCGCTTCCGCGACGGGCTCCTGCACGTGTTGTAGCTCTAACCCTCATCGCTGCCAGGCCAGGAGGTTCGAGCTAAGGAAGTTCCACCAGCCCTCACGGGAGGCTTCGCTATGTCCGCCACTGTACCGCACGATGCGGTATTTGCACCCGCGCGCGCCCAATTCGGGCAGGCGTGGGAGCTCACGCGCCGCCTGAGCCCGCGCGACCAGGTACGCGCGATGATCCGCGACGCCTACGGCCGGCTCGACGGGAACAGCTACCCCCGGCTGCACCGGCTCGGCGCCGTGGCGCCGTCGACGCCGTGGGCGATCCGCCTGGCGGACTCCGCCGGCCGGTACCGGCTGCTGTGCTTCGACTTCGACGGCAAGGACAGCACGGGCGTGGTCCCGGAGCTGATGGAGCAGGCGCAGGACCAGGCGGCGGTGCTCTCGCGCACGCTCGACGAGCTCGCGATCGCGCACGTCCTCTGCCGGTCTTCCGGCGCCGGCGGTCGCCACGTGTGGGTCGCCGTGGCCGGCGGCGCCGAGGCTGCCCAGGTCGGCGCCCTCGCGGCGGCCGCGCACGCGTGCTTCCGCACGCTGGACCACGGGATGCTCCGCAACCCGGCTGAGGGTGCCGCCCGTCCCCCGCTGTCCCCGCACCGCGACGGCTCGTCGTCGACGATCCTCGCCGGCGACGTCGACGTGCTCCTGGCGCCGTCGACGACGCCGGCAGACCTGGACGCGCTCACCGCGCTCCTCCTCGAGCGCGCGCCGGCGCCGCGCGCGGCCGACAGCGCCCCGTCGGGCCCTGTCGACGTCCGCCACCGCGCGCACCGCGAGCTCAGCCGCGCGGGAGCGGCGCACATGGCTACGATCGACGGCGGTGGGAACCCGTCGTGGACGGGTTTCATGTGCCTCCTGGCGGCCGCGAACGCCGGCTGGACCTTCGGCGACGTCGAGCATGCGGCCCGGACGGCGCCGGGGATGGAGCACTACCGGACCAAGAACACCGGCCGTGGCGGCCGCCGCGCCCGCAGCGCCGCTGAGGCACGGGAGCGCCTGGAGCGGCAGTGGTCCCACGCCCAGCAGTACGCGGCCGTCCAGCGGCCGCTCCCGGCCCGCCGCGAGCCGCAGGACCTCACGGAGCTCCACGCGATCGTCGCCGACGTCGACGCCATCCTCACGTCCTTCCGCGTCACCCCCGGCCGGTGGGGCCGCAGCGAGGCAGACGCCTCCCGGCGCTCAATCCTCACCGCGCTCACCTACCTCACGCTCCAGACCGGGAAGCGGACCGTGGCGGCCTCGATCCGGGATCTCGCCCTCATGGCAGGCCTTGGCCGCAGCACCGCGCAGCGGGCCCTCCAGGCCCTCACGGAGGCCGGCTTCGTCGTCCGCGTCGCCACCGCAGACGGCGGCAACGCCGCGGAATGGCGGGTGACCTGGCGACTTTCCACAGCACACGGTGCAGTTGGGTCACAACCACTAAATAACCCCCGCCCCCCTGCCGAACTGTTCGCGCATCGCGCCGAGCTTGTTGCTCTCCTCGAGCACGAACTCGTCGACCAGCGACACGACCTGTTCACCCGGCCGGGCCTCGGACACCTCGCCGGCAGGCTCTACGCCACGCTCGGCCAGCACACCGCTCTCACCGTCGACGGTGCCGCCCGGATCCTCGGCATGAGCAGCCGCCACACCGCGACGATCCTCAGCCGGCTCCGCCAGCATCGCCTCATCAAGATCCATAGAGACGGGTGGGCGCGAGCTGTGCGGGATCTCCGGGACGCCGCGGCCCGCGTCGTAGACGTCGCTGGGATCCTCGTCGACCGGGCGCACCGGTACCAGGCGGAGCGGGAGGTCTGGGCCTGGTGGAACGCCGAGCTCACGACGATGCACACCACTCCCCGAGCCCGACCCCGACGTCCCACCGTGTCGAGCCGGCCCCTATTCGCGGCGCCGACCGCGGGCGAGCGCGTCTGGCCCCGCTACCCGCGAGCGGCGACCCGTGCGGACCATCGTGCAGCTCGAGCGCTCGTCCTTGCCGGCGCCCTCAACCCGGAGGCCCGCTGGCAGTACCTCGGCGAGGCCGCGTAACTACCGTGACTCTCTGCGGAGCCGGTGCAGTCGTGGCCGAGGCCGCATTGGTCCTGGGGAGGGTCCAAATTGGTACCGCGCTTCTCAGCGCCATGGGCAATACGTTGCCCGCCAATATCGCCACCGTCCACAGAGGTGACGCCGTCGCCAGATATGCCGCTGCGATTGCTACGCCTAAGACAGCGCCATGAATTAGTGCGCCCATGTTTCTATGGCGCGTGTAGCGCGTTGCTGTGAAGACTGCGAGCCCGGGTAATACCGCTAGTGCTCCGGTGGCGGGATCAAGAATCGCGTCTTGAGATGTCCCTACAACTTCCCTATATCCGTCTATTAACCCTGAAACGAACGCGAAGATGCATAGGAATGCGACAGTCACAATTCCGTGGGTCAGTTTCTCACGAAGGGGTGCGACTGCATCCGCGGACGAGTTGCTCATGTAGCCGATCGTAGGGTCTGCTGCAAGCGCTTGCCGCCGTGCTGCGACCCCTGTTCGGGACTGTTCCCGCACCTGTGGGCGCTCCTACGCCGGCCGGGCCGGCGGGTGAAGCCGTGCCGGCCCCGGGTGCCGCTGCGCAGCGCCGTCATGGCCCTGGCGGGCCCTCTGTTTTGCCGTCAAGCCTTCGGCAGCATACGGGCGTCTGGCGTCCGCGCAAGCGACTGCGCCGCCGTCTCCGCCGACATTTCCGGGACGCGGTCGCGCGCTCCCTTATTTCGCCCCGGAAAGCTCTCCCCCACCGCCCTAAGGGTTCCGCTCCACCCGGTCGCCATAGCGGCGACAAGCGCCTTCACGGCAAAACAACGAGTGGAAGGGAGAACACAAGTGAATGTCACCGAGAAAACCATCAGTCCCAGCGGATCCGCCGAGTCGAGCCCGCTCACGATTACCCGGACCCACGAGGAGGGCACGAGCTGCGGGGACGGCACCGCGGAGATCCTCAAGCGCGAGGGCTGGCGCTGGGGGCGGAGCAGCGGATCCTGGTACGTCTCGCGCAGCCGCGACAGGCTGCCGAACCCCTGGAAGATTCAGCGCATCGTCGCCGCTCTCGGCGCCGCCGGCTTCGCCGTCGACGCCGAGGTGAGCACCGACATCCGGCCGGTGGCCGAGGTCGAGGCCGCGAAGATCGAGCGGCAGGCCGACCGCGTCGACGCGCTGGACGCGAAGGCCGAGCGGAAGGCGATCGCGGAGGTCGAGGCCGGCGGAGCGCGCCGCGGCCGCGCTCCGCCGGCTCCGCGAGGGCGGCGAGCCGATCAAGGTCGGGCAGCACGCCGCAGGACGTCACCGGAACGCGATCGACAAGGCCCACGCCGCCCTCGGCCGGTCCGTCGAGGCCGGCCGCGACGCCGAGCGCGCCCGCGGCCGCGCGGACGCGGCACGCATCACCACCGATGCGCGCTACTCCCCCGTCACCGTCACCGTCACCGTCGCCAACCGCATCGAGAGGCTCGGCGCCGCGCTCCGCAAGCTCGAACGCAGGCTCGCCGAGGACGTCTAGGACTCCGAGTGCGGCTACCGCCCCGCCACGGCCAAGGAGCAGGCGCGCCGCGCCGAGGGCGTCGCCCCGTACCTCGAGGAGAAGCCCGACCAAGTCGCCGACTGGAAGGGCGTGCGCGTTGGGCAGATCGCCACCGGGCGCGCGGCCGGGTACGACCGGACCAACGTGCAGAAGGGCGAGCACGTCAAGATCCGCGGCGCCTGGCGCCGCGTCGTCTGCGTCAACCTCAAGACGGTGAGCCTGGAGACCGGCTACACCTGGACCGACACCACGCCCTATGCGGAGATCCAGGAACTCCTCCGGCCCGCGTAGACCCGCGGCCCGGGATCTTCTTCGACGCAGGCGGGGATCCCGGGCGCCTCTCCCCCGGACAGGCCCTCCAAGCTGTTATGTGGCCGCGCGCGGGGCCTGGAGCGGGTCAGGCTTCACGCTCACCACGATCAGCATGACTCCCGGGGCGCGCCGACGCCCGTCCCTGTTGAGCCGGCCTCTCCGCGCCGAACTGGCCGTGGGCGAGCGCGTCTGGCACCGGTAGCCACGGGCATGCAGCCGTGCCGGCCTCCGTGTAGCTCCAGCTGCCGCCGGCTATGGCTAGCTAGATAGCTAGATAGACGACTCCCTAGATAGAGAGCTAGCGGTATATCTGTATAGGTAGCTAGCTCTCTAGCTAGGTTGCTAGATAGCTCTCTAGCTAGCTATACTAGAAGCATGGAAGCGATCATGGTCTACAGCGAGTCAGGCGGGGTCTCGAAGACCACGACCGCGGTGTCACTCGCCACTGTTGCCGCCATTGGCGGTCGGAGGGTCACCCTTGTCGATCTTGACCCTCGAGCCGCGGCCAGTCGATGGCTTGGAGTAGAACCCAAGGAACCCGGACTCGACGTTGGCGCCATTCTCGCCGATCCTGAGCCAAACGGGTGGATGGACGACATGGCCGTACCCTCCCGGTGGCATCCCAATCTCAGCGTGCTGCCATCTAGCCGCAGCGTCTCCATTCGAGAAGGGGAGCAGGCCGACTACGCCGAGCTCCGGTTGAAGGCATCTCTTGAGGGAACGACCGCCGACCTTGTGATCTTCGATTGCCCCAATCGGCAGGGCGGTCCTCTGACCCTGTCGGCGCTGAACGCGTCGGACGCAGTCGTCTACGCGGCGAAGGCCGACGAAGATGGTGTCAGCGGAGTAGAAGGGGCGATGGTCAGCGTGCAGCGGTTCCGCGACTCGCGCAGGCTCCTTGGTGCGACGGACAAACTCCGGGAAGCCGGGATCGTTGTAGGGGCGTTTCGGGGTATGACGGTAATGCGGCGTATCGAACAATATGCGCTCGATGAGCTTGGGGGACTGGGGTCAGTGCTGTACCCGCTTGTTCCAGACCGCGCTGTTGTTCAAGACGTTCGCGCCACTCACGAGTGGTACGGAGACTTTCGGAAGGGTCAGCCTGTCGTAGACGCCTACTCGGAGATCTTGACAAAGGTTGTCTCATGACCGACGAGAAGAGGGAGCGTCCGACCTTCCCCATGCGCCGCACACCGCGGCCTGCTCCCGACCTCGGCAGGGACCCGATCGACGTCCCGCCATCGCGAACCGTGACCGCAGATATGCCGCAGGGGACCGAAGTGCAGTCCGGTCCGGCTCCGGCGGCTGCTCAGTCACCTAATCGGAGCGTGACAGTGCAGCTGCCCAAGCGGGACGTGACGGTGCAACTGGGTACCCGCGTCGGAGTGCGCACCAAGGACCTCCTGGACTACGTGAAGGCGACGCAGGACCAAGACATTCGGGTGTCCATCGAGCTTGCGGTCGAGGCGATGTTCGGCCACCTCCTCCCGACAGACGAGTCGTCTAGCTAGATAGCACCTTGCTCCATGGCCCGGATGCCCGCCGCGGCGGGACCGGGACCGGGACCCGGACAGGTTCTCGGCGAGGACCGACCAGTAGGGGACTACGACGCCAGCAGGTGAGGGTGGTCGCCCCACGCAGCTCGAGCGCCTCCAAGCTCGCCCCCGGCCCTTCTCTCTCTTCCGGCCGGGGGCGTTTGGCGTCCGCGCATACTGGGTAGATGACCTACGAGCTTGCGCACCGGCCCCGCACGGAGAGCGGTGCGAAGCTCGTCACCGTCGAAGCCCCGTCGAGCTGGGCGGCCATCGAGCAGCTCAAGGCGAAGATCCCAGACGGGCACGTCGTCCTCTACGTCCGGCCCCTCGGCTAGACGCCGGCATCGGCGTCCTCGTCGACGTCCGCCGGCGCTGCGTGCCGTGCAGCGAACGCCACGAGCCGGTCCGAGCGCTGCATCATCCACGCCACGGCCGCGTTCAAGGACGCCTCTCGATGGACCCAGATCCTTTGTCCCCGCTCGTTGCGGGCGTCGGCGTAGACCTCGTACGTGAACGGGTCTCCGAGCTCGGCCCGGACCCGCATCACGTAGCCGAGCACGGGGGAGTCCTCGACCTGGACGCGCCAGTAGCCGGCCTCCTGGTGAGCCCATGGGTGCGTCTCGACGCCGCGCACCAGACGTGTGACGTCGCCATTCACCTTGTTCACCGGGGGTCTCCTTCGTCGATCGAGTCGATGTAGGAGCATCCGGCCTTGCTCGTTGAGGAGAGTACGGACAGCCTGCGACATGCCGAAAACGGTGCAGCCCACGTACTGATGTACGTGGGCTGCACCGTTCTATGCGTTACAGCTTTGGATCATCCTTCCGCCGCGCGCGCGCGAGATAAATTGTGACGGCAATTACGGCAACTAGGATGCCGACGAGTACGCCGATTACTGCAGAGTCAGAGAATATGTCACCCATTTACTCACCAATCCTTGTATGTCTTCACTGGGGCGCAGGGATACTGCACATGTTGATTAACGGAGCGCCTGTGACGTGAGGTCACCCACGTAACCGCCCGCAATTCCAGAGACGGCTCCAACAGCGCCTCCGGCCAGGCAGCCTGCGGGTCCGGCAATGACTGCAGCGATGCATCCGGTCACGAATCCTCCTGCCCCGGCTCCGAGGCCAACGATGGCCGCTTCTCGCCAGTCGATGTCATCGAGGCCTGTGGGGTCCAGGTTTGTGATGGGGTTTCCCGTGGCGTAGGAGTACGGGTTAGCTTCCTGGCCGGACGGGTCGACCTGCGTGAATCGGCCCGTGGTGGCGTCGTAGTAGCGTGCGCCGAGCTTGTACAGGTTCTCCGACTCCATGTATCCGCCAATGTAGCGCAGCGAGTTCAGCGAGATGGGTGAGGCGTCGGTGACGCCGCGGGTCTCACCGTACGGGCTGTACGAGTAGCCGCCTTCCCAGATGCCGGCGCCGGAGAACATCCCGATGACGGAACCGAGGAGATCGGTGACGTAGTAGTGGCTCGAGGAGATCCGGAAGCCGACGGCCTCTCCGGTGTCGGTGCGTGCGTAGTTCTGGACGACGTTGGTGGAGGAGTTCGTCTGGCGGGACAGGCCGAGGAGCGAGTTGGAGAACGATCGTCCTCCGGTTGCGCTCTGCGTGTCGGTGTTGCCCTCGCCGAAGGCGGCGAAGCTGGTGTCTCCGATGGACTGCACCTGGGCGCGGTCACCGAAGGTCGCAACGACACCAGAGATGCCGTTCTTGATCTGGTTGCCGGCTGCGTCGTAGACCCACGCGGTGGTGTCCTTGGTGGTCTTCGTGAGCTGGTTTGCGCCGTTGTAGGTGTAGCCGATCGTGCCTGCGTCGGCGCCGGTGTTCCCGGCACGCGTCTGGCTCGTGCGGTTGCCCGCAGCGTCGTAGGCGTAGGCCCATGAGGCGTTCACTGTGGAGCCAGCCTTCTCCTCCGCCTTCGTGATGCGGTCCATGGAGTCGTACTGGTAGGCCGTGACGGCGCCCGCGGGGATGCCCTCTTCCTTCGTGCTCGTGCGGGTCTGGATGTTGGTGGTGTCGGTGCCGTTCTTGGCGAAGGAGTAGGCGACCTCGGCGGTGACGTTCCCGGCCGCGTTCTTGGCCTGCACCTGGGTGGGGCGGCTGGACTTGTCCAGCGTCGTCACGACCTGCGCGCCGGCGGGGAAGATTCGCTTGGTCTCGGCCCCGTTCCTGTCGTACTCGAACAGCGTGCAGCCGCTATTCGCGGCAGGCGTTCCGCTGGTGGGGCAGACGCCTCCGGGCTCGCGCTGGCTGGTGAGCTCGTTGGCGGCGTTGTAGGTGTTGGTCGTGATGCCGCTGGTGTCCTCGAAGGTGAGGATGTTGCCGACTGCGTCGTGCGTGTACTTCTGGTTCAGGCCGGCGAGCGAGCCGATCTGCTGGGTGGTGCGGCCGAGGGTGTCGTACTCGAACTGCTTGGTCCCGGCGAAGCTGTCGGAGTCGAACTGGACGAGCCCGTTGGGGTAGTAGGTCTTCGCGAGGGTGCCACCGTTGTCGAAGGTGACGAGGGTCTGGCGGTCGCGGACGTCGTAGGCGTACTTGGTGATGTCGCCCTTGCCGTCGGTGACGCTGGTGACGCGGGAGAGAGCGTCGTACGTGTACGTCGTGGCGCCCTGGGGTGCCGGCGGGGTGACCTTGATCAGGTTCCCGACCTTGTCGTAGTTGTACTTGGTGGTGTTGCCGTTGCCGTCCTTGGCAGAGCAGAGCTGTCCAGCCCAGCCGCCGCAGATGGTGCGGTCCCAGTTGTCGTAGCTGCGCTCGAACTCGACCGCGCCGGTTCCGCCGGCGGTGGTGTCCTTCTTCTTGGTGGGGTTGCCGGCCGCGTCGTAGTCGAAGCTCGCGGTGTTACCGCTGGCGTCGGTGGAGCACTTCACCTGGAAGGCGTCGCCACCGGTGGAGGCACAGCCCGCGCCGGCGGTGTAAACCGCGGAGGCCGCAGCGCCGGTGGGCAGCTCGGTCTTCGTGGCGTTGTTGAGGCCGTCGTACTGGAACTTGGTCTCGTTGCCCGGCGTGCTGCCGGATCCGAGCGCGTCGGTCGAGGTCTGGACGTCGCTGTTCGCGGTCCAGGTCTGCGCCTTCGTGCGGTTCAGGGGATCCTTGGTGGAGGTGACTCGGCCCTGGTTGTCGTAGGCGTAGGTCGAGGCCTTCCCGTTCGGGTTGGTGACGACGGTGTTGCCGCTGTTGTAGGCGAAGTTCGTTACGACGTCGGCCTTGTTCCCGTGGGTCGGGGACGTGGACTTCTGCGTGATCTTGGTGATCTTGTGCGTGGTGTTGTAGCCGAACGTGATGGTCGTCGTGCCGGGCGCGGACGGCACGGTCAGGGTCGCGAGGCGGCCCGTGGTGTCGTACGTCATGGCGGTGACGGCGCCGCCGGGCTTCTCGACCTTGGTGAGCTGGCCGGCGCCGTTGCGCGTGTACGTGGTGGTGCGGTTCGTGGAGTCGACGATCGAGGTGATCTTCTGGTCCGTGCCCGTGGTGTGGTTCACGCGGGTGAAGCGACCGGAGGTGTCCTTGACCGTGTAGGTCGTGGCGGACGTGGTCCAGTCGTTGCTGAGGCCGATGCCGTTGCGGTCGACGTGGTTGACCAGGCGCTTGAGGTTGAGATCGAAGGTGAAGAACTCACCCGTCTCCTTGTAGGTGAGCTTCCACGTCTCGCCCTTGCTCAGGGTGGCGTTGAAGCCGGCCGGCGCGACCCAGTCGGTGCCGCTCTTGGTGAACTTGGCCTGGAAGCCGGACGGTCCGACGAACGTGGCCTTGGTCTCGCCGCTGTTGACGGTGAGGCCGAAGTCGGCGTAGCTCATGGTGGAGGACCAGCCGCCGCCGAGGGCGCCTGCGGAGCTTGAGAGGCCGTTGTAGTAGCGGTCGGCGCGGACGCCGATGCCGGCGGCGGAGCTCGTGCCGTCGTTGGCGGTGAGGAGCAGGTTGCCGTTGGCGAGGTTGACGCGGGCGACGGTGTCGTCGGAGAGCGTGATGTCCTCGAAGGACATGTAGGGGAGCGCGCCGAGGCCCGGAGCGCCGACCGGCGTGCCGGCGGGGACGCGCTGCGTGGACGCGGCCTGGCCGAGCTTGCGGTCCGCTTCCGGGACCTTCCACTCAGTGGGCTCCTCCGCGGGCTTGTCCGCGTCAGCGGGCTCAGCGGGGATGCTCTCGGGCGTCCACACGGCGTCCTTGGCGGCCTTGTGGGCCTCGTCCTGCATCTTCTTGTTGACCTGCGCAGGGTCCTGCGTCTGGTCTTCGAACTGCACCGGGCCGGCCGCGGCCGTCTCGGCGGAGGCCGGCATCGCGCCGAGCCCTGTGATCATCACGGCACTGGTCGCGAAGATCGCGAGCGTGCACCTAACTTGACGAGCGAAGCTCGTCCCCTCACCGCGCTTTGTGACGCGCATGTCGTTCCCCTCAGGTTTTTGACACAGGCTTTTGTGCCAATTCGAAGCTACGTGGAGCACGAACGAACTCGACACGATGAAGTGCTTTAACCCCCCGGTCTGGGGTCGCGGACCTGGAATAATATTGGAGCATGCGGAACAGCGAGAGCAGTCGCTGGTCATGAATGCAAGTCCTCATATATGCGGACATGAGCGAGATGTGATGTAACCGATAACCCAATGTGCCCCCACGCCCCCGATCCCTGTAGTTACGGGGTAAGCCGAGTCGTAGCGTCACTCAAGAGCGTGCTTCATATCACGCGCACGCTAAGGCGCCGGAGTGGCGCAATCTGTGCTACTCGGCACCGCCTGCGGAGTCGTCATGATGCCGACCGTTCTCCAAATCGTGTTGGTGGAGCGACGCATAGCGCTGCTAATGTCCGCGTTCATGAACCTGGCCCAGGATCCCTCAGAGGCTGACGGCCCCACATTCTCACGACGCTTCGTACGGAGCGTCACCCTAGTCAGCGGCGCCGGGCAGGTCGCGGACTTCGTGCTGCCCCTGTTCGCCGGCGCCGTGCTCGGCCTCACGGCCACTCAGACCGGCGCGCTCCTCGCCGCGGGGCTCGCGACGTCGTTCCTGCTCCGCCCCCTCGGTGGCGTCGCTGCGGACCGGTACGACCGGACCGCGATCGCCGCGGCCTCCGCCCTCGCGCTCGGCGCCAGCTACGCGCTCGTCGCCGCCACCACCACCTTCTCCGTCGTCCTCGCAGGCGTGCTCGTCTCCCGGGTCGGCGGAGCGTTCCTGTGGGTTGCGCTGCGCGCGACCGCCGGCGCCCGGCACCAGGTGGATCCGCGAGCGTTCTCCCGGCTCATGTCGGCGGAGGAGCTGGGGTCGTGGGTCGTCCTCGCGCCGGCGATCGGCCTCCTCGCGGCCGCCGGCTACCCGCTCACCTTCGCCGCGGCCGCGGCGTGCGCGATCGTCGCGGGCGTGCTGCTCGCCTCGAGCCGGCGTCGGGCGTCGACGCGGGGCAGTGGCGACGTCGACGCCCCTCGAACGGCGCCGCCCGTCGACGCCGGCCGCACCGTCGTGCGCGAGCTCGCGGCCCGGCTGCGCCCGCTCCTGGCCGTGGTGACGGTCATCGGGACCGCCGAGGCCGCGGTCGGGCTGCTCCTGGTGCTGCACCTGCAACGCGAGCTCGCCCTCGGACCTCTCGCCATCGCGTGGGTGTCGCTCCCGGGCGGGATCGCCCTCGCGGTCGCCCCACCCCACATGCACCGGCTCACCGTCCGGTACGGACGCACGCGCGTCCTCGTCGCCGCGGCCATCGCCGGCGCCGCATTCGCCGGCGGGCTCGCGCTCGCCCGGGATCCCGTGACGATCGCCGTCCTCTGGATCCTGTCCGCGCTCGCGCTTGCCGCGATCCTGCCGATCGAGCAAGCCGCCCTCACCGAGGCCGCCGGCCCCGCCCGCATCGGCCGCGCACTGGGCCTCTACGAGGCCACCACGCTCCTCGCGGCCGCCCTCGGGAGCCTCGACGCGGGGATCCTCTACGACGCCGTGCCGTGGGAGGCCGCGTGCGCGACGTCAGCCGCCGTGATCCTCGCCGGCGGGCTCGTGCTCCCGCAGGTCATCCGTCAACTCGCACCCATGCAGGCAGTCGGCTGAGACACCGGCTGATCCGCCCCGGCCCGGCCGCGGTCAGCGCACGCGCCAGCAGGTGGAGACTTGACGCGTCAGCGGTCCCGGAACAGGGCCATCAGCTCCGCGGAGATCCGGCCGCGCACGCCGACCTTGTGCCCGTTGTCGCGGAGCCAGGCGCGCGCCTCGCTGCGCTCGGCCGCGTCGCCACTGGTCGCGGCCTTTGACAGTGGCCGCGGCGCCGGACCGCGGCGACCGCCGGCGGCCTTCCGGCCGGCGTCGATGTACGGCGCGAACGCCTCGCGCAGCTCGTCCGCGTGCCCCTGGCCCAGGTCGATCAGGTAGTCCACGCCGTCGACGGAGAACGAGACGGTCGTACCGTCATGGCCGAGGACGGTGCCGTCGATGTCGTCGACGAGCTGTGTGGTGGTCTTCTTCGCCATGCGTGCCCCCCGGCAGTAGATAGGTCTGCTCGGAGTCTAGGGAGCCGGGGAAATCCGCCAGGTCAGGCCGGGAGCGGGTCGACGAGATCCGGGCGGTTGTTCCGGACGCTGTTCACGTCCCGGGATACCTCGTAGTGCTCCAGGTCGTGCGCGACCTGGTGTGACTCGCGGTCGAGGAGCTTGAGCAGATCCTCCGCCGGCAGGTGGTCGCCGAGCCAGTCGTCGTACGCGTCCGGCGTCAGGCACGCCGGCATCCGGTCGTGAACCTCGCCCGGCGCCACGTGCGCGTCGCGGGTGATGATCGCCATCGAGAGCCGCCACTTGTCAGGGTCGTCCTCCTCCTTGGTCGGATCCGGCCACGCAGAGACGATGCCGGCCATCGCGATCGCGGCGCCCGGCTGGTGGATGAAGTGGGGTTGCTTGCCTGTCTCGGTGACGACCCACTCGTAGTAGCCGGCCGCGGGGATGATCGCCCGCGCGGTCGCGAACGACTTGCGGAACATGGGCGACGTCGAGACGGTCTCGATGCGGGCGTTGATCGGCTGCGGCCGCTGCTTCTTGAAGTCCTTCGCCCACCCGGGCACGAACCCCCAGTGCACAGCCGGCATCGACCGCTCCCCGTCGCGCTCGCGCACGAGGGACACGTCGCGGGTCGGCGCGACGTTGAAGTCATCCCGCAACGGATCGAACGCATCCAGCAGATCGGGCAAGAGATCCCCGGAGGCACGGGTCACGACGAAGCGTCCACACATGCGCTCAGCCTCGTCTCATTCGCCGGTGCGCGCGAGGCGGCGCAGCTTGACGGCCTCGATGGTGCCGAGGGCGACCATGAGCACCGCGGCGGCGAGCAGGATGACCCACCCGACGAGGACGCCGCCGCCGGCTGTGAAGGCGGCGTGGGTGCGCCCCCCGGCGAAGCCGACGAAGAACACAGCGAGGCCGAACCACACCATCGCGTTGGTGATGCGAGCAGTGCGGCTGAGGTTCTCCCTGCGAAACATGGGACCACCATCACACGGCGTCTAGACGTACGCGCCCTCGTACAGTGAGGACATGAGCGGCAGATTCGACGTAGAGCGGGTAGGTCAGAGCGACTGGTGGGAGCTCTGGTACGGAGCACGTACCGATGACGGCGACGCGGGTCGTGTGCATCGAACGCCAGCAGGGTACGTCGCCTGGGGCCGAGGGGACGTCAGCTCGAATCTCGGCACCTTCCCCACTCTGGAAGAAGCAGTGTCAGCGCTGGAGGCGAACTACTAGTCCTGGACGGGGTGTCTAGACGCTCCTGATCTGGTTTTCCCCGCTCTGCTCGTCTCACTGACCTTGCTCGTCGTGCCGGTCTTGCTGGTCTTGCTGGTCTTGCTGGTCTTGCTGATCGAGCTGGCCGCGCTGGTCTTGCTGGCCTTGCTGGCCTTGCTGATCGAGCTGGCCGAAGCAGGCGTGTCAGTTGAGGGCGTTGAGGCCGGGGTGATCGAGGACGTCGATTGCTCGGCGCCGGGCTCGGCAGGTACCTCTCGAGGGGGCACCTGGCGGAATGCTTCCTCGACTGTGTAGATGTTGCGCCGGGCCATGCGGAACGTCGTGAGGTTGACGGTCTCTTCGACCTTGACGGTGAGGACGTCATGCTTCACGAGCTCGGCTAGGCCTCGCTTCCGGCTGGAGCGCGAGATGCCGAAGCGGGAGTCGAAGAACTCACCTGCGAGGAAGAAGCTGGGATCGTCGTGTCGTGTCATGCATAGGGACACCAGGTACATGGCGATGCCGGCTCCAGAGAGATCGCCCGCGAGTCCACTGCTCCAGAAGCTTCGTGGGACGGAGAGATAGGGCTCAAGGTCGTAGGGAGGTAGATACGGGACCGGCTTCGCAGCTCCGGCGCTGGTCTCCATGTGGAGTGCAATTTCGATGCGTGATCCTCGCGCGGCGAGGGTGATCAGCCCTCGATCGTTGAGCTCGTGAAGGCAGTCGCGGATGGCGCGTGCTCCTTCATCGGTGGGATCGGGCCGGCCCAGGAGCTCCGCCCAATAGGGAGCGACGCGGCTAGTCGTGTAGGGCTCCTTCGAGCAGACCCACATCAAGCTCAGCAGTAGCGACAGTCGGAGGCCGGCCCCTCGCCCTCCGACTTCGCCCTGCGTGCGAAGGAGTCGCGCCATCGGCGTGAGCGAGTTGTCGCCCTCGTTGCGCTGAACGAAGGATCGACGTACGGGGCAAGCGTCGCGGCGAACTTCGGCTGCCAAATTGTCGAACTTTGAAATTTGTACCATTTGTTGCCCAACATTGATGAGGTCACTATGCTCGACGAGTACTGACGCGATCAGAGGGAGCTCCTGGATAGGGGTCCCGATAAGGCAACCTAACAGGTCCGGTACGGGAGAGCAACAGGGGTCCGTCTCTTGACAGTAGCCAGAATGCGGCTCTCCTGCTAGTATCCCTCTCGTGGTGAAACTCCACACTGTCCTTCGGGCCCCTGGCCTCCAGCTTCCAAACCTGTAAAGGTGCGGGGCCTGGTTGATCAAGCCCGAGCCGTCTTTTGACGCGACTCTCGGGCTCAACCCGGTGAAGGCCAGCGCCCGATCCCCAACGAGGTTCCAAACTCCGCGGGGGTCGGGTCACCTCGTTAACGAAGCATGTAGCTGTTCACGCGACGCCTAATGCGGCTCGCTCTCGGAAGTTGCTTGCGACGCGGTGAAGGCTCGCGAACGTGTCTGTCGGAAGCTTCCTCGTCTCGCCGGCCTTCGTGAGGACCTCATTCGCAGTGTGTGCGATAGACGAGGCCCGCTGAGCGCTCCGCTCGACGCTGTGGAGGCGCCATGCCAGCGACCGGGGCATGGTCTCGAGCTCCTGTAGCTCCCGTGCCCGCTCACGGATGGTGTGGGGGCGCCACTTCTCGATCATGCTGGTGGATCCCTCGGGGCAGCATCCGTTGTCCGGAGAGCAGACCAGAGAGCCAGCAAGTTGCTCGTTCTCAAGGAGGACCTTGCCTACGTTGCGGGACACGCTGCGACCGAACTGGTGGAGGTAGACGTACGCCTGACCCTTCGGGCTTGACTCGCCATCCCTGGTCTTGGGTCGCTTGTCAGCGGCCAGCTTCACGTAGTGAAGCGACTCGCGGGCGCCGATGCCCGTCTCATAGCCACCGGCCCCAACAGTCGCCATCGCTGTGCCGTACAGCCCTGCCCGCCATCCAATGACGCTCGTCCGGCGAGCTGCGTGCTCGGTAACTCCAAGGAGGAGCGAAAGCTTCGCCTCGTTCGACTTGGAAGCGTCGTTCCAGGACCACGAGAGAGCCACGGTCTCAGTGTTGAGCTCCTTCGTGGCATCGAGGTATGCATCAACCCGCTCCCAGGCGGCCTGCGGGCCGTACTCGGTCAGGGACGCTGCGAGGACGGGGATCACGGGAAGGCTGACGTTCTCCTGGTTGAGGTACTCGGCGGTTGCGCGCAGTATGCGGAGGTTGGCTTGCCACCACTGATCCCCTCTCTTCGCGGAGAAGAAGTAGGGAGGGATGAGGTGCGTCGCGCCGTGTTCGCGCTGGTAGTTAATGACGGTCTCGACGATGTGGTGCAGGGCGTAGTCGTCCAAGCGGTCGAGCGGCATCGGCTCGGGCCGGGCGAAGGGGAGTGATGCCCAGTTGTCTGTCGCGAGCTGCTCAGTCTGAAAGAGGGGGGTGAGGGGGTCGATCAGGAAGGGAACCCCGGCGTCACGAGTGAGCCGAGCGAGCTGGCGCCGCTCGCCGGCCACGTTCGCGTCGGCCACAACGGCCCCGATGGGCTGACGCCTCATCGCCAGCGGGCCGGCGCTCGTTGGCGCGAGGAACTGCTCGATGACGGTGTGGTCGTTCCGGCTCGCTCGGACAAGAAGGTCCATGGCAGTTCCTCTGCTCGAAGTGCATGCATCACGCACGCTACTACGCAATCAAAGCGCAGTCAAACATGCAGCTCGGCGTGCAGCGAAGTGTGTACTCTTGGGGCATCACCGATCGCCTCGCACACCCACTACTCACCCCTCCCATCGAGCCGAGAAGACACGGATCATGACCCTCGCCGCAACCGCCCACGACAGCTCCCCTCTCTACCGCCGCGTCGTCGCTGACGCCCGAAATGCCCTCTCTGTGTCAGAGATCGCGGACGTGACTGGCGTCCAGCCCCGCTCTGTCCAGAACTGGGCCGCAGGCAGCACTCGCCCCGAAGGCCAGCAGAGGGAGCGACTGCTCGAGCTCAACTACGTGATCGAGCAGCTCGCAGACGTGTACGAGGCAGAAGGGATCGAGATCTGGCTCCACAGTCCTCAGCGCGCTCTCGGCCACCGCAAGCCAGTTGATGCCCTCCGTGCCGGCGAGTTCTCAGATGTCCTCAACCTGATCGACCGCCTCGCCGGCGGACCCCGCCGCTAAGGAGCTCCGATGTCGAACCGATCTATGACCGAACGAGTCGCCACAGTCGGTTCGATAGACGTCACCGGCACGTTCTACCGGCACGCTGCCCGTGGGCGCGATGCGTTCGCGGGTGGCCCCGGCGGCCGCTGGGGCGCCACGTTCCCGGTGATCTATCTCGGAAGACCGCAAGCAAGCATCGTCGTGGAGGCCTACCGTCACCTTGTCGAGGAGGCTGGAGTCCCGGCGCATTTGGTGAAGCCACGCACGGAGTACGTCGTTCCCGTGGCGGTCACCCGAATCCTCGATCTGCGCAACTCAGTTCATCTGGCTCTGGTCGGACTGGCCGACGACGATGTGCACAGCCTGGTCGATGACTATGACGCATGCCAGGCCGTTGCCGCTGCTGCCCACCAGCTTCGCCTACACGGAGTTCTTGCGCCCGCAGCCACGGGCCTGGGCGAGACACTGGCCCTCTTCCGCGAGCGTCTTCCGGCGGGAGAGCTTCCGGTTCCGTCCGAGGAGAGGCAGTGGGAGCAGCTCCCGGCTGACCCTCGGTCTCTGCGTCACGCGGCATCGTCGTAGCGACCACGGTTGTCCCCCTGATCGTCTCGATCCACCTCGTCTGACGAACCCGTCCCGAAACCCGCCGGTGGCGGGCTCGGCATCCTCTGTCGAACTCGCCGGCCGAGACGTCGGAGGCCGCCGTCAGGGAGCCCGTCCTGCTGAGCCTGATGTGTGCGCTCGCGTAGAGGTGCCGGCGGCGACGTCAGCGTGCCGTAGGTGTGAGGAAAGGCGCGAGCAACGGACCGGGGCGGCCTTCCAGCGCGGCGTCGATGTCCTCGATTTTGAGCCGGATGTGTCGTGGCAGGCGCTCAGGAGAGGGAATCGGGAAGTTGTCGAAGTCGACAGGTTCCTGCTCTCCGCGTGCGGCTGCGTCACGGTAGGCCGCAATCCATGGTTGGACGCTTGGGTGATCGAACGCTTCGTGTGCCAATGGCGCGATCACATGGTGGTACTGCTCGAGGGTGCCGTAGAGCAGTCGGGCGCCCGAGAAGCCGAGTGCTCGGCGCCCGTGGGCGTTGCGGATGACCTCGGCAACGACTTCGCGGCGAGCTTCTGCGCGAGTGAGTCGATCGCGGTAGGAGGCCAGGAACGCGTCGCGGCCCCTAGCTGCTAATGCCTCGTCCGCCTCGACACGCTTGAGGTCGCGCCGGGCCTCGTGGATCTGCGCGTCGATCTTCGTGCGCAGCGCGATGAGGTCCGCACCGTGAGCGAGCTCCGTGAGTAGCTCCTGGATGTAGGCGGCCTCAGCGGCGAGTGCGTAGGCGGCATGTACCCAGCGCACGGCGTGAATCTCCGCGTCTGCGTCGCTCTCGTCTGCGTGAGTTGTGAGCGAGCTGATGGCAGCGTGAACGCCAGCACCGAGGTGCATGGTCTGGTGTATCAGGTCCCGGTCGCGTTCTTCGTGCCAGAGCGCGTACGGCTCTTGCAGGGTGTCGACGAGCAACATCAAGCTGGCGCCGACGGTGTGCTGGATCTCGAGAGAGAACGTCCGTGCTTCAAGTGCAGTGGGTCCCGGCGTGACGACGGAACATCCAGAGGCGGCGTTGCCGCGCTTCAGCAGGGGCTCGGGCATACGTCGCGCGAGGACCGTGTCACGAACTTCGAGTGAGGCGACCCCGCCGTCCCAGCCCGGAGTGTCCATCCAGGAACGAGGCTCCTGGCGGTATTCGTAGCCCGTTGCTGCCTGCACAGCGTCCAAGACGATCCCCCCGTGGGGCGCGTCGATGTTGAACCGATAGCCGCCCCCATCGCAGGCGACGACGAGGCCGGACTCCACGAGGACAGCCGTGGCACGGTTCGCCGTGGCATACGACAGGCCAGCGATCCGCCCTGCACCGGCGATGTCGATTCCGTGAGCGCCGAACCGCACATACTGCGCAAGCATCAGGCCGGGCTTGCCCGTCAGCGGGAACAGTCTCTCCAGAGCGGAGTAAGTCTTGGACATGCCGAAAACGTAGCTGCAGGTTGCATAAAGTGCAACCATAGTTAGCGGATTGTGAAGATCCGGCGGCAAGGGTGCCGAGCGCCGGCTCAGTGGAGATTCAGGCGGAGTACCTGAGTCTGTCCTGTAACCCTTGGGTTACGGGACGTCCCGTGTGAGGGCGGAGCGTCGCGCGAAGTGCCGTGGTCGGGATCGTCCTGCAACCATGTCCCGCAAGTGCTGCTGGTCCGCATCATCGCATCCCAGGATGCGAGACGTGCCTGCTCTCTGCGACGTGTTCTCGGTCGGCACTGGGTTCGCTGACGGTCGGCACCGGTTCAGGACGACGGCCGCCGACGGCCGAACAGCCTTCTCGGACCATCAGGACGGGCCGGGTGAAGCGAGCTCGACCGGGGCCGCGGCGCGAGGCGTGAGCCTCTGGTGCGGTGAGCGCTTCACGCGCATCCGGAGCCCGAGGTGCACACTGCTGTACACACACGAGGGGAGCGGGGCATGCACTTTGAGCGCGTACCGGAAGATGTCGAGTGGCCGGCGGAGATGGAGCTGACGATCACGGAGTTCCCGCGTCCGCTGATGGAGCTGCTGTACGTGAAGCACGCGTGGGAGCTCTCGCCCTGGATCCAGATCCCGGATCTGGATCCTGAACCCCCGGTGGGGGCGTCTCGGCGGCCGGCGCACTGGGACCTTCCGGCCCTCGAGCTCCGGTGGGCGGAGGTCTGGCGGGCGAACATCTACTGGAACGCTCGCTCGCAGGGCGACTACAGCGACAAGACCGACCTTGCACAGCACTTCGGCATCACCGGACCGGTGTGGTGGAGTCGAGAGCACGGGTGGGACGGCATAGACCAGGCTGCGTTCTCCGAGTGGATGGCGACCCTCGATGGCCTGAAGACCGCCACCGTGTTCGAGTCTCCCGAGCGCCGGGCGCTGCCGGCCACCGTGGCCGCGTGGCGGCACGGCCTCCGGCAGATCTTCGTCATGCCGTACAAGCCCTCCGGCGGAGCCGAGTGGAACGGGCCGGAGTTCATGACCGTTGCCGCCGGAACGCGGAAGGATCCAGATGTGTACCCCTCCGCGCTCCGTGCCGGTCTCTCGATGAGCTGACCAGGCCGCAGTCCTAGAAGACGTCGATGGGTCCTCCGGAGTAGCAGACGAAGCCACCGAGGAGCACGGCGTGCGAGCCGAGGGTCACCTGTGTGCTGCCGCCCTGCTGTGTGTCGCGGATCGCCGGCGAGATCTGGGGATCGCTCGTCCAGCTGAGCCGGCCGGTACTCAGGCCTGAGAAGTTGA
Organism: Clavibacter michiganensis; assembly: GCF_021216655.1. Classification (NCBI taxonomy): domain Bacteria; kingdom Bacillati; phylum Actinomycetota; class Actinomycetes; order Micrococcales; family Microbacteriaceae; genus Clavibacter; species Clavibacter michiganensis. The sequence continues at coordinate 62,074 of NZ_CP080439.1, forward strand.
ACTGATGAACCTTTGTGCCGGTGGCGATGAGGGACTCGTCCACGAACCAGGCGTGGTCGACCGCGGGCGCCTTCACGACGTAGCTCGTGACGACGCGAATCGTGTTCCCTCCGTTGTAGACGGCGGTCACGGTTGACGAGCCGCAGTTGCCCTCTACAGTGCCGTCCGGGTGGACGACGGCCGCGTTCTCCGCGGAGGCCTCGGCCCACTTCTTCTTGGCGTCGTCGGTGACGGGGACGGGGACGGTGCGCCCATTGACGGTCTGCAACTCGAAGCCCTGGGCTTTCGCGGCTGCCGCGTCGTAGCCGCCGAAGCTCATCGGCGTCACGACCGTTCTAGTCGTGCTGGCAAGGGCCGCCTGCGAGGGGACAGCGGCTACCAGGAGGAGTGCTGCGGCGCCGATGGTGGCTAGCGCGTGGTGGTTCCGGATGTGACGCATGTGTACACCTTCCGATTGCCAGACCGCGGCTGATGCGGCGCGTCCGGGCCGCCTCTCGGCGACGATCTGAGGTGTACTCCTTCGAGGGTCTGACGCGGTCGGGTTGTGCACCGTCGAGCTACAGCCGCGGATGCGCCTACTTCTCCGGGTCGTCGTCGACGCGGGGGAGCGTGACCTGTCCGCTCTCCTGGATGGGGTGTCGATCGACGGCGCGGTAGACAGTGGCGCGGCCGATCGAGAACAGGTCGCAGAGCTCGCTGATCGAGTGGTCGCCGGCCCGATACAGCGCGACGAGGTGCCGTTCGGCGGCGGGGGAGAGTTTGGGCTTGCCGCCCTTGAGCTTGCCCTTCTTCGCGGCGACCTTCATGCCCTCGCGGGTGCGCGCACGGATGAGGTCGGATTCGAACTCGGCGAACATCGCGAGCATGTTGAACAGGAGCCGCCCGGTCGGGTCGGTCGGGTCGTGCACGGATCCGCCGATGCTCAGCGCGACGCCCTTGGCCGCGAGCTCGTCGGCGATGGTGCGGGCGTCGCTGATCGACCGGGCGAGCCGGTCGAGCTTCGTGACGACGAACGTGTCTCCGGCCCAGCACGCCTCGAGCGCATTCCCGAGCGCCGGACGATTCCGGTTCGTGCCCGTGAGGCCGTGGTCGACGTAGATCCGATCCGACGTGATGCCGAGCGCGGTCAGGGCGTCGCGCTGCGCGGTGACGTCCTGTTCGTCGGTCGAGACGCGGGCGTATCCGATGAGCTGTCCAGCCATGAGTCAAGTGTCTCATGTGAGGCACCCTCACCGGAACACTGGCCGGACCACCTACCTGAGACGCATAGTTCCGCGACCGACGTGTGGGCGGTGCCGCTTCATGGCGCGGTTCTGTTGCCGTTCGGTGTCGTCATCCGGTGACGAGGATGCTGGCGGCGGCTTCGACGACGTCGTCGGTGATGGTCTCGAGCTGGTTGATCTTGAGGACGCGCTGGATCTGCGGGAAGAGCCGTTCGAGGAGTCGGAAGTTGCCGCGGGTGATGCGTTGGATCGCGGCGATGGCTTGCGCGTCGGTGAAGTCGTCGGGGTTCAGGGTGTGGCCGAGGCGCTTCCAGTGGCGGTCGAGAACGAAGAGGAGCTCGTCTTGGCCGAGGGCGCGGTAGCGGTGGGCGAAGCCGAGGCGGCTGTAGAGCTGGGGGTAGTGGCGGAAGCGCTGGTCGATGCCGGGCATGCCGATGAGGATGATCGCGAGGTGCTCGCGGTCGTGCCGATCGCGGAGGAGCTCGAGCGCGGTGGGCGTGAGCCGTTCCGCTTCGTCGATGATCAGCAGCTCGACCCACCGGCGCGCATCGCCGGCGGTGCCGGTGATCTTCCCGATCGTGCGCTGGTGATCCTCGATCCTGATGCCGAGGTCGACCGTCCAGCGGTCCAGCTCCCGCATGAGGTCCTTCGGCCGGGGCAGGACGTCGGGCGTGTAGAACACCGCCCGTGTGAGCAGCCTCGCTCTGTGTCGTCGTTCTCGCCGCGATCGGTGTCGTGTCATGTCGTGCCGAGGACGAGGGTGCTGCCGGCGGCTTCGACGACGTCATCGGTGATGACGTCAAGCGCGAGTTCCCCGGGAGTGCTCATGCCGGCTGTGGCGGTGCCAGCAGGGTGCCGCGGATGACGGATCCGTGGAAGGTGCGAAGGGCAACGGTGATCCATGCGGCGACGAGGCCGGCGTAGTAGATGACGGCGAGGACGGCGATGACGGTGAGGCCGGAGTGCAGGGCGAGCCCGTTGAGTCCGGTGACGCAGGTGCCGACGGGGAACGTGAACGACCACCAGGTCAGGCTGAACGGCAGGTGCTCGCGGGCGGTCCGGACGGTGATGGCGAGGGCGATGACGGTCCAGAGCAGCGCGAAGCCGAGCATCGCGAACCCGCACACCAGCGCCACGACCAGCAGCGCACGCGCGATGCTGGCGTCGACGACGGTGGGCGCGTTCGATGCGAGGAGGTTCACCGCCGTGATCGACTGTCCGACCGGACCGAGGACGATCCACAGGGTCGGCACCATGCCGGCGGCCCCGACCTTGTGCTGCGCGAGCCGGTTCCAGATCAGGGTGATCACGACCAGCGACGTGATCAGGCTGAGGCCGAAGAAGCCGTAGCAGGACCACAGGAGCGTCTCCCGCGCCTGTCCGGCGGGCGCGTACGGCAGCAGCAGGGCACCGGTGGAGGCGGACACCATCGGCGGGACGATGGGCATCAGCCAGCCGCCGAACGCGGAGTCGGGCTTGTTCTCGTGGCGGGTGAACGCCAGGTACGGTACGAGGACTGCCGTGAGCAGTCCGCCGATGGTGCCGATGGTCCACAGGACCCAGTCGATGGCCACGGCGGCGGGCAGGCCGATCCAGTCCTTGCCGAGCAGGAGCGTCCCGGCGCCGACGGTGAGGAACGCCATCGGCGGGGCGCCGTAGAAGTGGGAGATGACCGGGTTGAGGTGGTGCCCGGCTGCGGTGCTCCGGTAGCGGATCCAGTGCAGCACCGTCGCGACCGTGAGGGCGACGAGGAGCACCGCGGCGATCGCCCACACCACCGTCGCCGCGATGCGCAGTCCGGGGAACTGGAGTGGCAGTGACGCAGCTGCGACGGTGATGATCCCCGTGCCCATGATCGATGCGAACCAGTTCGGTGTGAGGTTCGACACGATCAGGCCTGGCCGCTCCAGATCGCGGAACAACGCCGTCTGCGGCCGTTGGGGCAGCTGGCTACCGTTCGCGGGTGCAGGGTCGGTGCGGAGCGTTGTCATGGGCCAAGCCTGCGCGCATCCTGGTCCCGGCGGAACTGGGTTCCTCTTGATAGGGCACAATCGTCGGTTGTGGCACTACGGCGACTCACAGACCGCACTCTCGACCTCGACACCCTCGAGGTCCTGGAACGCGTGGTCGAGACCGGCTCCCTCTCCGCTGCCGCTGGCGCGCTCGGCGTCACGCAACAGGCAGTGTCTGCTCGGATCCGGGTCGCCGAGCGCGCGGTCGGCCACCCGTTGGTGCACCGGTCGGCCACCGGCTCGGTGCTGACCGATCCGGGACGACTCGTCCTCGGGCTCGCGGGGCCGGTCCTCGACGCGTCCCGCCGCCTCGAGGCAGGAGTGGCTGCGTTGCGGGCTCCCACGGGTTCGCTCGTCGTCGCGGCGTCGCAGACGATCGCGGAGCTGCTGCTGCCGGGCTGGCTGCTCGAATTCCGACGCCGTGAAGCAGACGTGCGCGTGCGTCTGATCGCGGGCAACTCCGCCGCGGTGACGGACCTCGTGCAGTCGGGTGGCGCGGACCTCGGGTTCACGGAGACCCCGGTGGTGGTGGCAGGTGTGTCCGCGCAGGTGATCGCGGACGATGAGCTCGCGGTCGTCGTCGCTCCAGACCATCCCTGGGCCCGGTCGACCGGGATCACTGCGGAGGTCCTGGCGGCGACGGCTCTGATCCTGCGGGAAGAAGGCTCCGGCACTCGCGCGACCCTCGCCGCATGGCTCAGGGAGGCCGGTGTGGACATGTCGGTTCCGGCCGCGGTGCTGGAGACCACGAGCATCATCCGGGCGAACGCGCAGGCGGGGATCGCACCGGCGGTGATGAGCCTCCGCACGGTCGCCGCCGACATCGACGCTGGGTCGCTGGTGCGGGTCCCGCTCTCCGGGCCGCCACTTGCCCGGCCGTTGCGGGCGATCTGGTCGGGAGAGCCCCAGCCAGCTGGTTCTGCTTTCCTGCGCGTCGCCCACGAGGTGGCCGGTCGGGGTCAGCACAGCCCCTAGGTGTGACTTTCGCCGCTTAGCGGCGTCTGATCTTGATCAATCGATGGCGGCCCGGGCTGCGGTGGAGTGCCAGCGACACCCTTAGCCCGCGGCCTACTTCCCCGCCGTCAAGCTGCCGCGTGAGCGCGCGCGTGCCGCTGCGGTGCCTAACCGAATGCTGCTGCCCAAGCGCACGTCCGGCACCAACGGGTGGATGAGCCTGTGGGGCAGCAACGGTCGGGAAGTACGTCCTCGCCGCTCTCATGTTCGCCGGCCGCGTCGGTCCGATCGGGCTAGCGTCGGCCCTGGCCATCCGACGGCGGACCCTCCTCTACGAGTGGCCGGCGGATCGCCCCGTCATCGGGTAGCCCGCACCGACGCTGGCGTTCCCGGACCCTTCGCTGTCCCACGGGCCGAGGGGTGGCACACGATTCGATGTGCGGCGCGGGCTACACTCGCGGCGGCGATGGATCCCGCCAGGACGACCCGTCCGAACCGCACCGCTTGCTGATGGTTCCTATCCCACCCGTACGGGTGGTCGCTTGCGGTGGCATCGGTCCTGAGGCGATCACCTGCGCATCGACGCAGAAAGCAGCCAGCGTGTTCACTGACCCCAGCCAAGTCCTGGACTTCATCACGAACACGGACGTCACGTTCCTCGACGTCCGGTTCACTGACCTTCCCGGCGTCCAGCAGCACCTCACGATCCCCGCATCCACGGTCGACGTGAAGTTCTTCACGGAGGGGATCGCCTTCGACGGGTCGTCCATCCGCGGCTTCGCGAGCATCCACGAGTCGGACATGCAGCTCATCCCCGACGTGACGACGGCCTACATCGACCCGTTCCGCATCGAGCGCACCCTCATCATGGTGTTCGACATCTACAACCCCCGCAACGGCGAGATCTACGCCCGTGACCCGCGCCAGGTGGCCAAGAAGGCCGAGAAGTTCCTCGCCGCGACGGGCATCGCCGACACCGCGTTCTTCGCGCCCGAGGCCGAGTTCTACATCTTCGACGACGTCCGCTACGAGGTGAACCAGCACACGAGCTTCTACTCGGTCGACTCCGAGGAGGGCGCCTGGAACTCGGGACGCGAGGAGGAGGGCGGCAACCTGGGCAACAAGACGCCGTACAAGGGCGGCTACTTCCCCGTCAGCCCGGTCGACAAGCAGGCCGACCTCCGCGACGACATCAGCCTCAAGCTGATCGACGCCGGGCTCATCCTCGAGCGCGCGCACCACGAGGTGGGCACGGGCGGACAGGCCGAGATCAACTACCGCTTCGACACGATGGTGCACGCGGCGGACGACATCCTGAAGTTCAAGTACATCGTCAAGAACACGGCCGAGCAGTGGGGCAAGACGGCCACGTTCATGCCGAAGCCGCTCTTCGGCGACAACGGCTCGGGCATGCACACGCACCAGTCGCTGTGGAACGACGGCAAGCCGCTGTTCTACGACGAGGCCGGCTACGGCGGCCTGTCGGACGTCGCGCGCTGGTACATCGGCGGCATCCTCAAGCACGCGCCCGCGATCCTCGCCTTCACGAACCCGACGGTGAACTCGTACCACCGCCTCGTGCCCGGCTTCGAGGCGCCCGTCAACCTCGTCTACTCGGCGGGCAACCGCTCGGCGTCGATCCGCATCCCGATCACGGGCACGAACCCGAAGGCGAAGCGCATCGAGTTCCGCGCGCCCGACGCGTCGAGCAACCCGTACCTCGCGTTCGCGGCCCAGCTCATGGCCGGCATCGACGGCATCAAGAACCGCATCGAGCCGCACGAGCCCGTCGACAAGGACCTCTACGAGCTCCCGCCCGAGGAGGCGAAGGGCATCCCGCAGGTCCCCGCGTCGCTCGGCGCGGCCCTCGAGGCGCTCGAGGCCGACCACGAGTTCCTCACCGCCGGCAACGTGTTCACGCCCGACCTCATCGAGACGTGGATCGAGTACAAGCGCGAGATGGAGATCAAGCCCCTCGCGCAGCGTCCGCACCCGTTCGAGTTCGAGCTGTACTACGGCGTCTGATCCCACCGGCACCCGCATCGGGGCGAATGACGCACGGGCCGTCCTCCTCCGGGAGGGCGGCCCGTGCGTCATGCGGCGAGCAGCGACGAGCGCGCAGCGCTCGTCCTGCTGGCCCCCTACCCGGTGACCGCTCCGATGGCGGCCGATCCGACGAGGCGCGTGTACTTGGCGAGCACTCCCCGTGTGTACCGAACAGGCAGAGGTACCCAGCCCTGTCGGCGTCGCTCCAGCTCTTCCTCGTCGACGAGGAGGTCGACGCGTCGGGTGGGGATGTCGACGCGGATCCGGTCCTCGTCGCACACGAACGCGATGACGCCGCCGTCTGCGGCTTCCGGGGCGACGTGGCCGATGCACAAGCCGGTGGTGCCGCCGGAGAACCGCCCGTCGGTGAGAAGGAGGACGTCCTTTCCCAATCCCGCGCCCTTGATGGCGGCCGTGATGGCGAGCATTTCGCGCATGCCTGGTCCGCCCTTGGGGCCTTCGTAGCGGATCACGACGACGTCGCCCGGGCGGATGCGGCCTTCGGTTAGCGCGTCCAGTGCGGCGCGCTCGCGATCGAAGACTCGCGCGGATCCCTCGAACGAGGTGGCGTCGAAGCCGGCTGTCTTCACAACAGCGCCGTCGGTCGCAAGCGACCCTCGGAGGATCGTGAGTCCGCCGGTGGCGTGGAGGGGATCGTCGAGGCGGTGGAACACCTCCCCGTCGGGCTCGGGTGGGTCGATCTCCGCGAGGTTCTCTGCGACGGTCTTGCCTGTGACCGTCAGGCAGTCGCCGTGGAGCAGGCCGGCGTCCAGCAGCGCCTTCATGATGACGGGGACACCGCCTCGACGGTCTACGTCGCGCATCACGAAGCGCCCGAAGGGCTTCATGTCGGCCAGGTGCGGGACCTTGGATCCGATCCGGTCGAAGTCGTCGAGGGTGAGCTCGACCTCAGCCTCGTGCGCGATCGCCAGCAGGTGGAGCACCACGTTGGTCGACCCTCCGAGTGCCATGGCGACGGCGATGGCGTTCTCGAATGCCTCTCTGGTGAGGATGTGACGTGCGGTGATCCCCATCCGGATCATCTCCACGACCGCTTCACCTGATCGGTGCGCGTACTGGTCGCGACGGCGGTCGGCGCTCGGTGGCGCCGCGGATCCGGGTAGCGACATGCCCAGCGCCTCGGCCATGCAGGCCATGGTGTTCGCGGTGAACATGCCCCCGCATGCGCCTTCCCCGGGGACGGACGCGCACTCGATCTTCTTCAGCTCTTCCTCGGTCATGGTTCCGGCAGCACAGGCGCCGACGCCTTCGAACGCGTCGACGATGGTGACCTCCCTGCCCGTCCCGTCGGCGTGCTGCACGTATCCGGGTAGGACGGATCCTGCGTAGAGGAACACGCTCGCGAGGTCGAGTCGCGCGGCTGCCATGAGCATCCCTGGGAGGGACTTGTCGCATCCGGCGAGCAGGACGGTGCCGTCCAACCGCTCAGCGCTGACGACGACCTCGACGCTGTCGGCGATCACCTCCCGAGACACGAGGGAGAAGTGCATGCCCTCATGGCCCATCGAGATCCCGTCCGAGACGGAGATCGTGCCGAACTGCAGCGGGTAGCCGCCACCTCGATGGACACCCTCCTTCGCTCCCTGGGCGAGACGGTCCAGGGACAGGTTGCACGGCGTGATCTCGTTCCACGACGAGGCGATGCCGATCTGCGGCTTGTCCCAGTCCTCGTCGCCCATGCCGACGGCCCGCAGCATGCCGCGGGACGGCGTCGCCTCGATCCCGTGCGTCACAGCCCAGCTCCGTGGCTTCATGTCGGTTGCTCCAGTCATCGCACCCTCTTTCGTCGCGTGTTCTCGTGGCCGTGCACGCACGTGCCGTGTGACGCTCGTCGTGCTTGCTGACGGGTCATGCCAGCCCGTACGGCAGGTCGTGTGCGGTCTCTTCGATCTCGGTGAGCCGGTTGTACTTCGCCACGCGCTCGCCTCGTGCGGGGGCTCCGGACTTGATCTGCCCAGTGCCGGTTCCGACGACGAGGTCCGCGATGAACGCGTCCGTGGTCTCTCCGGAGCGGTGCGAGACCATGCTGCGCATACCCAGCTCGCGGGCCGTGCGAATCGCGTCCAAGGTCTGCGACACGGTGCCGATCTGGTTGGGCTTGATCAGGGCGGCGTTGGACAGGCCATCCCGGCCCCCGTCGCGAATGCGCTGGGGGTCTGTGACGTAGAGGTCGTCGCCGACGATCTGCAGACGAGAGCCCAGAGCGGTGTTCATGGCCTTCCACCCGGCATGGTCGTCCTCCGAGAAGCCGTCCTCGATGCTGCGGATCGGGTAGGTGCCGACGAGGCGCTCGTAGTACGCGACGAGGCCGTCACGGTCCAGGTGCTGATCGACGATCCGGTACGTGCCGTCGCCGAGCGCGAACTCGTTCGCTGCGGGGTCGAGTGCGATAGCCATCGCGTTCACGCCCGCGTCGTGTCCGGAAATGCGGATGGCGTCGACCAGTAGATCCAGGGCCTCCTCCGGGGATGTGATCGCCGGTGCGAAACCGCCCTCGTCGCCGAGTCCGACCGCGCCGAAGCGTTCCCGCACGATGCCAGAGAGGGCGTGGTAGACGTCCGACCCCACGCGGACGGCGTCGACCATGCTGGTCGCGGAGACGGGCGCGATCATGAACTCCTGGAAGTCGAGCGCGTTCGCAGCGTGAGCGCCGCCGTTGAGGACGTTGAAGTGCGGTACGGGGAGGCGCGGCGTGCTGCCGGTGACGTCAGCGATCCACCGCCACAGCGGCAGTCCAGCGGCGGCGGCGAACGCGCGCGACATGGCGATGGAGGTCGCGACCACGGTGTTCGCTCCCAACCGCGAGTACCCGGCGGCGCCGTCGAGTGCGGCCAGGGCGGCGTCGAGCTCGGTGATCGACACCCAGCTCCTGCCGGTGATCAGCGGGGCGACCTCCGCGGCCGTCATGAGCAGGGCCTGGGAGACGTCGCGGCCAGCGTAGGCGTCGCCGCCGTCGCGGAGCTCGACGGCTTCGTGTGCACCGGTCGATGCTCCCGCCGGGGCGTCACCGGCGACGGTGGTCCCGTCGGTGAGCGTGAGGTGCACGCGGACCGTCGGGTAGCCGCGGGAGTCGAGGATGCGGGACGCGCGGAGGTCCGTGATGGTGACCGGGTGCAGGGTGCGGGTGACGTACTCGCCTGTGTGCCGTGATGCGTGGTGCGTGTTGCTGATGTACTCGTTCATGGGATCGCTTCTCATTCGGGGTAGGTCGTGCGCGGGAGCCGACGGTCGGCCGGCTGAGGGGTCAGCGGTGGCGGGGAAAGCGCTGCTGGGCTGTGCGGATGAGGGCCTCCGCGTCAGTGACAGAGGTCCACCCGGCGGTGGTCACGTGCTTGCCGTGCTCGGTCTCCTTGTAGTGGGAGAAGAAGTGCTCGATCTCCTGCAGGGTCGTGTCCGGGACGTCGGCGATGTCGTGGATGTCCGCGAAGCGGGGGTCACCGTAGGGGACGGTGAGGATCTTGTCGTCGCCGCCGTTCTCGTCGACCATGCGGAGCATTCCGACAGGACGCACGTCGATGACGACACCGGGGAAGGTCGGGCGGGGCAGGAGCACGAGCGCGTCCAGAGGATCACCGTCGTCGCCGAGGGTGTCATCGATGCTGCCGTAGTCCTGCGGGAACACCATGCTGGTGAACACGGCTCGGTCCAGGCGGATCCGCCCGGTCGCGTGATCGATCTCGTACTTGTTGCCGCTGCCGCGGGGGATCTCGATGGTGATGTCGAAGTGCATGTCGTCTCCTGTGTCGGGTCGGGGAGTCAGAGGTGTGTGCCGAGAGCGATGCCGGCGATCGCGGAGGCGACGGAGGTGATGAGCATTCCGAAGCCGTAGCCGGCTGCTGTGAGCACCCGCCCGGTGCGGGCGAGGCGGATCGTCTCGTAGCTGGCGGTGCTGAAGGTGGTGTATCCGCCCATGAGGCCGGTGCCGAGGACCGCGACGGCTGTGGCGCCGAGATGGGTCGCTGCGCCGGTGAGTAGGCCGAGTAGCAACGAGCCGGTGATGTTGATCGTCAGTGTCCCCACCGGGAGCCGGTACTGGCGAGTTCGGTTGATCGCTCCGTCGAGGAAGAACCGCAAGGCGGCGCCGACGCCTCCGGCCACGGCGACCACGATCGGGATGAGTACGTTCATGAGTGCGCTCCTCTGGGCCGGAGCGCACGCGCGGTGACGAGACCGATGGTGGTGGCCAGGGCGCCGGTCACGACCGTGAGCAACGCATACCCGGCGCCGACGAGCGCATGGTCGTCGAGGATCAGGGCGGCCGTGCTGGACGCGAGGGCGCTGTAGGTCGTGAACCCGCCGAGCGCTCCGGTCCCCACGAGCAGCCGGGTGGTGCGGCGGCGGCCTTCGTCAGGGCCTCGATGTGCGAGATGCTCCAGCAGCAGCCCGAGTAGGAGCGCACCGGTGACGTTGATCCAGAAGATCGCCCAGGACACCCCGTCGGCGGCAGGGAAGACGTAGCTGATGGTCTCTCGCGCTCCGGTGCCGACCGTGCCGCCGAGCGCGACGAGTCCGAGGTACCGCCAGCGCAGGTGCACCGGTCGCGGTGAGGTCGTGGGGTCATCGACGTCGACGTCGGGGTCATCAGGCAACTGCCCACCCGTTGCGGCGTCGTGCGATCGCGTGGTCATGTTCCCCCCTCGGCAGCGACGGCCGCTGCTGCTTCCTGTGCGTCCGGATCGATGTACTCGCCACCCCGTGGACCGAAACCCGTCGGCGCATCGAAGCGGTACATGAGGGGCTGCGCGGTGGGGAGATTCAACTGGGCGAGCTCACCATCGGTCAGCTCGTCGACGCAGGCGCAGA